>JAYSXP010000119.1:0-6174 GCA_043717125.1 Polyangiaceae bacterium | reverse complement strand
TCCGCCAGGATCCGGACGTCGTCATGGTCGGCGAGATCCGCGACAAGGAGACGGTCGAGATCGCCATCAACGCCTCTCTCACGGGTCACCTCGTGCTCTCGACGATCCACACCAACGACGCCCCCGGCGCCTTCACGCGCATGATCGACATGGGCGTCGAGCCGTTCCTCCTCCGCTCGTCGGTCGTCGGCGTGCTCGCGCAGCGCCTCGTGCGCATGCTCTGCCCGCACTGCAAGGAGTCCTACGAGGCGTCCGCGAACGATCTCGAGGAGCTCGGCATCACGCCCGAGCGCTGCGCGGCCCGCCGAAAGCGCCGCCTCATCCCCGGCTCGCGCTATTACCCGCGCAGCGCGAACATCGCCGACGACATCCTCGACACGTACCCCGGTCCGTACGTCACGATCTTCCGCCCGAAGGGCTGCGACAAGTGCGCGTCGACCGGCTTCATGGGTCGTCGCGGGATCTACGAGCTCCTCATGATGGATGACTCGGTCGGTCCGCTCGTCCTCAAGGGCGCCGACGCACAGACCATCAAGCGCGCGGCGATGGAGCAGGGCATGGACGGCCTTCGCGACGACGGCGCACGCAAGGTGCTCGGCGGCATGACCAGCGTCGAGGAGGTTCTTCTCGCGACCCAGGACGACATGGAGGTCGAGGCCGACCGTCCCAGCGTCCGAAACGTGAGGGTCTAGAACGATGGCCGTCTTTGTTTACCGCGGGCTCCTCGTCGCTTCCGGCAAGCAGGTCTCGGGGGTTCGCGACGCGGACAACCCGAAGGTGCTGCGCTCGGCGCTGAAGCGCGAGGGCATCCTCCTCACGGAGGCGAGCGAGGAGGCCAACAAGAAGAAGGGCGGCCGCGCCATCAACTTCGGCGCGTTCTTCAATCGCGTTTCGGTGAGCGACGTCGCGATGATGACGCGCCAGCTCGCCACGCTCGTCGGCGCGGGCATCCCTCTTGTCGAGTCGGTGAGCGCGCTCACCGAGCAGGTCGAGAAGGACGAGCTGAAGAAAGTCCTCGCCAACGTCCGCGACGACCTCAACGAGGGCACAAGCCTCGCGAAGTCGATCGAGCCGCACGGCCACATCTTCCCGCCGATCTATGTGAACATGGTGGCCGCCGGTGAGGCTTCGGGAACGCTGGAGGCCGTCCTCGAGCGCCTCTCCGACTTCATGGAGGGCCAGGCCCGCCTCCGCGGCAAGGTCACCGCGGCGCTGGCATACCCGGTCCTCATGCTCGGTATGGGCGTCCTGCTCATGACCATGATGATGGTCGTCGTCGTCCCGAAGGTGACCAACATCTACGCGACGCTCGACCGCGCGCTGCCCTGGTACACCGCGCTCCTCATCTTCATCTCGAACACCCTCTCGTCGAACGAGATGGTCGGCTTCCTGGTGACCGTCGCGACGCTCGTGTTCACGCGCAAGTCCTTCCAGGCCGGCACGAAGAAGACCGCCTTCACGGTCCTGGCGGCGGTCTCAGGCATCGCGCTCCTCCTCTTCTTCTTCGTGGTGGGGTCGATTCTCCACTACGGCATAGGCATCGGCATCGGCATCGTGGCCGGCGCCGTGCTGGCGCGGTTCGTCGCCTTCCTCGGCACGACCGCGGGGCAGCTCTGGTTCGACGGAACGAAGCTGAAGCTCCCGCTGTTCGGTCCCGTGTTCCGGATGCTCTCGGTGTCGCGCTTCTCGCGCACGCTCTCGACGCTCCTCAAGAGCGGCGTGCCGCTGCTCAAGGCGATGGAGATCGTCCGCCACGTCCTCGACAACGCGAAGCTCTCGAAGATCGTCGAGGACGCCGCACTCGCCATTCGCGAGGGCGAGTCGATTGCCGGCCCGCTCAAGCGCAGCAAGGAGTTTCCCCCGATCGTAGTCCACATGATCGCCGTCGGTGAGAAGTCCGGACAGCTCGAGCAGATGCTCGAGAACGTCGCGCGCGCCTACGACTCGCAGGTCGAGACCCGCGTCCAGGCGATGACGAGCCTCCTCGAGCCGCTCATCATCGTCTTCATGGGAGGGGGAGTCGGGTTCATCGCGTTCTCGATCCTCATGCCCCTCATCCAGATGAACGACTTCGTGAACTGACTCTGACCCGAGGAAATGATGGCTTCCCGCTCGCGAGTATCGAAGGTCTTCTTCCCGTGGGAGCGGAGGCGCGGCCTGTTCGGCGTCCTCGGCCGTGCACGGGTGCGCCTCGTCGCCGCGGTGGTGCTCGGCCTGATTCTCGTCGTATCGATCCGCGCCCGCGAGGAGCGTGCGGCAGGAGTTCGCTCCACCCGCGCGACCCTCACGCAGGCGCAGCTCGGGGTATCGGCGTATCGCGCCGATCACGCAGGCGCTTGCCCCAAGGAGCTCAACGAGCTCGTCGTGAGCGGTTACGCCCGCGAGGTGCCGATCGACGCGTGGGGGCGCCCGCTGCGACTCGCATGTCCGGGGAGGCGAGACCCTCACGGATTCGATCTCGTGAGTGACGGCCCCGACGGTGTGCCGTATGGCCTGGACCGTGTCGAATGATTTTGAGAACGAGACCAAAGGAGAGCGTGTGATGAAGAGCTGGAGCCGGAAGTGGAAGCGAGCAGCAAGAGCAGCGAAGCGCGGCGTTACGCTGATCGAGATCCTGATCGTGCTCGCCATCGTCGGCCTCATCGCCGGCGGTGTCGCGGTCGTGGCCGTCCCTAAGTACGCCGAGGCGCAGAAGAAGCAGGCGCAGACGGACGCGCGGACGATCCATCCCGCGGCAGAGAAGTACCGCGTCGATCACCCGGGTGAGCAGTGCCCCACGGTCGAGCTACTGCGCGAGAAGAAGGAGCTCTCTCAGGCGTCGAAGATCACCGACCCGTGGGACACCCCGTACAAGATTCTCTGCGGCGACGAGGACGTCGCGGTCATGAGCTTCGGTCCCGACAAGAGAGAGAACACGGGCGACGACATCCGCGTCCCGGACAACGCCGTGAAGCCGCAATAGCGACCGCGCATCACCCTCATGAATCGCCGTACCCACCTCCAGAGCCGAGCCCGCCGCGCGCGAGCGCACGCGCGCGGGCTCACGCTCATCGAGGTGCTCATCGTCATGGCGATCGTCGCCTTGATGATGGGGGCGATCGTGATCGGCTCCGGGCAGCTCGCGAGCTCGCGCGCACGGCACTCGTCGACGATGATCTCCGGCGCGGTCCGCATCGCGTTCTCGCGAGCGAGCGCGACGTCGAAGAGTGTCCGCCTCGTGATGGACTTCACGGAGAACGAGATCTGGCTCGAAGAGGGCGACCAGCCCATGCTCGTCCAGTCGAAGGACCTGACGGGCACCGGCGGCGCGGCCGCGGCCACCTCGGCCGAGAAGCAAGCGGTCGAGGAGGGCGGGCGCATCGTCAAGGGCCCCACGGCCCCGCGCGTCGCGTTCCGCGAGATCGAGCCGATGGGCCTCGCGGCGAGCGCGCCAGGCAAGGGCCACAAGGCGCTCGACCGCGGCATCAAGTTCCGCGAGGTCCAGACGCAGCACGATGACCAGCCGCGCAAGGAGGGCCGTGCGTACCTCTACTTCTGGCCCGGCGGACAGACCGAGCGCGCGTCGATCCAGCTCAAGGTCGGAGAGGCCAACGAAGAGAAGGACGCCATCACCCTGCTCGTCGCGCCGCTCACCGGCAAGGTCACCGTCAAGGACGGCGCCGTCGTGATGGCCAAGCCCGTCGACGACACCCAGTCGTCCGAGCGGCAAGATCCGGGGGCGTTCTGATGCGCGCGCGCAAAAGAGGGTTTTCGTTGCTCGAGGTCATGGTCGCGATCGCGATCCTCGGCCTTGTGCTGACGGTGATCCTCTCGGCGCAGGGCGGCCTTGCCGCGAGCAACCGCAGCGCCTCGAACATGGGCCAGGCGGCCTCGCTCGGCCGCTGCAAGATGAGTGAGCTCGAGGAGAAGCTCCTGAAGCTCGGCTACCCCGAGCTCGACGCGATCGACCCCGGCATGCCGTGCTGCGAGGACGAGAAGAGCGACATCTTCTCCTGCGATGCGCGTGTCGAGAAGATAGAGATGCCGAACTTCCAGAGCGGCAACTCGCTCGGCGACGGCGGCGCGCTGGTCGGTCCCGGCGCCGATCCCGCGGGCACCGCCGGCCTTCCCGGAATGGTGAACCCTGCCGGAAGCGGCGGCGGCCTCAGCCTCGACGTCGACGCCGGCCTCGCGGGCATCGGCTCGTCCCTCCAGTCGCAGATAGGCGGCGGTTCGGGCACGCAGGGCCTTCTCTCGATGGTCATGGGGATCCTCTATCCCTCGATCAAGCCGATGTACGAAGCGAGCATCCGACGCATCAGCGTCACCGTGAAGTGGAAGGAGGGTTCCAACCAGCGTGAGCTCCCGCTCGTCCAGTACGTGACCAACCCGCAGCGTGGCGGGTTCGCCGGCAGCGCGCTCCTGCCCGACGGCGGAACGATGGACTTCGCGGCGCCCGGTACCGCGCCCACGGGCAGCGCAGGCAGCAGCGGCGGTACGCGATCGCCGACGGGCACCGGCACCTCGAGCTCGGGAGGCACGCGATGACCCGCGCTCTCTCTCGCATGCGTGCGCGTGCCCGTGGCGCCTCGCGCGGCATGACGTTGCTCGAAGTGCTCGTGTCGCTCGGCGTGCTCGCGATGATCTCGCTGCTCATCTACGGCGCGTTCGATTCGCTCTCGCGCGGGCGCAAGGGCGAGGCCCTGCGCGTCGACCGCGCGAGGCAAGGGCGTGACGCGATCGACCGGATCACGCACGAGATGCAGGGCGCCTTCCTCTCGCTCCACAACCCGGCGAGCGTCTCGCTCGTCACGCGCCAGACGGCCTTCATCGCCACCAACGGCTCGACCTTCGATCGCCTGGATTTCGCTTCGTTCGCGCACCGTCGCGTCGAGAAGGAGGCGAAGGAATCAGACCAGTGCGAGATCGGTTACTTCGTCGTCAAGGACCCCGACAAGGACGAGAAGATGGATCTCGTCCGCCGCGAGCAGGCCCCGGCGGACTTCGAGCCCAAGAAGGGCGGCGTCGTCAACGTCCTCGCCGAGGACATCGAGCTGTTCGACATTCGTTACCTCGATCCGCTCACCGGCCTCTGGCAGGACACGTGGGACACGACGCAGCTCACCGGGCAGCTCAATCGCCTTCCGCTGGAGGTGAAGGTCACGCTCGTCCTGAAGCCGGTCAAGAACAGCCCGCCGTATCGCTTCGTCACGAAATTCATGCTCCCGATGCAGCAGGCCCTCAGCTTCGGTATCCCACGATGACGAAGCCGACCCACGAGAAGCCGACCCACGAGAAGCCGAGCTCCGCACGCGCCCGCGCGCGCGCGAAGAAGCGTAAGAAGGAAGCGGGCATTGCGCTCGTCATGGTCATGGGCGCGATTGCGATCCTGACCGTCATGCTCGCCGAGTTCCAGGACGAGACGAGCGCCGAGCTCGCGGCGGCGACCGCGGAGCGCGACGGCCTCCAGGCCGAGTACATGGCGAAGAGCGCCGTGAACCTCTCGCGTCTCCTCATCGCGAGCGAGCCGACGATGCGAAAGGCGATCGCGCCGATGTTCCAGCTCATGAAGCGGACGCCCCCGCAGCTCCCGGTCTGGGAGTTCTCGGACCGCCTGCTCGGTGCCTTCAACGACGAGGAGTCCAGCAAGGACTTCGCGGCGACCGTCGGCCTCGACATCTCGCAGGGCAAGAACCTCGGGATGAAGGGCGGCAAGTACGAGCTCGTCATCGTCGACGAGGACTCGAAGATCAACGTCAACCTCGGCGCCGCCAACGACATCGCTCACATTCGCCTCGCGCAGGAGCTGATGAGCCTGATCGGCCCGCCGCAATACTCGACGATCTTCGAGCAGAAGGACGGCGCCGGGCAGTTCCACGATCGCGTCTCCGTGTGTCAGGCGATCATCGACTGGGCTGACGTCGACGAGCTGGGCTTCAACTGCGATCTCAGCCAGCTGTCCGCGGCGCAGAACTCCGGCGTGGAAGACGCGTGGTACCAGCTCCTTCCGAAGCCCTACCGTCGCAAGAATGCGCCCTTCGACTCGCTCGACGAGCTCCACATGGTCCGCGGCGTCAGCGAAGACTTCTGGTCGACGTTCATCGACCCCGACTCCACGAACCCGAAGAAGCGCGTCGTCACGGTGTGGGGTCAGGGCGCCGTCAACGTCAACACGGCCAACGCTCAGACGCTCCT
>JAYSXP010000118.1:0-6175 GCA_043717125.1 Polyangiaceae bacterium | reverse complement strand
TCAAGCCCGTCCCGGTCGTCCTGAACTTCCACGGCTACACGTCGAACGGCGTCCAGCAGAACCTCCTCTCGCACATGAGCGAGAAGGCCGACTCCGCCGGGTTCATCGCGGTCCACGCCGAGGGCGTCGGCGTCTCGCAGAGCTGGAATGCCGGCGCGTGCTGCGGTGAGGCCGCGAGCTCGGCGATCGACGACGTCGGCTTCGTCGGCAAGATGATCGACGAGGTCGAGTCGAAGCTCTGCGTCGATGCGCACCGCGTGTTCGCGACGGGCATGTCGAACGGCGGCTTTCTCTCGCATCGGCTCGCGTGCGAGCTCTCGACGCGCATCGCAGCCGTTGCGCCGGTCGCCGGCGTCCTCGGTATCCCGACGTGCAACCCGACGCGCCCGATGTCGATCTTCCAATTCCACGGGACGCTCGACCCGCTCGTCGCGTACGACGGCAGCCCGCAGATGGGCTTTTCGTCCGTCGCGCAGACGATGTCCGGCTGGGCGGGGCGCAGCGGCTGCAGCCTCACGCCGCGCGAGACGTCGAAGAACGGCGAGGTCACGTGCGTGACGTATGACGGCTGCAAGGCCGGCGCGGAGGTCAACCTCTGCACCGTCGCGAACGGCGGCCACACGTGGCCGGGCGGCACGCCGGTCCCCTCGCTGGGCCATACGACGACGGACATCAACGCGACCGACGCGATGTGGGACTTCTTCGTGAAGCATCCGCTTCCCTGAAGAGCGACTACGAGCTCCGCTTCAACAGCCCGTCCGCGCGCGCGGGCAGCGGCGGGAGCTGCGCGGCGCTTCCGTTCCCGTTGCCGTTCGCGCTCGCCTCCATCGGCGGCACCACCATTGCGGCGTCTGCCGCCCGCAGCTCTCCGTCGGCGAACCCGCGGAACGTGACCGTCCGGTGCGGACGTACCAGCGAGAGATCGTACAGCTCGTTGTACGCCTTGAAGAGCGCAGGCTTCGGCTTCAGCCCCGCGAGCGCGCGTCCGATCGCCTTCGGGTACTGCCCCTTCGCCTCGGCGACGAGGTCGGCCACGCGCATCGACGTGTCGGCCTCGAGCTGCGCCACCTGAAGGCGGCCGAGCTCGTCGACGTGCGCCTTCGCGCGCTCGAGCCTCGCCGCGATCGTCTCGAACATCTGCCGCGACACCTCCGGCAGCAGGCTCACGTTGCGAATGAACACATTCTCGATCTCGAGGCCCCAGCGCTGCGTCTCCTGGCTGATGTCGTGCTGGAGGAGCGTCCCCAGCTCGGTCCGATCATTCAAAATTTGCCTGAATTCCCGGCTCCCGAGGATCGAGGTGGCAGCGTGCGCCACCAGGTTCGTGAGGGAACGGTTCCAGTCCGCGACCGAGAACATGGCCTTCGCCGGATCGGTGACACGGAACTCCAGCCAGAGGTCGACGATCACGGTCGTCCCTCGGGCGTCGTTCACGTGCACGTTCTTGAAGTGCCGGAAGTCACGCCGCAAGGAGACCCGTTGGTGGTCGGTCCAGGGGAGCGACTTCGGGCCGTGGAAGTGGAGGCCCGGCTCGCGGAACGTCTGAACGAGCTTGCCGAAGTGCGTGACGAGCACGGCCTCCTCGTCCTCGACCTGAATCGTCACGGCGCGCACGAGGAACGTCCCGACCGGGATCACGGCAAGTACGAGCGCGATGCCGAGGACGAGCTGGAGAATGTCCGACGAGGTCATGATCCGGTCTCCTTCAGGAAGAGGGCACGCGACTCGCTCGTGACCTCGGCGCGCCGGCGCGCGACGTAGGCCTCGAGCACGCCGCGGCTGTCGAGGGCCTCGAGGAACCCTGCGAGGCCGTTAATCTCGATCTCGATCGCATTGGCGCGTGTACGCGCGATGCGAACGCCCCGCTCGGAGGCGAGGATCCGCTGCTGGCACTCGCCTTCGGCGCGGAAGAGCCGGGCCTCAGACTCGCTCTGCGCCTGCATCACCGCGTTGAGCGCATCGGCGAGCTCGTCGGGCGGCAGGATGTCGGCGAGGTCGACGGCGACGAAGCGCACGCCGTAGCGATTGTCGATCTTCGCGTGGCAAAATTGTTGGATCCGCTCGTTGAGCAGCCTTCGATCGCGGCGGATCAAGGCGTACGACCCTGCCTGACCTGCGAAGTCGAAGCGCGTCGAGAGCGCCGCCGCGTCCTCATCCTCCTCGCCCTCGGCGGGCACGCGCGTCGGACCGCGAAAATTCGCGATCTCGTTCCGGAGCAGGCACGTGAAGAGCCCGGTGATGTGCTCGAGCGGCCGTTCGACGCCGAAGAGATGCTCGTAGAGGACCTCCTCGACCGGGACGTAGCGGACGAACGAGTCGAGCCGCAGGATCGTACCGTCGTCGGCCATCGCCGTTCCACCTCCCTCCTCCGCATTGAGGTCGAGGTTCTGCTCCTTGATCGAGACCGGCACGACCTTCTGCCACGGCTTCTTCGTGTGGAGCCCCGGACCGTAGGTGACGAGCTCGTGCTTGCCTCCCTTGGTCTCCGCGCGACCGAACGTGACGAGCACGGCGAGGTGCCCCTCCTCCACGCGAAACATGCTGCGATACGCCACTGCGACGACGCAGACGATGACCCCCACGACCACACCGAGCATCAGCATCTCAGAACCTCTCCTTTGCTGCGGAGCGAGACCAGCGAACATCCCAGACGGGCGCCTCTGCGAAGTCCTCGTCGGCGCGGCGACGCGCGAGCGCGACGGCCTGCTCGCCTTCCCGCGCGTGGCGGTGGTAGGCGACTGCGAGCCCGCGGTTGACCTCCACCACGTCTTCGTTGAATTCCTTGTGCACCTCGGTGACGAGCGGAAGCGCGTCGACGGCGTCGGCGCTGTCGACGATGCGACCGTGCGGCACGAAGCGCCCGTCGGGGATCTCGACGCCGACGACGACCGCGCCGATGCCGATGAAGCAGTGGGCGCCGACGACGGAGTCGTGGACGACGGCCTTGAAGCCCACGAACGTCTCGTCACCGATGTAGCAAGGGCCGTGGATTAGCGCGTCGTGGGCGAGCGAGACGTTCTTTCCGACGTAGACCGCCCACGCCTCCCCGGCGACCATCACGCGCTTGTCCTTCAGCGCGTGCATGACGACGCCGTCCTGGATGTTCGTGTTCGCGCCGATGTGGAAGGGCGAGCCTTCATCGGCGCGGACCGACGTGTCGGCTGCAATGTGGACGTGCTCGCCGAGGACGACGCGCCCGATGAGGGTCGCCGCGGGGTGCACGAACGCGCTGGCCGCGATGAGCGGTCGCTCGCGGATCTGGCCGAGCCACTTGCGATGCTCGGAGGGCATCGCCTCCATATGCGCGGGGCGACGTGCCTCCCCCTTGCCTCGCGCGAGCACGGCCCGAACCCCCTTCTGCTTGTTGTCCTCCATCTGCGCGAGCTCGGCGCGCTCGTGCCGATGGAGCCAGCGGTTCGCAAAGTGGATGGCGAGGGACACGACGAGGCCCGTCATCAGATGCCCGGAGACCGTCCCCACCGCCGCGACGGCGAACGCGAGCGCCTCGAGCTTGTGGGCGCGATAGAGGTGGATGAGCGTCGAGACCTCGAGCAGGCGGAAGCCGATGACGCAGAGCAGGCCGGCGAGGGCGGCGAGCGGAACGCGGCTGATGTGCCCGCTGAGGAACATGACGGCAGCTGCGAGGAGCATCGCGTGGAAGATCGTAGCGAGACGCGTCTTGCCACCGCTCTGCACGTTCACACCGCTTCGCGCGACGACGCCCGTGACGGGCATTCCGGAGAAGAGACCGACGACGATGTTCGCGACCCCTTGACCGACGAGCTCGAGGTTCGGATCGTGGGGCTTCTTCACCTCGGCCATGCGGTCGACGGCGCTCGCGGAGAGCAGCGACTCGGCCGCGGCGAGGATCGCGAGCGGTGACGCGCGCAGGAAGAGATCGATCCATCGCTCGTCAGGGACGAGCGGGAGCGACGCGGACGGGAAGTGCGACGGGACCGCGCCCACGCTCGCGACGCGCTCGATGTCCCACTCGAGATAGATCGAGACGAACGTGATGAGCGCAATGCTGACGATGGCCGCCGGAAAGCGACGAAACTGGCGCATCGACGTGACGACGAACGCGACGAACACGCCGGAGACCGCGGCGAGCCACGAGACGTCGTGCAGCCACTTGGGGTGGTGCATCATCGTGAAGAGATCGATCGTGCTGGCGTTGCCGCCCTTCGAGGCCCAGTCGACGACCTCGGGAAAGCCGAGCAGCTCGGGGATCTGCTGATCGAGGAGCTTGAGGCCCACGCCCGTGGTGAAGCCGGCGAGTACGGACTCCGGCACGTACTTGATGACGCGACCGGCGAGCGCAAGCGCGAGCGCGAGCTCGAAGAGACCGATGTAGATGGTCGCCGCCGCGACGCCCGTGACGCCGAAATCCTTCGCGAGCGCGAGAACCATCACGCTCAGCGCGGCCGCGGGGCCCGAAACCTGGAGCCTCGAGCTGCCAAAGATGCCCGCGACGATGCCGCCTACCGCTCCGGCGACGAGACCGGCCGAAGGAGGCATGCCGCTGGCGATCGCGAGCCCCACGTTGAGCGGAAGCGCGACCGCAGCGACGGTCAGACCGGCGAGGAGATCGCTCGTGAAGGAGCGCGCGCGCGGTACGTCACGCCAGTCCTCCGCGAAACGACGAACGATGCCGCCGAGCGCTGCCGCGTAGCCCTTGCTCGGTGGTGTCGCGGAGCGTCGCAGGTCCTCCATTGCGCAGCATGGACCGTAGAGCGGCCTGGCTCATTCCCATAATATTGATTATAATCGGGCAGTTATACGTTGTCATTCGCAACGGCGATGCGATTCGCACCGAGGCACGATCACCGCGGAAACATCGGAAACATCGCGCTCGCGTGGCGGTCTGCATCACGATGGCCACTCGCCTCGACGATGAAGGAAGCCTCCGCCTCGATGTTCGCGGACGAGCGGGACGTCATGATCAGCGCCAACGCGCAGGTGCCCTACGACGTCGTCATCGCGACGCTGGATGCGATGCGACGGACCGACAGCGGTGATGACCTCTTTCCGCAGGTCAGCTTCGGCGTTGCTCGCTGAGGACGCCGCTTCCTCGCGCTGCGCTACGCCAACATCCAGTGGCTAGAGACGGTCGCAGCCACGTCGCGGGAGGCGGCCGGTGCGCTCACACCGACGACTTCGCGGGCTTGACGTCATCTTCGACCTTCGCGGCGGCGTCTTCGGCCTTTGCGTCGTCCGCGGGCTCGGCCTTCGCGTCGTCCGCGGGCTCCTCGACCTTCGCGTCGTCCGCAGCCTTCGCCGGCTCGACCGCGTCGCCCTCGACGGACAGGTCTTGCGTCCGGGGCTGCGGAACCGGCTGCCGCGACCAGGGCTCCTTCGTCGTCTTGAGAACGACGGCGACCCACGCCACGAGCCCGACCACGACGACCGCGGTCACGGAAAAGAGCACGTTGGCTTCGGGCATCGCGGAAGTATCCTAGTCATGCGACGATGCCGGCGTGAAGTCCCTTTCGGACCGGCGTGGCGCCAAGGTTCCATCGGGGCGACCTCGCGGGGCCCTGCGCTCCCCGTCCTCCCCGCGCTCCCCGTCCTCCCCGTCCTCCCCGCGCTCCCCGCACGGGCCCCGCCGACCCCCGCCCCAGCTCGGCGAGGCTCGCGCTCGAATCGACGCCCTCGACGACACCATCCTTGCGCTCCTCGAGCAGCGCGCGGACGTCGCGCGCGAGGTCGCCGCCGTGAAACGCGCGGCCGACGTGGAGGTGTTCCACGATCCCGAGCGGGAGAGGCAGGTCCTCGAGCGCCTCGTGAAGCGCGCCGATCGGTTCCCGCCGGACGCGATCCGCGCCGTCTTCCGCGAGGTGATGAGCGGCTGCCTCTCCGTCGAGGAGCCGCTTCGCGTCGCGTACCTCGGCCCGGAGGGAACGTTCTCGCAGATGGCCGCGCGCCACCTCTTCGGGCTCCAGGCTCGTTACCGAGAGTCGGCCACCATCGAGGCCGTCTTCGACGCCGTCCAGAGCAAAGACGCGACCTACGGCGTGGTCCCCTTCGAGAACTCCACCGAGGGCGCCGTCAGCATGACCTCGGACGCGCTTCTCGAGGGCGAGCTGTTCATCCGGCAGGAGTACATCCTCGCCGTCTCTCACTGCCTGCTCTCTCGCGCACGCAAGCTCGAAGACATCACCGCGGTGTACTCGCA
>JAYSXP010000117.1:0-6176 GCA_043717125.1 Polyangiaceae bacterium | reverse complement strand
GAACGACTGGCTCGTCCTCCCCGCGACGTGCGACTGGATCAGCGTCCAGCCGCCGTCGGTCATGTTGCAGACGGCGTCGAAGTCGATGCCGCCGGCGTGCAGCTTGAAGGTGCCGTTGGTCGTCGCCGGGACAGCAGTCTTGAGCGCCTTGCAGCTCGCGAGGACCGGAGTGCCAGCATCGAACGGAATGCCCGGGTCGCCCTTGGCGCCGGACGTACCCGCCGTACCCGCCGTACCCGCCGTACCCGCCGCACCTGCGGTACCCGCCGCACCAGGCGTGCCCGTGGCGCCCGCCGCGCCGGGATCACCCTTGGCGCCGGCATCGCCGGACGAACCGCTGCAACCCGCAACCGCGGCACACAAAGAAAGGACGAGAGCGATGTTCTTCATTTTCGGCGAACCTCCAAACGGCAGAGGGTACCGAAGCACGCGGCGCGATGGCGCAAATTCTGCGATCGCTTGGCCATACGGCCGATCGTCGGCACGTGAGGGGTCCTACGACGAACGGGCGAGGAGCCAGGCAAGTCCGTACGCCGCGACCACCGCGCCCATCGCCCACTGTCGCTGCACCGCCTCCGACGGCACGCGCTTCTGGTTGAAGCGACGCACCGCGAAGAACGAGCCGACCGCGTCGATCACGATGAGGAACATCCACGCGCGAAAGAGCTCGAGGTGCCCGAAGACGATCGAGCCGAGCACGGCGCCGATCATCGCGATCGCGAAGATGGTCCCGGCGGCGCCGTGGCGCGCATAGAAGTGCCCCGCGCCGATCGGGACGAAGCACGCGAGCATCGCCGCGCCGAGACCGCTCCGCGGCTTTTCGAACTTCTCCTCGCTCTCGTCCTCCGCGAGGCGCTCGAACGGCCCGCGGAACGGATGGGCGTCGCCTGCGCTCATCGCGGCAAGCGCCTCGCGCGCCTTCTCGAGGTCCGCCGGCGCGACGACGATGCGAAGGTTGTCCGTGGTCTGCGACCACGTCATGCGCGTCGCCTGGGGGTTGCCTCGGATCGCGGCACGAACGTCGTGGTCGAGCAGAAAATCCCGGATCATCGTCACGCCGATCGCGTCGTCGAAGCGGCGAACCTCGACCCAGTCCTCCAGATCATCGTCCGAGATCTTGGCCTCGCCTTTCGCGTCGAGCTCGGGTTCGGCTTCGGCTTCGGCCATCACCGACAAGTGTAGCCGTCTCCTGGCCCACGTATACTCGCGTGTATGACGAGCGAGAGGCAAAGCCTGGGGCAACGAGCGGCCGTCCCCGTCCTCGTCCCCGTCCTCGTCCTCGTCGTCGCGCTCGCGATGCTCGTGTCGAGCTCCGCGACGACCGGCTGCTCCAAGAACGAGGAGATCGTCTGCGGGACAACCACCGAGAACAAGGGCCCGACCTGCGCCGCCGAGTACACGCTGTGCGCCGGCGGCACCGACCGCATCGACTGCAAGTCGGCCACCGGCGGCGTCACCTGCGCGTGCATCGAGAACGGCACGACGAAGAAGAGCTTCCAGAGCCACGACGTTTGCAATGTCACCGCAGATACGCTGAAGAAACGCGCGGCCGAGGGCTGCGGCTGGACGCTCGAATAGACGGCGCGCGCGCAGCAAAAGCGCCGGCGGAGATGCGCATGCCCTTCACGGACGACGGCCTCGGCGCCACGCTCTTCTGGTCGTCGGGCGCCGACCCGTCGTTCGAGGATCTAACCGGCCGCAAGCCCGCGCGCGCGACGGCTCACTTCACGACGACTTCGCGGCCACACGCAAAGTCGAGGACGCGCGGCCTGCGAGCCGTTCCGATCTTCACCACGTGACGACCGCACTTCACCTTCGTCGGCGAGCCGTCCGCGACGGCGACGATGCGACCGTCGATGAAGACGCGGTGACCCTGCGCGTACGCGGGGAACGCGACGAGCGAGGCGTCGGCGGGGATCGGCGACGGCACGAGCGCTTCGACCGGGACCGTCGGGACCGTCGGGACCGCGGCCGGCGCTGCCGCGGCGACGGGGGCGACGCGGGGAAGCTGCGAGGGCGCGGGCGCGACGACATGCGTGTCTACGGCTGCAGGCGGTGCAGCGGCGGCGGCAGGCGCAGACTTGACCTCGCGCGCATGCAGCGACGCGGACTTCGCGCTGTCGCGCAGGCGCGCAAACGTGCCGCGCTTCATTCCGAGCACGACCGCCGCGCCGAGCGCGACGCTGAGGACGAGCAGGAGTGACGACCAGATCGCAACGACGGCCACGCGATTGACGCGCGCGTTCGCGAAGACCGGACGAGCCGGCGGCGGCGCGGTCGTCGCCATCATCACGGGCGCGACGCTCTGCGACTCGAAGTCGGCGCCTGACGCGCGGTACCCGTACCCGTACCCGTACCCGTACGAAGGCGCGTACGGACTCACGAAGCCCTGACCCTGGGGCGGCACATACGGGGCGAATGCAGGATCGGAGGCGCGAAGGAGCGCATCGACTGCGGCGCTCTGCGAGGGCGGCGGGACTGCGGAGGCGATCGCCATCGCGATCGACTCGCGCGCCGACGCGCTCGGAAGCGGAGGCGTGCGAAGCGGAGGCGGTGGCTCCTCGGCATAGGCCTCGAGGAGGATGTCCTCGAGCTGGACCTCTTCCGTCGAGTCGGCGGCAATCTTGCGACGCACGACGCGGCGGGAGCGTGGCCCGACGGTCGGCGTCAACGCGGGTCGTTGCTGCGTCGCCGCAGCATCCGAGGCGTCGTCCGCCGCGCTCTCTTCATGAGGCAGCGCGAACCTCGGCAGTGCCGGCGGGAGCGGAATGTACGGCTTGCGGCGGGTGTGGTTCAATGTAGGCCCATCGACGTCGCGAGTGCAGTCTGTCTCATCGGTGCCGAGAAGCAAGGACGGAGACGCTCACGGGTCTAAGTCCCGGGAAATCCGAGTATAGTGCCGCCTCAATGGCACGCACGCGCACGCGCACGACGCACCCGCGGGGGACCCTCCTCCTCTTGTTGTCGCTTTCCTCTTGCCTCGGCCTCGGGCTCTTCGGAGCCGGGCCCGCAAGAGGCGACACCAAGGCGACCGCGAGCCCCCCGGCCGGCACCGCCGACGCGGCCGGCCGCTTCACCGCCGAGACCCCCGACGCGATCGTCGAGACGCAGAAGCGGCGCGCCCTCTCCACCAAGGCCACCGAGGCGGACGTCATCGCCTCGCTCGCGCTCCTCGCCACGGTCTCGGACCGCGCCGCGAATGGCGCCGCGGAGCACGCGCTCGCGGACATCGCTGCTGCGCAGTCCGTGAGCGCCGAGGTCCGCGGTGAGGCCGCGGCTCTCGCACGCACGCTCGCCTCGGACGAGGGCGCCGCCGCGGGCGTCGAAAAGGCACGCGGCGTCGGCATCGTGACCGAGGTCTCCGTGCTCGGCCCCTTCCGCGACACCGGTGGCGGGCTCGACGCGCACGACGGGCCCGAGCAGTCGAAGAGCGCCGCGTTCGGCGACCCGAAGACGTTCTACTCGTGGGGCACCGTCGAGGTCGCGTGGCGCGCGGTGCCGCCGACGTTCGCGCAGGGGCGCGGCGTTCCGCTCGACATGTTCGTGCACCCCCGCAAGGAGAGCTGCTCGTTCGTCGCCTCGAAGGTGAAGCTCGCCGCTGCCGCGCCGATCATCGTTCGCGTCGCGGCCACCGGGCAGGTGCGCCTCGTGTTCGACGGCGTCGACATCGGCAAGAGCGACGACGTCCACGGCAGCGCGCGCCTCGACCGCATCGCGGCAAACGTCCTTGCCTCCGCGGGCTCGCACATCGTCGCGGCGAAGGTCTGCTCCGGGGCCCTCGAGGACACCGGCCGCGTTCGCCTCCGCCTGACGGACGACAAGCACGCTCCGCTGCGCATCGAGCAGAGCTCCGACCTGTCGATGAAGCCCGGCGAGACGATCGCGTGGGGCGCCGCGAAGACCTCGAAGCTCACGACGCCGCTCCTTCGCGCCGCCGCCGGCAAGGGCTCGACCGATGCCGTGCTCACCGCGGCGATCGTGCGGCTCCTCGCGGGCGCCGACGATCTGAAGAGCCCGCGCGCGCCCGGGCAGCTCGACTCCCTCCTCCAGTCGAAGGACCTCGACGCCGACCACGTCGCCATGGCGGCATGGATCAGCACCGGCGCGAACAAGAGCGGGCGCCTCTATCGCGCGCGTCAGCTCGCGCAGAAGGCGAACGACACGGCCACGCAGGCGTTCGTCGACCGACGCCTCCTCGAACAGCACCTCGAGACGGACATGCCCGACTGGGCAATCGCCTCGCTCCGCGGAACGAAGCTCGACACGAAGAAGGACGACGACGCGCTCCTTCTCGCCGCGCGTACCATGCGCGCGCTCCGCGTCGACGCGTTGACCATCCAGTCGATGCGTGACCTCGCCGCCTCGTTCAAGGCTGGCCCCCAGCGCGTGCCGAACGCGCTCGTGGTGGATCTATCGGGCCTCGCGCGGACGCACGATCCCAAGCTCTGGATCACCGTCACCGAGGAGCTCGCGCGACGCGGCATCCGCGGCGAGGTGCTCGTCGACGCCATGGGCTCACGCGGCAAGGACGAGGTGGTGAAAGCCGCAGAGGACGCGTTCGCCGGCGGTATGGACGACGCGGATGAAGCGCTCTCGGTCGCCAAGCACGTGACCGACGCCGGCGCGCACGACGTTGCGGCACTGCTTTACCGCGCGGCGGCACGCTGGGCGCCCAATCGCCCCGAAGCGTGGGCCGGGCTCGCGCGCGAGCTCGCGGCAGCCTCGAGCGACCCGAAGGATCAGCAGCTCGTGCTCGTCGCGCTGCGTCGCGCCCGAGAGCTCGCGCCTGGTGACGCGAAGTACCGCGCCGAGCTCGCGCTCCGTACGAACGCGGGCTCGGGCAAGCCTGGCGGGCCGCCGCGTCCGGCGCCGGAGGCAGGCGACGACGAGCGCTGGCTCACTCCGATTGCGACGATCCTCGCGCGACGCAAGGGCGTCCCCGACAAGGGCGCGCCCGACGTCGCCGATCGCGAGCTCCACTGGCTGCGCGCCGTCCGCATGCACGCCGACAACCGCGTCTCGCAGCTGATCCAGTACGCGCGCGAGATCGTCATCCCCCCGCGCACGCAGCAAGAGCTGTTCGAACCGATCCCGCCCGAGGGTGACCTCACCGAGATCCTGCGCGCGCGTGTCCATCGCAAGGCGGGCGGCGTCGCGTTCCCCGTCGAGGAGCACAACGACGGCGCGCGTCCGCGCATCCGCTGGCCCGAGCTCGAGGCCGGTGACACCGTCGAGGTCGTCATCCGCCAGTGGACGAGCACCGCCGTCGGCGGTCGCGGCGACGCGCCCTTCTACTTCATGGACTACGCCGGCGCGCCGGCGAGCCATCCCCTCCTCTACAACGAGGTGGTCGTCGAGACGCTGCCGGGTCACCCGCTCTACGTCGACGTCCTGCACGACAAGCTCGCGCCCTTCAAGAAGATCGAGAAGGACGAGCGCGGGATGCACGTCATCCAGCTCATCTGGGACAAGCCGGCGAGCATTCCCGAGGAGCCGCTCAGCCCGCAGCTCACGGAGATCTCGCCCGTCATCGTCGGCTCCACGTTCAAGACCTGGGACGCGTTCCGCAAGTGGTACGCGGAGGCCGTGCGCGGCTTCACCGAGCCGGACGAGGAGGTCCGTCGCATCGCCGCCGAGCTCACCAAGGGCAAGACGACCCGCGAAGAAAAGCTGCGCGCGCTCTTCGAGTTCGTGGCCGACGACATCCGCTACGTCAACTACGTGAGCGGCGAGTGGTGGCTTCCGAACCGCCCCCAGCAGCTCCTCGCGCGTCGCGAGGGTGACTGCGACGACAAGGCGATCCTCCTCATCACGCTCCTCCGCGCGGTCGGCATCGAAGCCCAGGAGGTCATGGTGCAGACGCGCATGACCGGTCAGCCCTCCGTGATGCTCTCGAAGAACGTCGCCGTGCCGATGTTCGACCACGGCATCGCGTTCCTCCCGGGGCCCGGCGGCGGCCAGTACCTCGACGCGACGAGCCCCCAGTCGCGCCTCGGTCCGATCCCCTCGATGGACGCGCGCGCCGTCGCTCTCCGCATGGACACTGGTCCCGCCGAGATCGTGCAGCTCCCCGCGAGCTCACCGGACGATCACGGCGCCGACGTCAACTGGACCGTCACGCTCGGCGCCGACGGCTCCGGCGACGTGAGCGGCGAGGAGCGCCACACCGGAGACGC
>JAYSXP010000116.1:0-6179 GCA_043717125.1 Polyangiaceae bacterium | reverse complement strand
AGTCACTTGCTCTGGGCGAGGACGGCGCGCACCACGGAGTCCCGGAGATCGAAGAGCCGCTGCCATGCGCAGGCGGCGCCTGGAACGCCGAGCGCGGCGCTGGTGCTCTTGATCACCTCGATCTCGTCGTCCGTGAGCCCAGGAATGCACGCGTTCGATGCGGCGTACTGCGTCATGAGATCCCCAGGACCGGTCGTGTGCTGGAGCCCCATCGCATGGCCGAGCTCGTGGGAAACGATGACGTCGGGGCTCCTCGCGAGCGCGACGACGTCCGTGTGCCCGACGAAGAGCGTGGGGGTGAAGTCGTCGCCTAGGCCGATCAGCTCGAAGAGGTTCTTGCTCGGGTCGTCTGCCGCGACGTTCTTGAAGAGGGTCGGCGAGAGGCCGAGACCCGCGATGACCCCGCCCTGGAACGACGCCGCGACGTCCGGAGACGCGATGTGCGCGAGGACGACGACGTTGATCGACCTCCGCGGTGGGCTCGACTGCGACCGGACGAAGTTGCGGAGGTCGGCGAAAAGCAGCTCCCCCGTGGCCTGCTCGAGCGCCTTCGACTGCTCTGCGGTCGGCTGCGTCCCCGACGCTATCCCCGCCTTCCGCGCGAGGTCGGCGAGCTGGGCGTTCGTCGCGTTCAATGCGAACGAGAAGCCCGCGGGCGCGGCAGGTGCCCGCGTGAAGAACGTGAGCTCGTAGGGCTCGTAGTAGCGCTGGAGGAACTGGCCCTCGGCGCGGACGTACGCGTCGACGACCGTGGCCCCGGTGAAGAAATCGATCTCGCGTCGCGCGGCGAGCTTCTTCTGGGTGGCGACGAAGCCCGTGCAGGCCGTGATCGCCTGGTCGGCGTAGCCGTGGAAGTAGTGGTCGGTGAGGCAGGCCTCCTGTTCCGCCGGCACGACGCCCTCGCAGGGCGGCGGAATCGGCGTGTCGCTCGCCGACGAGCATCCCGTCGGGACGAGAAGGAGAAGAAGTGCCGGCCAGGCCGATCGCATGGTGCAAGAGTAGCGCCTGCGTTGGGCGCCGCGCGAGAGATCGGGCACGGGCACGCCCCTCTCCTCGCGCACCCCTACTGCTTGTCCGGGGGAACGCTGCCGCCGTACCACGCGATGCGAAAGCCGACCGAGGCCCAGTGCCGCTCGGCGCTCGTCGCGAAGATCGCGTCGTACTCGACGTACGGCCCGCCGGAGACGTGGCCGCCGAGCATCCGGAAGAAACGGAACTCGTGGTGCAGGCCGATGCCCGCGAACGACTGGGTGCCGTCGGCGCTCGGGTAGTTCCCCTTGGCCTGGAGCTCCGTCGAGCCCACGCCCGCCTGACCGTAGATCGCGCTGTCCGCAAGCATCGGGAAGAGACGCACCAGCGGGAAGGCCTCGACACGAAAGCCGATGCCGAGCCCCGTCGACTTCCAGCTCTCGCTCTCGAACTTGGCGATGTTCACCATCGGTCCGAACGAGACGTAGTCGGTGAGCGCGCCCATCAAGAAGTACGTCGTCGAGGTGCCGACGAGCATCGGACTTTCGGAGTAGAAGTCGCCGTTGCCGACGAGCCGCGCGTTGTTCGGATAGCCGCTCGCTCCGGCGAAGCCGATGCCCGGAGCGACGCCGATCACGATGCCAGCACGGCGCTCGGAGACGACTTTGCGGAGCGTCGGATCCTCTGCGACGTCGGGTGAGGGAGGCTGGTCCACGGGCGGGAGCGGCGCGGCTTCGGCGGCCGCCGCCGAGGAGGGGATCGAGACCGCAGGAGGCGCGTCACCCGCGGGCGGCGATTCGTCGGCGCGCGCGACCGAAGAAAAGCTTCCGGAGAGGAGCGCTGCGACGGATACGCAGGCGAGCGTCACGAGACCACGCATCGCTCATCTATATACGACGGCTCACCGGTGACGCGGCGTGATTTGTGGGCTATTTGCTGACCATGGCCGAGCGGAACCTTCTTCAAGCAGACCCCGAGATCGCAAAGCTCATCGACGATGAGAACGTCCGTGAGCACGAGACGATGCGCCTCATCGCGAGCGAGAACTACGCCTCGCGCGCCGTGATGGAGGCGACGGGCTCCTGTCTCACCAACAAGTACTCCGAGGGCTACGCGCACAAGCGTTACTACGAGGGCCAGCAGGTCATCGACCAGGTCGAGGAGCTCGCGATCTCGCGGCTCAAGAAGCTCTTCGGCAGCACCGCGGCCGCGGGCGGCGAGGAGGACCTGCACGTCAACGTGCAGCCTTACTCCGGGAGCCCCGCGAACCTCGCCGTGTACCTCGCGTTTCTCCAGCCCGGCGACGTGGTGATGGGCCTCGGCCTCCCCGCGGGCGGTCACCTCACGCACGGCCATCCCGTGTCGATCACGGGCAGGTACTTCAAGAGCGTCCCGTTCGGCGTTCGCCGCGAGGACCACCGCATCGACATGGACGAGGTGCGCAAGCTCGCCAAGGAGCACAAGCCGAAGCTCATCTGGGCCGGCACCACCGCGTACCCGCGTGCCCTCGACTTTGCGGAGTTCCGCTCCATCGCCGACGAGGTGGGCGCCGTGCTCGCCGCCGACATCGCGCACATCTCGGGGCTCGTGGCCGTCGGGGCGCACCCGTCGCCGATGGGCATCGCCGACGTCGTCACGTCGACGACGCACAAGACGTTTCGCGGCCCGCGCGGCGGCATGATCTTCTGCAAGAAGAAGCACGCCGCGGCGATCGACAAGGCCGTGTTCCCCGGACTCCAAGGCGGACCGCACAACCACACGACGGCCGCGATCGCGGTGGCGGCGCGCGAGGCGCTCGAGCCTTCCTTCAAGGAGTACATCTACCGTGTCGTCGAGAACGCGAAGGTGCTCGCGAAGGCGCTCGTCGGTCACGGCTTCGCGGTGACGACCGGCGGCACGGACAACCACCTCATGCTCGTTGATCTCACGAGCAAAGGCATCGCCGGCAAGCCGGCCGCGCAGGCGCTCGATCGCGCCGGCATCGTCGCCAACTACAACGCTGTCCCCTTCGATCCGCGGAAGCCCTTCGACCCTTCGGGCCTTCGCATCGGCACCCCCGCCGTGACGTCGCGCGGCATGGGCGTCGCCGAGATGGAGCGGCTCGCCGTGTGGATCGAGCGCGTGGTGTCGAAGCCCACCGACGAGGCCGAGATCGCGAAGGTCGCGGGCGAGGTCAAGGCGCTATGCGCCAAGTTCCCGGCGCCTGGCCTCCGCATCGACTGAACGACCTCCGGGAGCCCCTCGCGGCCGCACTTCGTGGCAGATTTTCCCGTGGAATCCTGCGGTCGGGTAGGTCCATGTGCCACCGAAATGCCCTCTTCGAACCTTTTTTGAGCTCAAACTATCGCTCCCGCGAATAGGCTGCCCAATCGATGGGGAGCCGCGCCAGCCACCCGGGAACACTGCGCATCGTTTGTGCGGCTCTCGCGAGCGCGTTCATCGCGCAGGCCCCTGTCGCCAGCGCGACGGAGCCCGGCGCGTCCACCCCCGTGGTCGCCGAGGCTGCCTCTGCCGCCGCGCGCGCCAAGACCGCGCCGGACAATGCCAGCGTCGGCACCGCGACCCGCGTCCCGGTCCCGCCCCTGCGTACCCACGAGGAGTGGCAGCGGTGGCGCGGCCTGAGCTTCGGGACGTACCTCTCGCCCACGGCGGGCTTCGTCTCGGACGACGGCGGCGTCGACGTGGTGTTCCACTTCCACGCGGGTCAGATGGCCGAGCGCCAGATGAAGGAGAGCGGCGCCAACGCCGTCTTCGTTTCGTGCGGCTACGGCATCGGCAGCGGCGCGTACTCCGATGCACTCGCCAATCCCGCGCGTTTCGGGCGCATGCTCGACGAGCTCGTGAAGAGCCTGGAGACGCAGACGGGCAAGAAGGGCCTGCACGTCCGGCACCTCGCGCTCGCCTCGTGGAGCGCCGGCTTCGCGGCGGTCGGCAAGATCCTGGGCGTCGAGCGCTACTACGCGATGGTCGACACGGTCGTGCTCAACGACAGCCTGCACTCGCAGTACAAGGATCCGAACCCGAAGACCGCCGCGCAAGGTGCGGACCGCGTCGACCTCAAGATGATTCGCTCGTTCGTGCGCTTCGCGAAGGACGCTGCGGCCGGTCAGAAGACGATGGCGATCACGCATTCGGCGATCGTCCCGCCGGATTACGCGAGCTCGACCGAGGCTACCCAGGCGTTGCTCACTGCGATCGAGGTCCACGCCCAGGCCACGGCAATCGCCGACGAAGGCGACTGGCGGTCGATGAAGCTCGTCACCCGCGCTGACGCCGGAAATCTCCACGTGCGCGGCTTCCGGGGCGCCGGGCCTCGGGATCACTTCGAGCACCTCTACCTTCTCGGTGAAGTGCTGCGCTCTTGGGTGGTTCCGCGGTGGAAGCGGGACGAAAGACTCGTCTATACTCTCGCGGGTGAGCAGCTCTGAGCAGGGCGGAGACGTGAAGGCGCCTTCGCCTCCGGACCCGGGCAGCAAGGCCGACAGCACCGAGGTCAAGGCCGCAGAGGATCTGCAGGCGACCCTCTCCGCGACCCTCTCCTCCAGTCTTCCGGACGGCGCGCGCGCCGCGATCGAGGAGGGCGTGCGCAAGCTTGCCGAAACAAAGGCCAAGGCCGCCCGCGAGGCGGTGAGCGAGCTCGAGCCGAAGCTCGCGAACAAGACGTCGTCGTCGATGGCCTCCGTGCCACCGGCGACGGCGACGTTGATCGGCGCAGGCAAGAGCAATCCACCCCCGATCGTTCCGCGCCGCCGAACGCCACACGCGGGTACGCCGGCGACGATGGCAGGCTCGGGTCCTGCGAAGGCGACGCTCATGGGAGGGATCGCGGCCGTCGGCATCACGCCAATCCCCCCGAAGGTCATGCCGGCCGCTGGAGCACCGCCTCCGCCGCGCATCGAGGCGAAGCCGGCGTTCCCCCCGATGTCCGTGTCGGCCGACGGCGGCGCGATGCCCACCGACACGGAAGCCGACGAGGCGATGGCGAAGCACGCCGGGCATCCGGCGGAGCTCGTTCGTCCGGTGATCCGCATCCCGCAGGGGGGGATGCTCGGTTCCTCCGCGCCTGCGGTGTCGTCGCGGCGAGGCAGCCTCCTCTGCGAGGTGCTCCTCCGTAACGGGTCGGCGACGCAGGAGAACATCGATCGCGCGATCGCGATGCAGGAGGAGCGCGGCGGACAGATCGGCCGCATCCTCGTGTCGCTCGGCGCTTGCTCCGAGCAGGCGATCGCGCGTGCGCTCATCGAACAGCTGAAGGTCCGCACCACCACCGGCAACAGCACGGACGTTTCACTCGCGGCGCGCGAGAACAAGGACGTCGCCGGCCTCAAGGTCCTCACCAAGCCGATCGCCACCGTCCTCACGCTGCTGATGACGGACATCTTCTCGCTGCTCCTGGCCGCTCTCGTGGCGACGTCGGTACACTGGGCGCGCACGTACTCCGATCTCGGCACCACCGACTGGTCGTCCTGGCTCGTCGTCGCTCCGTCGATCGCGCTCTGCTTGCTCACGTTCCTCGGTCTCGAGCTGTTCTCGCCGATGGCGAAGAGCACGCCCGACGAGATCCGCGACATCGTCTTCTCGGTCTCGCTCGTGCACCTCGGTGCGTCTCTCCTCTCGACACTCGGCAACCTCCCGATCGTGAAGTGGGGAGTGTTCGTCCGCGGCGTGTGGTGGCTAGCGACGTTGTTCCTCGTGCCGGTGACGCGCTCGATCGTGCGTAACAAGCTGTGCACGCAGGCCTGGTGGGGGATCCCGGTGTGCGTCCTCGGCGCCGCAAAGACAGGGCGACTCATCGTCCGCACGTTGAAGGCGCAGCCGCGCTCGGGCCTCAAGCCCGTGATGCTCCTCGACGACGACCCGGCAAAGCACGGGACATTGCGCGCGAGCTTCACGAACGAGGTGATGGACGTCTACTCGGTGAACGTGTCCGCGGGTCACTTCATGAGCGAGTCGCAGCGGCAGGCGCTGTCGGACGACATCTTCGGCCCCGACGGCGACGTGAGCGGTCCGATCAGCTCGGATCACATTCCACTTCCGCCGTCCTCGTGGCAGTCGAAGGTCGACGTCTCGAGCCTCTCGGAAGGCAGCGACGACCACCAGTTCCTCGGCCCGGAGAGCGCGAAGCCGCGCGGGTCGCGGGTACCGGTGGCGAAGGACGCCTCGCAGTTCCCTCGTGGCAAGTTCGCCGAGGTCGACGGCGTGCCGGTCGT
>JAYSXP010000115.1:0-17625 GCA_043717125.1 Polyangiaceae bacterium | reverse complement strand
GAAATGACTACCACTTATAGACAAAGCGTCTCAATTTAGAACTACAGGTAGTACCCTTTCGGCCAAAATAAGGCTCTCTCCGACAAACTGCTAGGTGGAAGCTTACTGGTTCTTGCGGGAGTTTCAGGATTAGGTTTGTTTAAGAATTACCAGTTCAAATCCCATTTTGTTTCTGATAGAGACTAGATTAATGCTTGATCTCAAACGACCTATTCTTGTAATTAGTAATTGTGATTTTAGCTTTTGTATTTAAGCCGCCTGATTAGGGTCCCGGTACATTCAAAAAGCTCTTAACTTCTATTAAACCTTGGTTAATTTGATCTGTTTTTAATCAGCCTTGGATTCCAGGCCTGGTTTAAGCCGTCCGCTACCAGGTTTAAGGCCAGTACGGTCAGGGTAATAGCCAGCCCAGGAAAGGCTGACATCCACCAGGCCGACCGCACAAATTGCTGGGCGTTATTAAGCAGTGTCCCCCAGCTTACTACGTTGCGGTCTCCCAGTCCCAGAAAACTAAGCCCGGCTTCTACCAGGATAGCCCCCCCTATCAAAAAGGCCGCTTCGGTAACCACCGGGGGCAGGGCCGCCGGCAGGATGTGGCGTATTAAAATAGACCGTTCCCGCACACCCATGGCCCGTGCCGCCAGGATATAGTCCCTGGTCTTAATAGTAAGCACCTGCCCCCTGAGAAGCCGGGCCGTTCCGGGCCAGAAGGTCAGGCCCAAAAGCACTATGATCAGACCGATGTGACTGCCCAGGAGGGCTATCACCAGGAGGGCCAGGAAAAAGCGAGGTACCACCATAAATAACTCGGTCAGGCGCATTAAAATATCGTCTACCCACCCGCCTAAAAACCCGGAGAGGCCCCCTACGATGATGCCCACCGTAGTGGCTATCACGGCTGTAAGAAAACCTATCAGGAGTGAAATGCGGGTGCCGTTGACGACGGCCCGGAACATTTCCCGGCCCAGATCGTCAGTACCGAAAAGATGAGAGGCTGAAGGGGGAAGAAGGACATCCCCGGAAATAGTAAAGGGGTCGCCTGGCGCAATAATATTGGCCCCTAAAGCTACCAGGAACAACGCCAGTAAAATACAAGTGCCAACCGTAGCGGCGGGCTGGCTAAAGAAGCGCCGCCAGAAGCCGCGCTCCTTAAAAAGGGGTTGAACCAGGGGTACCGCTTGGGGTACGATCTGAGGTGATGCGGTCTGGTCAAGGCGGCTTGCCATCAGGCGTACCTCACTCGTGGGTCCAGGAGGCCGTAAGTCAGGTCGGTAAGCAAGTTAGCCAGGACAACCGTAATAGAAACCATAATAAAGATCGCCATAAGTAAAGGATAGTCCCGGTTGAGGGTAGCATCCAAAAGCAGCCGGCCCAGGCCGGGCCAGGCAAAGATCGTCTCGGTCAGAGCCGCCCCGGTCAGCATCAAACCTAAATGCCCGCCCGTAACGGTTATAATCGGCAGCAAAGCGTTTCGAAGGGCATGCCGCCCGACTACAACCCGGCTTGAAAGCCCCTTAGCCCTGGCTGTAGTGATATATTCTTCGTTGAGGGCTTCTCTGAGGCTGGTCCGGGAAAGCCGGGCGATCAGAGCCAGATAGGAGAGAGAAAGAGTAAGAGCTGGCAGGGCCAGGTGATGCAAAATATCCAGCCACTGCCTGAGGCCGGTATATTCTTCCCGGACCGAAATCATCCCCTGAACCGGAAAAAGGTTCAGTTGAACGGCCAGGCCAAGGACCAACAGTTGGCCCAGCCAGAAGACCGGCATGGCAAAAGCAGTCGAGGTAAAAGCGGTTATTAAGTGGTCCAACAGCCGGTTGGAGTGGGTTGCCGCCACCAGGCCTAATAGCAACCCGAAGACGGTAGACAGCACCAGCGCTGTCCCCATTAGGAGCAACGTAGCCGGTAGCCGGCTTAAAATGATATTAATTACCGGCTGCTGGTAGTTGAAAGAGTAGCCAAAATCGCCCGACAAAACGGACAGGATATACCTGACAAGTTGCTCAGGTATGGACCGGTCCAGCCCATAATGCGCCCGCATTTCCCGGTAATAGGCGGCGTTCCCGCCGTCACCGGCCAGGAAAGTGATTGGATCGCCGGGAGCCACGTGCACCAGGGTAAAGGTAATAACCAGTACCCCGAAGACAAGTGGTACTGCCTGCCATAAGCGGCGTAAAAGGAAGGCGCTGAGCCGGACCGGTCGAGAACCGTTCATTGGCTAACTATTCTTCCAGGCTGTTTCCAGTAAAGCCCCACTGGATACTCGGAAGCCCTGGAAGTTAGAACGGAAACCCCGGAATCCCTGGGAGTCGACCAGCCAGAAATAGGGTACGTCATCGACTATGATTTTCTGCATTTCGGCATAAATCTTGGCCCGTTCGGCCCGGTCGGTTAAAGTAATAGCCTGGTCCAGTAACTTGTCAACCTGGGGATTTTTGTAGCCGGCTCCGTTCGAGAAAGAAATCGGCCCGATATTGGTCGAAACGTAAGCCCGCCGGACTCCTATTTCCGGGTCGGTACCGTTACAGTAAGAAGCAATACCCAGGTCAAAATTCTTCTTGATGAAAACCTTGTCCACCGCTGCCGCCGTATCAAGACTTTCCAGATCAAGCTGAATGCCAACCTGTTTAAGCTGGTCTCGCATGGCCTCTCCCAGCCTGGCAAAGTTAGTAGCAGCCGTGAAAGTTACTTTAAACCGGGTGCCGTCAGCCCCTTTCGCCATCCCGGCCTGGTCTAACAACTTGTTAGCCGCCGCCGGATCATAAGCGTATGATTTTACATTTGGAGTATAGGCCCAGGTCATTTGTTTACTGATCGGCCCGGTCGAGGGTATGCCCTGACCGAAATAGACCTTATCGACTATAAACTGGCGGTCGAGGGCCATGTAAAAAGCCTGGCGCACTTCCAATTTATCAAAAGGCGCTTTGGTCAGATTAGGAATCATGGTATCCTGGCAAAGAGAGCCGCCCGATCCGCCATAACCCTGTACCAGGGTGATACTGGAGTTTTTCTGCAACCGGGCCAGGTCGGCCCCTGAGACGCTGGATAAATAATCCACCTCACCATTCTCAAGAGCCTGGGTAGCCGTGGTAGAGTTGGTAATAACCCGGAAAATGACTTTATCCAGGTAGGGGAAGCCAGCGCGGAAATAATCCGGGTTGCGTTCGAGGGTTATGTGGTCGCCTTTGACGTAATCAACGAATTTGAAGGGGCCGGTCCCTATAGGCTTAAGATTGGCCGGATCGGTCATCACGTCTTTGCCATCGTAAATATGCTTGGGAATAATTGAAGCTTCCACTACATCCAACCGCTGTAAGAGAGGACTATAGGGCTGCTTGAAACGGAAAATCACCGTCAGAGGGTCGGGAGTTTCAATTTTGTCCAGCACGCCTTCAAGTCCAGCCTTGGTCCGCGAATGGAATTTCAAGAGAGCCTGCTCGAAAGTGAATTTAACATCGTCCGAGATGAAAGCTACCCCATCATGCCATTTAACGTTGGGTTGCAACTGGAAGGTGTAAACCTTGCCATCCTGGGATATTTGCCAGCTTTTAGCCAGCTCTGGTACCGGGTTAAGCTGGTCGTCCAACCCTACCAGGCCGTTGTAAATCTGGTCGGTTACCGGGTGAATTGCGCCGGAAGTGGTTATGGCGGGATTAAGTGATCCGGGATCACTGGTAGCCACTACTACTACCGTTCCACCCCGTTTGGGGGTACCGGCCTGGGCGGCGGCCGTAGTGGCCCC
The DNA here is from genome assembly GCA_043717125.1 of Polyangiaceae bacterium. GTDB lineage: Bacteria > Myxococcota_A > Polyangia > Polyangiales > Polyangiaceae > Labilithrix. Next base: position 13,886 of record JAYSXP010000115.1, on the reverse strand, counting down.
GGTGGCAGCCGTGGTTGCGGCCGAAGCTGTAGTCGCAGCGGCAGCTGTGGTCGCGGCAGCTGTGGTCGCGGCGGAAGTGGTAGTGGTTGCAGCGGCGGTGGTTGCAGCAGCCGTGGTGGCTGAGGCGGCGGTCGTTGCAGCGGCGGTAGTGGCACTTGTGGCGGCGGTAGTGGCCGCCGAAGTTGCCTGGCTAACGGCCGGGGTAGCGGTATCACTACCACAGGCAGCCAGTAACATGGTTAGAACCAGCGTGAGAGCTGCTACTATTCGGAACCGTGTTCGCATTTGATTCTCCCCCCTTGGATTTATCTAAGAACTTTAGGTGTGGATCGTAAGCATCTCTTAACCCAATTCCCGGCGGGTAAAATTATTATCTCCTGGTTTCACCCGGTTGACTTTCTGTGTTTAGTCGTCTCGGCCACGGCCATTACAGGCGGATAGCGGCTTAAACACCATACACAGTCTCAGTCGGAAAGAAGCTCAAAGCAGTATCAGGGCTAGAGCAACTCGAACTCAGTTACTAACTCCTACTTCAGCGCGGCACAACTGCTTTTATTATCAATTTAACAGGTTGCTCCAGGTTAGCTAGAATATTATCTTGTTATTAAGTTAGTTTGTTGCGTTTGTAAGATTATTAGTTCACTAATAATTCCAGGTAAAATTAGCTGACTAATAATTTAATGTTGTTCAATTCCTTACTGGCTTGTTCCTGGTTTAATATACTAAATCTAGAAGCCAGCTAACTAACTAACTGCCCGTACTGGCCTCGGCCGAGCCGCATTTACAACCCGAGCAGGCACACCGGCCTGGAAAAAGGTCGCGTTCCAGCCTTAGAACCCGCATCAGTAACACCCGCTCCCGTCCTTCCAGGCTTTCGACTATTTCTGGCAGGACCAGGGCTAACCCAATCAGGTGTTCGACCGTGGGCATCTCGGTGCCACGTTCCCAGAAAGAAATGGTACTCTGGTTGACCCCTATCCGGGCCGCCAGTTCTCCCTGGGTCATGGCCTGTGTTTGGCGAGCCGTCCGAATAACGTAGGCTAAAGGTTGGTTTTGAGTTGACACCGCGGTTCTCTTAATCTTTACTTGTTGTCTTTTTCTTTTTCTTTGTCCGTATCTAAAAATCGCAGCCGCGAGTCGAGCTTTGCGGTAGATGCCGGTTTCGCCGGTTGTAACAAACGGCTGACCAGGGCCTCAAAAGCCAGGATGCCAGGCGAGCCTGCTGCCACGTCAATGGGAGCTTTGGCCTGCTTATCGGCTTCCTCGATAACCCGGTCCTCTGGAATTACCAGCATTTCTTCATCCGGGAAGAGTCGGAGCACTTTTTCCAGGTCGGCCTCATTTCGGATGCGGTTAGCCACTACCAGGACATGGGCTACCTTACGTTCGTGGGCCATATCCACTGCTCTGCGGGCTACTTCAAGAGCTTTAGGGCTTGGTTCGGCCATTACCAGAAGGTAATCGACATGGCCTTCTTCCAGGCGGCTGAGCGTACCAAGGCCAGCTTCCAGGTCAGCCAGAACAACCCGGTTAGCCAGGCCAATAGTTTCAATCTCTCCGAGCAACTGCTCGGCTGAAATTCCACATCAGGGTCAGCCGGGTTTGAGCTGTTCAATTTTAGTTACTACGGCCAGGCGCACGCCGTCCGGGGCCGTAACCCCGAAGCGCTCCAGCATTTCAAGGACACTGGGAGCGTGTTCGGTTTCAGAGTCTTCTTCATCAAGAGCCTGGCGAACTGCTGCCAGCCGGTAAGTCTCTTCTATCGAAAGGCCCAGGGATAAGCCCAGGTTTGGGTTCGTATCACAATCCAGGGCGATTACCTCCCGGCCCTGCCGGGCCAGCAAGCGGGAAATGGTGCCGGAAGTAGTGGTCTTTCCAGTGCCGCCTTTACCTACTACAGCTATTTTCATAAAACCTCCTTTCCCTTCCTTCTTTCCTTACTTAATTCACTTAATCATTTAAGCTTATTGAGCTTGCTGCTGCTGCTGTCGTTGCCTGTACTCCCCGATCAACTCTTCTAGCCGCACGGCCAGTTCCTGGATAGCCACTACCGCCGGGGCGGAGGGTACGGCATCCAGGGGCGCCCGCTTTTCGCGCTCGGCTTCAGCCAGTTCTTCATCGTAAGGCAGCGTTGCCAGGAGAGGCAGCCCGCCCCAGCCGGGACCGGCTCCGAAAAGTTGCTCCATCTGCTCAAGCTCGGCCATTGACCGTAATTTGTTTGCCACGATACCGACCATAGGACGGGCTGCCTGGGTTTCTTGGGGCTTTGCACTTTTAGCCGGAAGCGGCTGGGCCAGTTTCGCCAGCCGCCGGATCGAGAGAACCGCTTTAGCGGAAGGTTCGGATACCAGGAGGATCAGTTCAGCGAAGTCACCCCAGCCAAAGAAAGGCTGGCGGGTTCCGGCGGCCATGTCGCCTATCAGAGACCAGTTCTCGCCCCTGAATTCTTCCATTACATAGCGGAAAGCGACGGTGGAACCGGGCTTAACTTTGTCGGGCAACTTACCAAGCTGGAGAAACCGCACTCCGTCGGGCGCGGTAACGGCATACTTTTCTACTAATTCACCTACCTCTACCCCGTCCCTGAGCACCCAGCCCCGCTCCGGTTGGCGTTCGGCCAGGTCAGCCGGCAGTTCACCCCGGCTGGCTTCATCAATAGGAAGGCCCAGGGAAAAGGCCAGGCCCGGCAGGGTATCGACATCCAGGGCCAGGACAGAGTGGCCGCGGCGTGCCAGAGTACGGGCCAGGGTCCCGGCGATAACCGATTTACCGGCCCCGCCTTTACCGGCCAGGGCTATACGCAAGCCTCGCGTCTGTGGCTCGGCACCTGGCGCGGCCATAGCACTGGACATCAGGCTGGCTGGGGCAGTTGGCTGCATGGTCATAGGTCTCTGAAAAGTTCCTCTCCCAATTTTTGATGGTCACCGGCGGCCCGGCCGGGCTGGGCATTTAACATGCGCGACATTACGGAAGTTACCAGGGCCTGGGCCTGCTCGATAGCCTGGCGGATTTCAAGCGGTTGTTTGTCCCACCCGGTCATCAGTTGAGCGTCGCTAAGAAATGAGATTGCAATCATCAGACGGCCGGGCAGTTCGCCCATCTCGCGCTCGTAATACTCGATAAGGGTCGATACCGGTTCTAACTGTGCCTCAGCAGCCGCCCCTGTTCCGGGCTGTGCGCCTTGAAAGTTACGGTCGCGATATTCCATAACAACTCCCTCCCTGGGGCTTTCTCTGGCCTTAATTAAATCCGCTTCCTGATGCTGGCGGGCCACATTTTTCAGGATAGTTGCTTTATAGCCGTGATCAGCCGTTCGACACCCTGATCTACCGCTAAATTCACCGGCTCGCTCAAGCCTATGCCCAATCCCTCTATAGTGGCGGGCTGGCAGCCCAGAATAAATACTTTCGGCGGCAGCACTCCCAGCGCTCGGGCCAGAATTAGAGCCTTGGAAGGGTTGGTATAATGCATATCGGCCAGGAAATCCTGGCGCTGCGCGTAGGGCCAGTGGGCCAGGTCAGGGATTTCAGGTTCCAGGAGATAAATCGTTCCGGGCGGCCCACTCCGCTCGGCTGCATCCACAATCACCAGGGCACTATAACCGTCAAATAACTCCTGGACCAGGCTCATACCGGCCATACCAACCTCGATCACGCGAGCGTTGGCAGGAAGCCCCTCATGCCGGGCCAGTTTCTGGACTACGGCTATTCCCCACCCGTCATCCCACTGCAAGACGTTGCCCATACCGGCTACCAGCACTTTTGCAGGGGACAGTGACTCTTTAAGTGAAAGTGGTTGTGAATTCTGTTCGCCGGTTAGCGGCAGGGCCGGTTCTATACTCACCTGGTCTTTTTACCTTATCCCTCTTGTACTTACTTAAAGTTTGGCTGTCTCAGCCTTCAAAGCCAGTTGCACCATGCCATCGAAAAGCGACACCGGCACGACCGTCAGACGCCCGTGTCCTCCGTCCACTCTCCGGCCGCTACGCAAATCGAACTGGCACTGGTGCCAGGGACAATGCAGGGTGGTTCCTTCCAGTCTGCCCATGTCCAGGGGCAGAGGAGAGCCGGGACAGGCGTTGTGAAAGGCAAAAATCTCCTCTTCTACCCGGCAAAGTAAAATTCGGGCTGTCTCAAGCTCCAGGCCTTTGACTGAACCGGGCGGTAAATCGTCCAGGGCCAGGGCCGGAGTAAAGACGGGACGTTTAAGGTTCTTGGCCGATTTTTGCAAATGCTGCAAGGGAATAATGCTCCTGGTAAGCGCTGGCGGCAGCGTGGTAGGCGGTTCGGAAACTTCCATCGAAAGAAAGCCCCGGAAGCCCGAACGCAATGCTGCTTCGATTTTTTGCCTGAAGAGTACTGCCCCTTCCGAGTTGCCCTGGCAGGCCCCACTTAACCTGAGGCTGACTACCCCATTTACTACTTCCAGAAGCTCAATCAGGCAGCCCTTTTCGGTAGCCTCGTCTCGCAAAGTTTCCAGGGCCATAATAACCTGTTCCTGGGGTTCGAGCGGAAGTACATCGTAAAGCTGTAGCAAAGTCAATATGGCCGGGTCCTGGGCAGCCCGTTCCAGGAGGCTGGTCTGGCCCTCGTCATTTATAAAGAGGGCCAGCCTGCTAAGGGCCGTACGATGCACTATGTCAATAGTTTGCAACAGGTCAAAAACTTTTTCTTTAATTTCAGGAAAAGGCAATACTTCAAACTCCCGCACCAGGGCGTCCAGGTGCCGGGTATTGCTTTCAAATTCATCATCTGAAAGAGGTTGGGGTTGGTCCGTAAACGACATTAAAAAACCCGCTTTCAGTTAGTGACTGTGTCCGGTCCCGGCGGTTACCCGGTTGGCACAGGCCGCCGGACCCAGGGTCTGGCAGTCGCACTCAGGGTCATTGCATTCCCCGTGAGCCTGGTCGGTCAGCCCGGCGAACTCATCGGCAAAACGCCTGGCCCCTTCCCTGGAACCGAAAGGAGTGAAGGCGAAACGCTGCTCGGAGGTAGTGGTAGTAGCACTCGTACTGGTGCTATCTTTAACCAGGTAACCGTCAGTTACCATCCGTTCCAGTACCTGCGCCAGGACTTTATCAGGGGCCGGGAGAAAGGTCTGGAGTTCAACCAGCCCGATGGACTTGCCCAATCCTTCACCACAGTACCAGAAAACAACCTGTAAAATTTCGTCTCGCCAGAAAAGCTCCTTTTCCAGCGGTATTTCCAGATTTTCTGGGGACTTGTCCTTCTCATTTTCAGGTGAATTCATATTCTTTACCCTAACCTTACCAGGTTTACTAACTAATTTACTAACTGGATTAACTAATCGAGGAGCGTTGCTACAAAAGGGCTATCGTGAAAGCGGTGCAGAGGGCCTAAAGCCGCCTCTCGGACCAGGCCTGGCAGAACCGGGACCGCCGCCTGGACCGGTTCGCTGTAATCGTCACCCCATTCTTCTGAGAACGGCTCAACTTCAATTACTACTATTTCGTTCGGCCAGACCTTGAAATACTCCCCGATCACCAGCAGGTTATCCAGGCTAACCACCCCTGTAACGCCCTCGGTGACACACTGCTGAACCTCTTCATTCGAGGGGGAGGCGGATTTCCAGCGGTAGCAATAGATGCTGCCCGGCTCTCGCCCTCCCCGGCCGACTCCGGCCAGGAAAACCACCCGGTCGAAAAAACCCGGCCGGTCCTGCATCCGCTGCATGACGGCAATCGGCCCAAAACTAAAATCATCAAATTCTAAGTGGGCCGGCCAGTCCAGTTTTTGCAACTGCGGGAGCATCAGCGGGCCCAGGGATAGGTCCCGCAGGTTATAGTAGCCGACCGAGGCAATTAAAACCTTCATTTTGTAAACGCCTGCCTCTGTCTAACCGTCAGCCGGTTAATCTATGCCACAGGCGCAGGTATTTACCTCACGCGAGACTACCCGGTCTGACCCGTCCACGTGAATATGGGTGGTGCAGGGCATACAGGGATCGAAGCTGCGGATAGCCCGCAGTACATCAATTCCCTTAAAATCGTCCGGGCCGGAATACCTCTCCAGAATCGGAGTGTTCATTACCGCCTGTTCGTAAGGGCCGGGCGTTCCAAACGGGTCGCGGGGCGAAGCGTTAATAGTGGAAGGCGTGTTAATCTGGTAATTGGAAATTACGCCATTTTCGGCTACCAGGTGATGGGTCAAAAAGCCCCGGCCGGCTCCCCAGAAGCCCGCTCCGATGTGAAGTCCCTTCTTGGGTATTTCAAACTTGGTGCTGACGGCTGTCTCCCCGGACTTTAACATGTCCATGCCGTGCTGCCAATTGTCCATGCAAACCATAGCAGTATAGGCGATACAATAAGCCCTGGCCCGGTTGCGTTCGAAGGCGTTCCAGACCTGCGGCACGTGCCATTCCAGTTCAAGAGCCGGTTTTGAAGCCCTGGGCAGCTGAATTTTAAGGCTGGTGCCGGTAGCCTCGATAAAGCGGGTATGGGGCAGCTTTTTAGCCATAGCGGTTATGAGGAGTCGGGCATAGGCTCCAGCCTCTACCGAAATCCGGTCCCAGCGGGGAGCGGTGTCCCAGGTATAGCGTTCTTTCCAGTTCTGGCCCTGCGGTTTAGGAATGGTTTCTTTGTTCCAGGCGTGGTAAGGGCTGAGAGGATTACCGGACGGGTCGGTTTTGAAACGGTGGCTGTTCCACTGTTCGTAAAATGAGTGGTCTACAAATTCTTCGACCCCAATATTGATGTCCTGCAGGCGGGTAGTGACCAGATCACCCTGGATGATTACCCCTGGAGTGGCCCAGCGCCGCTCTCCCCACTCGTTACAGTTCTTGTAACTGGCGTCGTAAGCATACGGATCGTCCCAGACCCCTGTATCAATAATGTTCATGGGTCGGCTGCCTACTTCTTTGTAGCGGGGGTTAGCATCGTAGAAAAATTCGGTCAGGTCGTCCCAGATGGCGGCCGCTTTCTTGGAGTAATCAAAGAACTTGGTTAACCGGGCGTATACCTCGTTGAAGGTTTGCAGCGTAATGGTAACGCTCACTCCTCCCGGTACAATCGTTTCCGGGTGAGGATATTTGGCCCCCAGGAGGACATAAGCTTCCCGTGCTACCCTGGTCATATGCAAGGCTTCCAGGTAAAGGCTACCGGTCAGGGGATTCATATCCTCCATCAGCTTACCCATATTGGCGTAGCCGTGGATGTCAGCGCCAGGGGCCGGCGTACGCCAGGCTTTTTCCATTATTTCAGGGTTGCTTTGTTCCACTATGGCCTGCGAATAATCGGGTCCGGCCAGTAAGAAAAGATGCAGTGGATGGTCGTAGAGATATTCCAGGGCCAGCATCATGTTTCGTACCACGATACCAAGCGGCGGGGGTTTAATATCAAAAGCCATTTCCATGGCCTCGGCGGCTACGGTAGCGTGGACTCCACCGCAGACTCCGCAGGCGCGGCTGCTGATGAAGATAGCGTCGCGAGGGTCGCGGCCTTTTAGAATTACTTCGTAGCCGCGAAAGAGGGTTGCCATCGAATTGGCGCTGAGGATTTTGCCCTCTTTAAGGTCGGCTACGGTATGGAAGGCCAGGGCTCCCGCGACACGGGTAACCGGGTCAAAATCTACCGATTTAATATGACCGTTTTTAGCCAGTAAGGACCTTAACTGGTCTTCTTCGGCGTGCAGTGACTTGACCTGGTAAGTGTAAGGGTTACTGACCCCTTCTTTCAACTGGGCCTTGCCCTGGCTGTCGAACTCGATAGGAAGGTTCTTAAAACACATTTTAGCTACTTTCCTTTCCTGCGCCTGCGATTGTTCCTGCTCGTTTTGCGTTAGCCGCGGGCCAGTTGAATAATATTTTGCAAATGCTGATCTACTGACATTAATTTATCCCGCAAGGTGGTAGCCGCGCCGTTTATAGCACCAAGGTCCGGGGCTAAAGGGGCGGTATTATCTCGAATGGCTTCCAGCCCACCCACTAACTTTTCCAGGTTGCGGTTAGCTTTAATAAGAGCAGCCGCAATCAAAATCAGGTAAGCGGCCACGACAACGACGACAACGCCCGTCACAATAAGGGTTAAACGGGTCAGAAGAGTTTGCATAATTATTAAACCGTTCCTTCCGGGCTATCGCTATGGCCGTTCTTCATAGCCTGGGAAGCCAGCACCGCTTCTATCCGGGCGGTGTTGGCCTCCAGAGAAGTAGCGGCAATGACCAGGTGCGGGGCAGCGGCGATAGTATCTTTAAGGGCCGCCACGCTCGCGGTGTTTTCGGCGATGCCTACGCCGCCGGTTAAGATTTCGGCTGTATACCGTTCTATGTGGCGGGCTGCCTTCAAGGCCCTGGTTAGTAAGGCTACCACTGCCGGCACTACTGCTAACAGTGTGGCAGCCAGCATTCCGATCCAGATTGTTGCTACTCCCCGGTTCATAAGGCTTTCTCCTTTTCTTCCGAACCGCCACCACCCAGTTTCTTTGCAACGGCTGCCAGTTGCCCGTCCACCACCCCCAGTTTACCGGCCAGAGCCAGGAGGCCCTCGTTTAATTGAGTGACCTGCGGGGCCAGGTGGTTGGTCTCGGTTTCGATAGCACGCACCCCGTAACGGGTCCGGGCCAGGTCGCTGTTCGGGAACCCACCGATTTTCTCAAGCGCGTTGACGATCCGTAACAAGTAGAAGACAAGGGCTCCTACCAGAGCCAGTATTTGCAGGGCGGTTATTGCAGTTAGCCGGACAAACATAAATTAATCCTTTCCCGTTCTCTCCATACTTAAACCATCGCTTCCTTCTATATTATTAGCCTGTTCTGCTTAGTCCTCAGGAGTAACTGCCACCGCTTTACCAATCCGGCCGGTTGCGGCGGCAATACCGTCCGCCGCTTCCAGGATTTCACCCGCTACCTGGTTGGTGCGGATCAGGAGGGGAATATGGACGGTGTTCCGGGCAATTAACTTGCCGGTGGTCCAGATCTGGTCCGTACCGGCCTGAATTTGTTCAGCCGTACTGGTTAGAACCCGAAGCAGCGTTGCCACCGCCCCGAGGATAACCACCCCGCCCACCAGGCTAATGCGCCAGTAGCGGCCTATCATTTGAGGGGTAACCTGCAATTCCTGGTTATTTTTCATAAGTTGCCTCCGCTCCCTTTTATTTTTCCACTGCAACGACAGGTGGAGCTTCTAAGGCATCCGCCAGTTTGGTGGCATGTGACTCTATCGCCCTGGCCCCCTCCAGTAGCTGGCCGGCCACCTCATTGGTTTGTTGAAGGTTCCAGATGGGGGAAGTATTCTCGACGATCTCCTTGGCAAGTCCCAGGGCTTGCACGGCGTTGGCGAGAATTTTCCGGGCCGTGGCGATAATAGCCAGTAATAGCGTTGCCACCGCCGCTACAATTACCGCGATAACGGCAGCTCCCGAAAACCAGTATCGCCGAAACTCCTTTTCGCTCATACTCTTCTCATCCATCCTTCCTCAAACTTTCGTGGCAATTTGAAAGCCTTAACGCAGACTTACCGCTCGGTAAAAGCCATCTCAATAAAACTAGGGAGTCGGTTTTTGGGAAGGGTCACTCTCCCCGGCAACTACTCCTGGAACCTCATAATTCCCCTTGTACTTTGCTTCTGGTTTGGTCCGTCCAGGTTTCACCGATCCTGAAAATTGCAGTTTCTCATAGAAAAAATGGGCAATCTTATCGGAGGTAGAAGGTTCGCTTGGGTGGCCCCAGCCGCTGGGAACTTCGCCGTTGCGGTCCCAGCGAGTCTCGCGGTTCTGGTTGCGCTGGGTTATCCGGCGTAATGGCCGGATAAATGAACCAACCAGGCGGGAAGCCGCTCCGGAAACATCAGACCCTGGCGCAGCCTGGTAGAAAGGCGCGAATTTATCCGGGAACCCAGGCATGGTACAACCGATGCAGATCGCCCCGGTATTCATACAGCCGCCCATGTGGTTGATCGCGCCACGGGAAGTGATGTTGCACTGCACCACCGGACCCCAGCAGCCGATCTCCACCAGGCATTCTTTCTGGCCGTACTCGCTGGCGAAGGATCCTTCTTCGTAATACCCGGCCCGGTTGCACTGGCGGTGAACTGTTTCTTTGAAAAGCCAGGCTGGCCGTCCCAGTTCGTCAAATTCAGGTAGCGGCCCCATGCCCTGCAGGAACATCAGGACTGTCGCAATTGTTTCGGTAAAGTTGTCACCTACCGGAGAGCAGCCTGGAATGTTAATAACCGGTAGTCCCAGGGCACTGCGGTAGTCTTTACCCAAAAAGTCCATCATGCTCATCGCACCGGTCGGGTTTCCGTAAGCTGCCGGAATACCTCCCCAGGTAGCGCAGGTTCCGATGGCGATAGAAGCGGCAGCTCCGGGAGCCAGCCGTTTGCACCACTCGGCCGTAGTTACCACGCCATCCTCGAAGGGGTCGCCGATACCGCTGGTCCCCATACAAGACCAGTAACCGCCGGTCGCCGCCGCAAGCGACTCGTCGGCCAGGGAACCCTCAAAAATAATGACATAGGGCGCGTCCAGCTTACCCTCCCAGGCTTTGTGGTACATTGCTACAAAAGCTTCGCCTGCTTCAACCGAAAGGACGGGGTGAGAGAGTATCACCTTGGGAAGGCCGGGGATAGTCCCGCCCAGGAGAGCTTCCACCGGAGGAGCCGTAGCGCCAAGGACGGCAATAGAGCAGCCGTCACAGCTCATTCCGGCCAGCCAGAAAGCATAAACTTTTTCCAGCGGCCCTTTGAATTGGGCAATCTGGGGTCCTTCCTGATGACCTGGCTGTTCGGTATGCTCTTTATGGGGAGTGAGGCCGGTAGATTCGTCGGAAATGTTTCCGGCGGGAGCGGTCATGCTGTCCCCTTTAGCGGGTGCGGTTTCGGTTGTCATATTTCTACTTCCTCCCTGGCGCGGGCTTTTCGGGCGTAGGTTTGTTTACCCAAACATAGCGAAGGGTTTAAGCGGTCTGGGTCTCGTTCTGAGGCTGGTGAACTCCCAGCACCCGGTCCATTAGCTTTCTAACCTCTTTGACATAACTTGAGTCAGGTTTACGGTCCAGCAGAGGTATACCGGCCTGATCCGCTTCCAATACCTCGTTATCATAGGGCAGCACGGCAATGATCTCGAAATTACGTTCATCACAATAACGCCGGATAGCTTCCTCGTCCTGGGGGCTGCGGACTTTATTGGCGACTACGTGGACCTGTTTGATGCCCAGTTCGTAAGCAAGTGGAACCGTCCGTCCGGCTGTTTCAAGGGAGCGGTAATAGGGTTCGGTTACAACTAATAAATGGTCAACGTGGCGAATGGTCCCACGGGTGAGGTGTTCGATGGAGGCTTCCATATCCAGGATGGTGTGTTGGTTGGTCTGCTCAATAAGTTTTTCTAACATTCCACGCACGGTGGCATGAGCTGAACAGAGTCAACCTTTGCCGGCGTGATCTACCCTGGTTGTAAGTAACAGGGTAATATCGTCGGGAGCCGCCACCCCATATTGAGAAGAAATAGAGTGCATCGGTTGGGTCAGGAAAGTTTGGTTTACCCCATCGGCATCGGGTCGTTGCTCGATAATTGAGCGGGGAAGCGGTTGGAGTCCTGAAAGTCCAAGGGCAGAAATACCCAGGGCCACCCCCAGGTTTGGATTGGGATCCCCATCTATTGCCAGGACCGAAGAGCCCTGGCGGGAAAGTAAGCGGGCGAGTGTAGCAGAAAGTGTTGTTTTACCGGAGCCGCCTTTGCCTGAAATCGCGATCTTCATTAACCGGTCCTTCCTATTTTTACTTTTATTCCTGCCCTTTTGTAAGAGGGCCAGAAAATTTGGGGCTATATAGAGGTAAGTAATTTTTCTTTAGAAATATGCCGTTTAAGAACGATGTATGTATTGTAGTTCGTTTTAGCGTAGTTTTGCAACAGCCGCAGGGAGTTGATTAAATGAGCCTAAAATGAGTTTTCCCGGCCCGGTTAAAGCAGGATAATTTTCCTGTTGCTGGATAGGAAGCTGAATTCCAAGTTGATCGGCAATCACCCAATTGCCCGGTTTGACTATTAGAAGCCCTCAAATCGATAGTCATAGTACTTATAAAATATAAGTGATTCCATAGCTTCCTAAAGTCAAAATGAAAACCTTATTATTATAATATACCCTTTGTCAAGGCTGTAAACTCTTTTTAGACTAGTCAACATTGTGACAAAATAATCAATATTAATCTAAAGCCTTACGGAAATTCATTGACGTTTAAGAGATAATTTGTGTACAATAATATTACTATACGTCTCTATCGACTAATTGGATATTGAAGGATGAAGATTGTATGGAACGGTGGAAACGGGCGCGAACCAGTTTGTATAGTATACGAATAAAAAGCGGGTTAACCCAGCTGGAACTCGCTAAGAGGGCCAGTGTAAATCATACCACTATTGTTCACGCGGAAACAGGAAAGAAACAACCGCAACTGGCTACTTTACTTAAAATTGTGGCAGTGCTTGATGAGGAATTATCCAAACAGGGCACCCGGGTAACCCTCGATAGTTTTCCTGATATATTAGTTAGTGATAGTGAGGAACAGTATAAATACCACGGGAAAGTAAATAACCTTAATAATGGATTATACCTGCTACGTACAAAAAGTGGCATGTCTAAAGAGGAATTGGCAGCAAGGGTAGGGGTAACAGCAGTAACTGTCCGCAATGCCGAAACCGGGAGAATTCTTCCTTCTATTGCAACTTTGCTTAAACTTGTCCACGTTCTGAATGATGAATTATCTAATCAGGTCAGCCGGGCAACTAGAGATGATATATCTACAAACGACGTTTCTATGGAGCAGTTAAACTCCAGCCATTTACAGGGCAGTTCAACCTCACACTCACAAAGATTACACATTTCTCTCTTAGGGGGATATGGTTCTGAAGCTCTTAACTTGAGAAAGGACTCACTGACCGGTAGGAACAGCTTTGATCCAGCCAAGCCTGCTCACTTTTAAAAGCGGTATATATCCGGTCCTGTCTACAACCTTCGTCATTCGGTTAACTCAATGTAGCCTCACTTTACCCATCCCTTTTGATATTTTGATATTGGGTCCTGAAATCTTAAGAACTATCAGGCTTTCTCAAGCTGCCTGATGATTTTGTTTACATTGCCCAGGCAACATGCTCCCTGTGGATTGCGCAAATCGCAAATGCACTGTTCGGCCTTAATACCTGCCCTGATATCTTCCAGAATCGACTGGCGTTGATCCGTAGTAGCGGACCTGATATTTCCAAGAGTATGCTGAAAGCAGTAACATGCCAGTATTTCAGGATTATCAGGCTCTTTCTGGTAGACCAACTCTCGCAACTCATCAACCCTGAAAGTTTGGGTTCCGTCCGCCGTAAAATAAACTACCGGACAATCCTTATCCGGGCAAAAGAGATGTTGAGTTGCACGTACCGAGCGCAAGCTAACTTTCAGTAAAGCTTTTACAGTTTGGATTTGCACCGCTTTACCGGGGGTGCCACTTACCGGACACCTGTATTTTGCCTGTGGATCTGAAATAGAATCGAATTGATTCTTAACCTGAAACTCAATTAGCCGCTGTTTGAATTCTGGCAAAATAACCTCTCTCCTTGACTTGCTTCTTTCTTCTCCAGCGAAGGTAATACCTGGGATATTATTTAATTTTAGGGTGACGTGCTGAATTATGCGATTTAGATCGTCAGATTGATAAGCTCCCTTCAGGCTGGTAAGTTGATCTCAGCGTTAAAAACAAGACCATAAAGATAATTAAGAAGGATTTAATCTGTTTTTTGTTTTGTTGCAATTGTATTAATTACAATTATGAATGCGCCTGGCTCAAGAACTATAGATGTTAAGAATTGCTTTTGGAATCAGGCGGCCTCTTCCCCTAACATATTTTCTTTGGTATAACAGCCGAATAAGCCCAGCACTGCTTCAGGCT
>JAYSXP010000114.1:0-6198 GCA_043717125.1 Polyangiaceae bacterium | reverse complement strand
TCGCCGCCAACTGCAGCTGCTCGCCGGCGAAGCATACGTGCCAGCCCAACGGTTGCTACGGCGGCTACTACTGCGATCACGCAACGGTGAAGTGCGTGACGAAGCCGGCGGGCTGCTGAGCGAGAGACCGCGCTGAGTCGTTCGCTCAGCCGCGCGCGTCGAGCGGCGCGGCCACCGAAAGATCGACGAGCACGTCGTTGCCCGAGACCCGCATGAATACGCTGGGCAGCGCGATCCGCGCCGGCCCCTGCGTGACCTTGCCGTCGGCCGAGAACAGGCTCCCGTGGCAAGGGCACAGGAAAGCGGGACCGGTCGACGAGATGGGTCCGCGCGAGGCGTCGGCGCAGTCGCGCGGACTGAGCAGCGGCGACGAGCAGGTGTCGCCAGCTCCGCAGAGCGCCACGGTGCAGCAGGCATGCGTGCATATTGCACTCAACGCGTAGAGGCCCATCGCGTCACGCACCACGATCGCGGCGGTCTTGTCGTCGAACGACCGCAGCATCGCTTCGCCGACCGCGAGCGAGGCCGCGCCGGGAAACACGAGCTCCTCCTGCGCGACCACGCAGTACCCGAGCCCTGGTCCCTTCGCCACGTGGCCGCACGAGCCCTCGCCCGTACCCGCCGAGTGCCCAGCGAGGGGATCTGTCGTGCTCGCCGTACATGCGACCGCGGCGCCGGCGGTCACGACGAAGAGACGCCGGCGTCCGATCACGGCTGGCACTTGCCCGATGCGACGTTGCACGTGAGCGGAGCATGGCAGTCGGCGTCACGCGTGCAAGCGAATGCGCAGGCATGGTCGACGGGACCGAAGCCGATCGGCGGCGTCGTCGAGAACAGCTGGCATACGTAGCCTTCGGCGACGCGGCAGTCGCTGTCGATCGCGCAGCTCTTGAAGCAGCCCGGGGTCTCGCCGCCGAGCGACACGCACGTGCCGCCGGGAGGGCACACGTTGATGTCGTTGCACGGCTCCATGAAGCAATAGCCGCCCTTGTAGTTGTCGCCGGCCTCGGTCTGGCAGGCGGCGCGACCGTCGGTCCCGCAATCGACGGTGCTGGAGCACGGCGTGCCGATCTTGTTGGTCGCGGCCGGCGCGCACTTGCCGCCAGCGTTCGCCTGGTCACACGTCTGACCGGCGTCGCACTGCTTGTCGTCGGTGCACTTGGCGCCGAGGCCCGTGGTCGGAGCAGCGTTGTCGGGCGGGCAATCGAAGAGCAGCTCGAGCGTGTCGATCTCGAGCGCTCCGTTCTCGCTCTCCTGCTCGACGATCGTGAGATCGGGCGGGCTCTTCGCGAGCGCGGCCTTCATGTTGGCAAGCGACGTCTCGATGTCGCCGTTGACCGTGGCAGTGCCACCCACGCGATGGCACGTGGGAGCGCGCATGCCGACGGCATCCTTCGTCGCGAGGAAGTCCGTCTCGAGATCCGTGACGTCCTTGGTCACGGTGGCGACGTCGGCAAACTTCGCGTCGAGGCCGACCTGACGGAAGACGGCATCCATGCGGAGCACGCCCGCCGGCGCATCGGGATGGAAGAAGTCGAACAGCGGCGGACATGCGAGGCCGACCTGGTTGGCCGCCTCGGCGGCCTTCTTCTGATCCTTCGCCGTGATGCCAGCATCCAGGTCGACGATGGCCTTGTCGACCTGCGCGACGGCGGCGGCCGGAAGGCCGGGATTCGTCGTCTTGGCGCGCGTCCAGACCTGCTTCAGCAAGCCGAGGACGGAGCTGGCGCGGGTCCAGTCGGCCTTGTAGTCCGGGTACGAGCCGAAGGTGGTCGTGACGAGGCCTTCGCCGTCGCGCTCGACGTCGCGGAGGTCGGCCGGCACCGTCCCTGCGGTGGTCGCAGGAGGCGTGGTCGTGGGGCTGTTCGTTCCGCTCTTCGAGCTGCTGCACGCAACGACGACGAGACCGATCGCAAGAAAGGATAGGCAGGACTTCATGGCTCGTGACCTCCGGGACAGTAGACGGCGTCGAAGCTTCCGCTGATTGAGCTCGTGCCGAACGTGAGCGTGAACGAGCCTTTCGCCGAGGTGCTCGGCGTGAGCGTCGTGAGCGTGACCGTACCCATGGTGCTGCCGTCCTCCTTGGGCGTCCCCATGGTCGAGGAGAGCGTGTAGTTGACGGAGGCTTCGCCGGGCGCGGGCGTGAGCGTCGTGACGACCTTGTAGCTGCCCGGCGTGGTGCCGAAGGACTTCATCTCGAGGACGCTCGTGCCGTTCGTGATGCGCGTGTCCCAGCCCGGCGTCGTGAGCTCGCTGCACGCGACGGGCTTCGAGAAGACATAAACGACGGTCGTTGAGGGATCATCCGCGGCGCCTGCCCAGAGCGCGGTGGCGACAGAGCCGAACGGGGCTCCTCCGACGGATCCCGTCACCGTGCCGGTTCCGCTTCCCGCCGGCGGCGTGGCGACGTCCGCAGTCGCGGCGTCATTCGGCGATGCGTCGGTGCCGGTGCCCCCGCCGGTGCCGCTCGTGCCTCCGTCGCCGCTGGTCGAACCGGTCGCGCCGCTCGTCCCTGACGACCCGCAGGCGGCCGCGAGCCCGGCGGACAGCACGAGCGCGAGAGCCGCGACCCGACGATGTCGTAGAAAGTCGTTCATCGATTCATCCCTCGGCGACTGTTTGCCGGTATGCGCGTTTGCCTTCACGTACTTCGGCATAAATAGTCGGCGCCTTTCTTTGAAGGCCGAGTGGTGCACCGGCCAAGAATCAGGGAAGCTGTTAACCGTTCGGAGGACGAACACTCATGCGAAACACTGCCTGCCTTGCTGTCTGCGCGGTTCTTGCGGTCGCTTGCTCGAGCTCGAGCTCCACGAAGCAGACGTCGACCATCACCGGCACCGTGGCTTCGGCCACGTTCGCGAGCGGTGCTCCGTCGGGCGTCGATGCGATCGACGAAACCGGAGCGCGCACACATGTGGTGGTCGGCCCGGACGGGGCGTTCGCTCTGACCCTCGCGAAGGCCCACGTCTATCGCGTCGTCGCCATCACGCCGCGTGGAGAGGAGCCGATCGTCTTTCCGCGCGCCGGCGGCCGGCTCGACACCACGTTCCGGCTCTCGTCGGGCGCCGCTCTCGTCGCCCTCGGCAGCGTGCGACACTTCGATGCTGCTCCGAAGGCGCTCTCCGTCGTCGACGACGGGCAAACGCAGTGCGAGAGCGGCAGCGCAGGCGAGAACGATCAAGGTGGCGGCGACTGCCAGGACGGCAAGGACGCGAAGACCGGCGGACCCTGCGTCGACGAGGGCCAGGGCGGGAGCCACGCGGACCCTGCGATGCCGATGGCGGTTCCCGAGAAGAATCCGCCCAACGACGTCGGAGGCTGCGAAGACGGCCTCAACGACGGCGAACAGAACGACGACTAGTCGGCGCACGCCGTGATCCGCAGCGCACATGATCGACGCCGGCTTGCGCTCGCCGCGGCGTCGAGCGTCACGTTGCTCGCCGGAAGCGCGGGCGCGCGCGCGAACGGTCCGGCCTGCGATGGCGCGCGCATCCACGTCGCGGGCAAGGTGCAGCCCCGCTGGCGCGCTGCGATCGATGGTGCATGCTCGGCGATGACGACGCTCCCCGGCATCGACCCGACGGCGCACGTTCGGATGGCGGCGATCGATCGTGACCTCGCGCTGGAGGTCACGCTTGCGGACGGACGCTTCGCATCGCGCCGCGTCGTCTCGCCCGATGCGCTGCTCGCGACGCTCGAGGCGCTCCTCGTCGTGCCGCCGTCGGACGCGAGCGAGGTGAGCGACGCGAGCGAGCCGAGAGCGCCGAGAGCGCCGAGCGACGCAAAAAGCGGTGACGGCGGGCGCGGCGAGCGCGTGAGCCCCGCGGCCGCGATGGGCTCGACGTGGCCTCCTCGCGAGGAGCCTGCGCCTTCCGAGCGACCGTGCAACGGCGAGCCGACCACCGCGATCGAGCTCGGCGGTGGAGCCGGCGGTCGCGTCGCGGCGCGCGGATACCTGTCCGCATCGGTAGCGGGGTTCGCGGACATCCGCGTCGGCAACTGGCTCGTGGGCACGCTCATTCGGTGGGACGTCATCGGCAGCAAGAGCGCGCCGCTCGTGGACGTCTTCGAGATGGAGACGGTCGTTGCGGGCATCGTCGTCGCGCGACGCGTCGGGCTCGGCTTCGCGAGCCTCGACGCGGGGCTCTCGCCGCGGCTCGCCGTCGAGACGCAGACCTTCGAATCGGGCGCCACGGGCGAGTCTTCGCTGAGCTCCACGGATGTGCGTCTCGGGGCATTCGGCCGATTCTCGTTCGGCAAATCCGCGCTGCGGCCCATCGTCGAGCTCGACGCCGATGCCTCTCCCTCGCGCCTGCGCCGCGTGGTGTACCTCGCCCCCCGGTTGCCGGCGTTGCCTTCCTGGAGCGCCGGTCTGAGCGCCGGACTGGCGTGGACGACGCCATGACGAATCGCGCGTTGCGGCTCGTGCGGGCGGCGCCGCTTGCGGCATTCGACGATGCCGACGTGCTCGGTCGAATCGGTCGCGGTGACGTCGGCGCGCTCGGCGAGCTCTACGACCGGCACGCAGGCGCGCTGCTCGGCTTCGCCACACGATGCATGGGCGCACAGGATGCCGAGGACCTCGTGCAAGCGACGTTCGTGCGCGCCGCGCGCTCCGCAGCGGCCTTCGACGGTCGCCATACGAGCGCACGCTCGTGGCTCTTCGGGATCACCGCGCATCTCGTCCAGGAGCGGCGTCGATCGTTCGCGAGGCTCGCGCGCGCGCTGCTCCGGTTCGACGTGAGCGCGGTGACGGGCGCGTCGACGTCGCATCAGAACGACGAGCGGAGCGACCTCCGCAAGGGCCTCGATCGGCTGACCGAGTCGAAGCGCGTCGTGCTGCTTCTCGCAGAGGTCGAAGGTTTCACGTGCGAGGAGATCGCGTCGATGCTCGCTGTGCCCGTCGGCACCGTGTGGACGAGGCTCCACCACGCGCGGCGCGAGATGCGCGCGTTCTACGAGGAGGGCTCGCGATGAGCACGTGCGCCCGCGCATGGGAGGTGGAGGCGGCGCGTGACGGACGCCTGACGGGAGAAGCCCGCCAGACGCTCGAGGCGCACGTGCACACGTGCGCGTCGTGCGGACGCGATGCGCACGCCCTCGAAACGCTCGCGGAGGGCCTGCGCGGCCTGGGCGGCGGCGATGTCGACGACGTCTCGCTGCGCCGGCTTCGCCATCGCATGCTCGATGCGGTCGACGCCGAGCAGACCGGTCGGGAGCGCCACGGCGCGCGTCGTTCTCGTTCGCGGCCCACCATCGCCGTGCTTGCCGTCGCAGCGATGGCCCTCGTAGCCTACACTTCGTGGCGCGCGCAGCGGCCGCACGTCGAGGCGACGGCCGCGCCGGCGTCGCCGCCGCCGCGGCCGTCGCAGGCCTCGCAGCCGTTGCTTCTCCCGCAGGCCGCGCCGTCTCCGACCATCGTGGAGAGCGAGGAGACACGCGTCGAGGTGACAGCAGCCGTAGGCGCTCGCTTCACGCGGACGACCGAGGCGGACGTCGAGCGCTTCGAGCTCACAGAGGGCACGCTTGGCTTGCGCGTGCAGCGACCCGCCAAGGGTCGTCGCGTGCTGGTCACGGTTCCCGACGGAGAGATCGAGGACGTTGGAACCGCGTTCGACGTCGAGGTCTCTGGTCGCCGGACGGAGCGCGTGAGCGTCCACGAAGGACGTGTGATCGTGAGGCTCACGGATCGACCGCCGGCGACCGTCGTAGCCGGGAACGCGTGGCGCAGGACCACCCCCAAGACGAGCGCGAGCGCGAAGCCGAATACGAACGGCGACCGCGAGGACGTCGCCTATCTCGAGGTGCTTCGCTTGATGCGCGATGGGCGCGAGGGCGATGCGCGCGTTGCTGCCGGACGCTATCTCGACGATTTCCCTGCCGGCTTCCGCCGCGCGGAGATGGAGCGCGTCGCGAGCGGCCAGCGCCGGCGCTGAGGTGACCTTGCGGTCACGGGCGCGAGCACCCGCCCGCGTTTCCAATGCAAAACGAAAATTCCAAGGCGGGGTCGTTGATCCCTGTCGAGCCACGACGGTTCGGTTGCGCAAACCCGGAAAAGTCGTAGATCATCGCGGCCTCAGCGGCCCTGACGCCTCGACAGGAACGAACCATGAACCTGGCTCACGACGACGACGGCATCATCGATCTCCGCGCCCTCAAGTCGACGCGGCCGCCTCCAAGCTCGTTCGCGAGCGCCTC
>JAYSXP010000113.1:0-6235 GCA_043717125.1 Polyangiaceae bacterium | reverse complement strand
AGGAGAGCGCCCGATCCGAAGCGTCACGGATCGCGCCGGAGGCGGCCACCGGAGCGCGCGCCTCGCGTACTGCCGGACCGTGATCCGCGCCCATTTTCAGGGCCACCGCGCGTGAAACGACGAGCTCGCCAGGCGCCTCGGCCCTCGCGCCGAGAGGCCACGCGACGAGCGCCATCGCCAGCGCACCCGCGATCAGGGTGGCACGAGCCAGGTGCGGAGCTGGACGGAACGGGCAGGCCATCCTCGTGGCACAAGCATAGGAAAGGCCAACCTCTCACCGTATCCGGCAATTGTCGGAGGCCGCCGCAGCGGTCCGGCGCTACATCTGGGACGTGAGGTTTCCGGCGCGAGAGCGAGGGGTGCGTTCCGTGAGCTGGGTGTTCCTCGGGACGCTCGGCGGGATCGGCTATGCGGTGCTGAACACGTCGATGGACTACTTCCACGGCCAGGGCGTCGCGGCGCGCGCGTTCGTCGCGCTCCACGACGTCGTCGACGACGTGATCCCCGTCGTCGTAGGCGCCCTTCTCGGCATGTCCGTCCATTACTGGCGGCTCCGGTCGCGCGTCGCGAGCGAGGAAGAGGCGCGCGCGCAAGAGTTGCGCGCACGTGTGGAGCACGTCGAGCGCGATCAGGCGGTGTGGGTCGTTGCAGCGGCGACGCTGCACGAGCTGAAGAATCCGCTCCACGCGATAGGCCTCCTCGTCGACGAGCTCGACGCCACGCCCTCCGCCGACACCGAGGCGGTGGCCGATCTCCGGAAGCGCCTGCGTGCCCAGATGGACCGCGCGCTCGTTCCTCTCGACGCCCTCCGCGCCCTCGCGGGCGCAAAGCAGCGAGGGGGTAGCGCCGCTCCGGTCGCCGACGTCGCCGAGCTCGTCGTTCGCGATCTGTCCGCCGTGACGCGCGAGAGTGGAGTCGAGCTGCGACTCGAGGGGGGAGCTCCGGGCAAGGTGCGGGCGGAGGCGACCTTCGTGCGCATCATCCTCGAGAACTTGATCGGCAACAGCCTCGACACGCTTCGCGGCAAGGGCGCGGGTGGTCACATTCGCGTCCGGCTCGACGAGAACGCCGAGCAGCTCTCGCTCACCGTGAGTGATGACGGTCCGGGCATCGCGCCGGGCGCCGACCGCTCGCTCTTCCATCCGCTCGAGACGGCGAAGGACGGCGGCCTCGGCCTCGGTCTCTCGATCGCGCGGGCGCTCGCGCGCGCCATGAACGGTGACGTCGCGCTTGCCGAGGTGCCGGGCTGGTCAACGACGTTCCGGCTCACGCTGCCGGTCCGACAGGCATGAGCACGGCGGCGGTTCCCGTCGCGCTGCTCGTCGAGGACGACGCGGATGCGCGTCTCGGCCTCGTGCGCGCGCTCCAGCGCGCGGGGATCGAGTGCATCGAGGCCGCCGACGCAAGCGAGGCGACCGCTCTCGTCGGTACCGCCGCGTTCGACATCGCCATCCTCGACCTGGTCCTCGGTGACGACGACGGTGGAGGACTGTCGGTCCTGACGGCGCTCCGCGCGGCCGGGCGCTCGGTGCCGGCGGTGATCATCACGGCCTTCGCGGACGTCGACCGCCTGAAGCGCGCGCTGAACCTCGGCGCCTCGTTCCTGCTCGAGAAGCCCTTTCGCGGCGCCGAGCTCGTCGAGACCGTGCGCAAACTGCTCGGCGACCAGCGCGATCTCGGCCGGCTCGTCACGGAGGCGATCGCGAGGTCGGGACTCACCGACCGCGAGGCCGAGATTGCTCGCCTCGTACTGAAGGGCCTCCCCAGCCTCGAGATCGCGACGGTGCTCGAGTCGAGCGACAAGACGGTGCGCCAGCACATCTCACGGATCTACGAGAAGTGCGGCGTGTCGAGCCGACCCGAGCTGTTCCACCACGTGTTCCCGTTCTGAGCGACCATCGGGAGCCCTCCGCCACACGCTGCTCGTGCCGTAGGAGACACACGGGACCGACGACGCCGTAACCCAATCGGGCGCCCGGCGTCATGCAGGGGCGAGCCGCGGAGTTGCTCGGTGCCGTGCCTGGGTGGCCGATGCGGAGCCAGCTGCGGAGGCCCGCGCTAAAGGATTCCGAGGCTCGCGATCATGCCGTCGAGAAGCGCGAGCGCCTCGTCGCGGCACGGCTGACCGATGACAGAACGGGAAGGCAGCTCCGCGCGCGACGCCACCCTCTTCCGCAGCGAATGGACAGCGCGCGATCGCGCCGCCTGCACGCGCGCGCGCGCGCCCGCGTCGAGGCGCTCTTCGGCCCAGCGAGCGACCTCCCAAGAGAGCGCCGCGTGCCGCGTCTCGTCGGCAGCGACGCGCGCAAAGAGCCGTCGCAGCGAGGGCTCGGCGGCGTGGGTCGCCTGCCACCGCATGAGGAGCGCGCCGAACGTCTCCTGCACGCAGCCCTCGACCGCATTCTCGCGCGCGATCGCCTCGAGTCTGCGCCGCGCAGTGCGCTTGACGCGGGCAGGTGAGGCCTGCGCACCCGAGGCGCGCGCGCGCCGGGCCATCATCCGCGCATGGCGCCGTTCGTCGCACGCGGAGCGTTCGGCCGCAGTGACGAGCTCGGCGGGGGCGCCGAGCCGCGAGAGCTCAGCGCGCATACGGACGAACGCGTGCACGCTCGCCGCCTCGTCGTGTGCCATTCGCGCGAAGTAGGCACCGACCGCATCGGTCGTGCGCGTACGCCGCGCGGGACGGAGGCCCACGGGACGTCGTCCGCCACCACCGAAGCAGTCGATGCACTCGAACGTGAGCGAACCGTTCGCAGGTGGCGTGTAGACCCCACTCGAGCAGCCGGAGGCTTGGGGGATCACGCAACCGAGGGACGCATCGCTCGCGTCGGGAACCGAGGTGTAGAGGAAGAACTCGCAGCCTCTCAGCACGAAGCCGCCGCCGTCCGCGAGGCCACACGGCAGCGTGTACCGGCAGGCAACGTCGGCGTCGGGTAGCGCATCGGGTCCCGCGTCGAGCGTCTCGGCAACGAGCTCGCAAGGGTCGACGACGCGCAGGTTGCCGTCACCGGCCGCGTCGGCCGTGTCGTTCGCGTCGTTCGCGTCGTCGTTCGCGTCGTCGTTCGGGGCGAGGCCGTCGGTCGTCGCGTCGGGCCCCGTAGCCACTTCGGCGGAGGTGAGGCACGCCTGCGCAGCGACTGCCGGCGAGACGGCAAGCAGCAGCGCCCCGAAGACGCGACTCAGCCGGTGGGTTTCCCTTCGCAACGACACGAAGGAAGGATGTCACAGCGCGCCGGCCTGGGCGAGCCGCCGCATCGACGAAGAGGCGGCAAAATGGCCATGGATCCGGTGCGAGACCTGGGGCGTAGGTGCGGTACACTCGATGGCGTTGTCCGGTCTTGTCACCTTTGCTTCGCTGAATCTCGGTGCCCGCGCGGTTCCGATCGTCGCGTCGATCGTGCTCCACGCCGGCATCGCGGCAGGCCTCGTCGTGTCTGTGGCAGGTCATTCGCAGACCGGTCGAGCCTCCCTCACCGTGGAGATGACGATCGACGTCGACCCGCTCGAGCCGTTCGCGCCGCCCGCACCTGCCCCGCCATCGCCAGTGGTGCCCGAGCCGGAGACCATGAAGAACGTCGCGGCGCCGACGCACACGCATCCGTATCCCGTCGACCCGTCCCACCACGCGCGGCCTCACGACCCGTCGCTCGCTCACGACGACGACGACGACCACCACTCGACCTCGCACGAGCCCGAGCCGGCGGCCGCTGCGCCCGCTCTGGTTGCGGAGGCCGCGCCGCTTCCGCGGTTCGATCTCGGGTCGGGCTCGGGCGCTCCGCTGAGCAACCGCGTCGCTTCCCACGCTACGGCGGACGCCGTCGCGCACTCAGGCAATGGCACCGGAGCAGGGGCGGGGAGTGACGACGTCGTCCACGCGGCCTCGGCCGTGCAGGTCCCGGCGCGCCTCGTTCACTCGGCGGCGCCGGCTTATCCCGCGCATGCGCGCGGCGACGACGTCGAAGGCGACGTCGGTGTGGAGATCGTCGTCGATCGCGAAGGGCGGGTCGTCGAGGCTCGCGTCACGCGACCGGCAGGGCACGGCTTCGATGCCTCGGCACTGAACGCCGTGCGCGACTACCGCTTCTCCCCTGCACAGCGCGAGGGTCGCGCCGTCCGCGTCCGCATGCCCTGGTCCGTGCAGTTTCGCCTTCGCTAGCTCCTGGAGGCGCGGGCTGCTCACGCTCACGAGAGCGAGAGCGAGCTACGTTGTCACGCGCGCCGAGCCCGCCTAGCCGAGGCGCACGAACGTCACGAGGACGAGCAGCACCAGAACGAGCAGCGCGCCGATGGCGCCGAAGGCTCCATGGTTGCGCTTGCGGCGCTCGATTTCCTCGTCGGCCGAAGCCGCGCCCGACGCGCGCGCGCGCACGATCTTTCGGGCGTTGAACATCTCGAGGTGACTGAGCACGGCGAGCAGGAGCACGACCGTCAGCTTGCCGTGCAGCCAGCCCTGCTTCATCAGGGCCGGGTTCTGCGTGATGAACACGATGCCGCTCGCTATCGAAGCGAAGAGCGCCGGCAGCTCGATCTTGGTGAGGATGACGGCGGCGAGGCGCTCGTACTCGTCGCGTAGCGCGGCGGCCATTCCGTCGCGTGCGGATAGCTTCATCATCTGCGTCTGCGCGAAGCCCGCGCCGAGGTACGCCGCGAACGCGACAAGGTGAACGAGGAGGAGCGCCGCGATCATGGTCCGCACTCTACGTGATCCGCGCTCACGTGGAAGCTCGGCAGCCGTGCAAGGCGGAGCCCCCTCGGGCGAGGCGTCGCGCGCGCCCGCAGTCGCAAGCGGTGAGCGAGCATCAAAAGCCGCGATTGGTGCCGAACAGGAGGCGGAACGAGTTCACGTTCGCGCCTTGGTCGATGGTCTCCGTGCCGAAGCCGGCGAGGATCTCGAAGGTGTGGTCCGCCGTTCCGACCGTCTCGACGCCGATGTTGGCCGTGACGCGGAGGAGGTTGGCCTTGAAGTCCTCGAGCTGCGGTCCGAAGACGTTCCCGAGCGCGCCCTGGATCGCGCCGTCGAGGAAGACCCAGATCGGCCAGCGATACTTGAGCGTCGCGATGGCGGCGCTTCGATCGACGAGCCGGCCGTAGAGAAAGCCGCGCATCGGTCCGCTACCGCCGAGCACGATCTGCTCGGTGAACGGAATGGTCGCGTGGCGCGAGACGGGATCGACGAAGAGCGTCGTGACCGAAAGGCTCACGGTGCGGTTGTTGTGCAGGTCGACAAAGCCGCCCAGCGAGCCGCCGTAGCGGACCCAGTTGTCCGTCGCGCGACGAACGTTGGAGCCCTGCTCGATCTCGAGCTCGAGGCGCATGCCCGTCTGGCTCGCGGGCCGCGGGTCGCGCGTGTCGACCGTGAGCTCGGCGCGTTCGAAGACGGCCGTGTAGCCGTCGCGGAAGCCCGGCGGCGACGTGAATGTGCCGTTCTGGACTTGGGCTGGGAGCGAAGGGTCGCCGCAGCAAGCGTCGTCGCGGAAGTCCATGTAGCGCACGCCGCCCTCGACGGTGATGCGGCTGCCTTTCCACCACGTCGTCTCGAAGACGGGGCGTGCCTGGAGCTTGTTGACGCCGAAGCGCGTGCGATCGGAGTTGAGCGAGCGCGGGCCGAGCCCGTAAAAAACGAAGTCCGGACGATGAACGCCCTCGAGGCGCAGATCGAAGAAGCCGTCCTTGCCGATCGGTATCTTGTCGGCGACGGCTCCCTGGAGCCAGTCCGGGCCGAACGTCGAGAAGTGCATGCGGAGGTGATTCTGCGGTCCGAGGAGGTCGTCCCAGAACGCGTAGAAGCCGACGCTCGGGCGGAAGCCGAGATCGAGGAAGAACGTGGGGACGACGCCGGCCTTCTTGTCGGGACCGAACGTGAAAAAATTCGCGATCGCCGAGGGCCACCGCTTCTGTTCGGCGGTGGTGATGAGCCAGCCCAGAGGGCGGCGGATCACGTACTCGCTGACAAAGTAGAGCGGCGACAGGATGATGCGAGGGACCCAGAGCGCCACGTCCCCCGCGGTGGTCGGCTCGTCGCCGCGACCGTCGTAGTCCGGCGCGGCGCGCTTCGGGCTCTCGCCGCCGGCGGGCGCCGGTGGAACGACGGCGAGCTTCGGCGCCTCTGCGGCGGGAGCAGCGTCGGCCGCGGTCGGTGCGCCCGCGGGCGGTGCCGGCTCGGCGGGTGCCGGTGCGGCCGGTGCCGGTGCCGGTGCGGCCGGTGCAGGTGCCTCTGCGGGGGCGGGCTTGAGCG
>JAYSXP010000112.1:0-46452 GCA_043717125.1 Polyangiaceae bacterium | reverse complement strand
GCGCGCGCATCGTGCCGTTCGAGCCGCATGCGCTCGAACGACGGCTCGTCCTCCGCGTACAGCAGGCGATCGAAGCGCCAGGTGAGGCGAGCCTCCAGCCCGACGTTCGCGCCGGCCGAGTCGCGAAGCCGATTCACGTCGGCGGTCGAGTCCGTGTAGAGCCGCTGATCGTCGTGGCGGATCGCGCGCAGCCGCGTCTCCGGGAGCACCGCGCTCCACCGCGCCCGCGAGACGATTGCGTCGAGGCGTGCATCGTCGTTCCCCAGCCCGGCCGCTCTCCATGCGGCCTCGACGGTCGCACGGGCGAGCCTCGGCGTGACGGCGACCCCCGGCTCCTCCCCGCCGCCCGCGACCACGACGCTCGCCGGACCGATGCCGGGGCTGGGCGGTGGGACGACGCTCCGCGCGCTCACGCGGACGAAGCGATCGAGCGGAAGGCCCACCACGAGCATTCCGCCGACCTCTCGCTCGCCGCGCATCGTCTCCTGGGTGAAGCCCGCAAGCGACACCCATGACTCACCGCCAGGGGCCGAGCGCGGTCTCCCACGTCCGACGGTCGCGCGCCCGACGAGGTCCTCCGCATCGATGTCGCCGTCGTCGAGGCGGTCATCGGTCGACTTCGAGAAGGGGGGAGAGGCGCGCGCGCGGGACGCCGCGACGGTACCGGCCACGATCACGAGGGCGACCACCAGGAGACGAAGCGTCAGATGACGTGTCATGCCGTGCGCCTCTAGCCAGCCGCATGCCGGCTCCCCGGCGTCATGATTCCGCCGACTTGCGTTCACGCGCGGGTGGCCCGGACAGATCGGAGGGTGTCCCCGGTCAGGCACGCACCTCCGCGAGCCCCCGTTCTTGATTTGCCGGAGCCGGGCGAGCACACTCTCCCTCGTGAGCGGTATCGGCCCGGGAGACGTCATTGCCGGGAAATTCCGCGTCGAGCGGGTCCTCGGTGAGGGCGGCATGGGCTACGTCGTCGCAGCGCGGCACCTCCAGCTCGGGCAGATGGTCGCGCTGAAGTTCATGCGCGCCGAAATCTGTACCCCCGAGTACAGGAGCCGCTTCCTCCGTGAGGCGCGCAACACCGTGCGGCTGAAGAGCAAGCACGTCTCGCGGGTCCTGGACGTCGGCGCGCTCGACAGCGGCTCGCCGTACATGGTCATGGAGTACCTCGAGGGGACTGACCTCTCCGACCTCCTCCACAAGGGGGGGCCGCTGCCCGTCCGGGACGCGTGCGAGTACATCCTCCAGGCCTGCGAGGCGATCGCGGAGGCCCACGGCCACGGCATCGTTCATCGCGACCTGAAGCCCGCCAATCTCTTTCTCACGAAGGGCCAGAGCGGCGAGCCCGTCGTGAAGGTCCTGGATTTTGGCGTCTCCAAGGTGATCGAGCTCGGCATCGAGGACGACACCAATCCCGGCGGTCGTCCGCGCCACCGGCCCGACGACAGCGTCGTGACGAAGGCGAGCGAACTTCTCGGCTCGCCGAGCTACATGGCTCCGGAGCAGATCCTATCGGCACGTGACGCCGACGCGCGGAGCGATATCTGGTCGCTGGGCGTCATCCTGTTTCGGCTCATCAGCGGTAAGGCGCCGTTCCACGCCGCGTCGCTCGGCGAGCTCATCCAGGGCATCGTCCACGGGCCGATCCCGAATCTCCGAGACGCGAAGCCGGACCTGCCGCAGGGCCTTGAGCACGTCGTCGCACGATGCCTCGAGCGAGACCGGAACAACCGCCTCGGTGACGTCATCGAGCTCGCGCGGATGCTGGCTCCCTACGCGGGGCCCGTCGCGACGCCGTCGCTCGAGCGCATCGCGATCCTCGGTCCCGCGCTGGTCGCCTCCGTGCCGCCGCCGCAACCGAGCGCGCCTTCGTTCAACTCGGCCGCTCGCAGCGCCTGGACGAGTCCGCCGATGAGCACTCCCGCGGGAGGCGCCCTCAAGAAGCCCGATATCTCACCGGCGACGGCTGCGCTCTGGGGGGCAGTCTTCGTGGCCATGCTCGCGACCACGGCCTTCCTCGTCGTCACGGTCCTCGGCAGCCGGAATCCAGCGCCCGTTGCCGAGCCCGCGGTCGCGACGGCCTTGACCACCGAGCCCGCTCCTCCGCCTCCTCCCGATCCAAGTACGCTGCCCATCGTCGCCCAGCCACCTGCAGCGGATCCGAATACGACCGGGCTCACGATGACGACGGGGGTCACGACGGCCGCCCCAGTTGCGCCGCGCGCCTCGACCCACGCCGCAGGCGGCCACGCACGGCCGCGAGGGACGCCGACTCGCAGCAGCACGGAGCCCAAGACCACCGCGCCCGCGGTCGCCGCGCCCGACATCCCGGCGACGCGCGAGTAGCTACCAAGCCGCTCACATTCCGAGCATGCGGATCACCTCGGCCGTGAGCTGCCGCGTCAGCGTTGCTACGACCGAGAAGCGTACGGCGCCCGGCGTCGAGTCGGCGGTGGCCGTCCAGGTGAGAGACGTGTTTCCGTGGACACCGAGGTTCGCCGCGCGCGTCGCGTTCCGTGACGCTCGCCGCATGTCGTCCGCGGTCGCGGTCTTCGCCGCGAGGTGCCCGATCCCCGAGAGCGAGAACAGCCCCGCGCCGAGGGCCGGATGTGAGCGCAGCGACTTGGCCTCCTCGGAGCGCGACAGCATCCCGGTCTCGACGGCGTCGTCGACCGCGAGCCGCAGTCGCGAAGAAATCGCGGCGACGTCCTCGCTGTAGCCGATCCAGGTGCCGGAGCCCTTGGGCACGATGAACAGATGTGCGGTGCGCGGCGGGCGCTTTCCCTTGGTCCGCGGCGCGATCAGCACCTCGACGTGGAGCGAATCTTTCGGGAGCTTGAGGCCCGGGTCGAGCGTGGCGATGCGAACGTCCACATGGTCCCCGTCGGGGTCGTGCGGCGGGGTCGACTTCGAGCCGGGGCGACGCGTCTTGTCGGCCTCCTGTCCGCGCCGCACGATGTCGCGCATGCCCGTCGTCCACTTCTCGCTGGGCTCCTCGACGGCGACCAGCACCCACGGAAGGAGCGAAGCGCGCGCCTTGGCTTCCGTCCGCGCCTGCTCCGACGGCGTCGACGAATCGAAGGCGGCGAGCGCGTTTTCTGCGCCGTCGCGGCCGCCGGCCACGCCGGCGCCGACGACGAGCGGTCCGCCCGTCAGCAGGAGCGACTCGATCCGCTCACGCAGCTCGTGCGTCTTGTCGGTGCGGTAGCCATCTTGAACGAGAGTCTCTTCGATGTTGTCCGCGAGAGCCTTGCGGAGCGGGGCGATGTCCTCCGCGAGCGCGCCCGTCGTGTGCAACGCAAGGAGCGCGTCGGCGGGAAGACGGTAGAACATCCGGGAGGGAGGCGCGGCCACCGTGCGCGCGACGAGCACCTGCGCCAGCATCGACTGCCGGCCCGAGAGCCGCAGGTCGACGCCCAGCTCGATGGCGGTACTGCCGAACCGGACATTCACGTCGAGGCGGTCGATCTCCGCGAGGAACCGCTCCACGATCCCCTCCCCGAGCCGTGCGCTCGCCGCGTCGCCGATCGCCCTCGTCGTCGCGTCTCTCTTCTCGCGCAGAAGGCGCCCCGGCAGCGTCATGCGCAGGTCCGTGTCGAGCGGCTCGCTCGCCACGTTGCGTGTGAGGTACGACGCCGACTCCTTCAACGCCGCCTCGTCAGTTGCGCATAGCAGCCTGGTCGTTGCGGGGCCGGAGGCGCCCGAGAACGCGCAGGCGAAGCGGTCGGACTCGGCAGGGGAGTCGTCGAGCTTGCCAATCCGGAGCAGGCCGCCTTCCTCGCGGAGCGCGAGGCCCTGCCCGAGCTTGGCCTCGGCGTCCTGCTTCACGGCCATCGACACCACGAAGGACGACCCGGTGTGGCTCGTCACGTCGATGGGCTGCGCGACATCGACGAGGCCCCCGAGCGTGCGACCGAGAAGCCTCACCACGAGCTGCGCAGGATCGAGGGAAGCGGCGACGCCTGACGGGACGATCGAGGCGACATTTCGCGCGAGCTGCTCGGGATCACTCACACGCACGAGGAGCTCGAGATCGTCCGGCGCACCCGGCGGCGCCTCCGGGCGAGGCGGCGGCGCGGATCGGGCAGGGGTCGCGGGGCCGATGGCGAGCGGCGCGACAAGGCCACGATCGGGCAGCGGGCCGGGCGCACAGCCTGCGCACACCAGGAGGGCGACGGCCGCAAGCACGCGTGCTTCCGAGGATTTCATGGTGATTCTCCCGTTCGCAACCGGACCGTCACACGAACGACGCACAAGACCTCACAAACTGGCTAGATTCAGCCGCGACGATGGCGGACAAGGCCGAGATGGAACCGCGCTCGCCACGAAAGGCAGTCTGCTGATGGGGCTCCAGGACGTCATCCGCTTCCTGCTTCCGAGGGAAGATCACTTCTACGACTTCCTCGAGCAGCAAGCGAAGGCTGCGCACAACGGCGCGAAGGCCCTCGAGAAGTTCACCGAGCACGGCCAGACGGCCGACGAAGCTCGTGCGGCGGTCCAGAAGTGCGAGCACGAGGGCGATGCGATCGTACACGCCATGGAGGAGGCGCTCGCGAAGACGTTCGTGACGCCTATCGACCGCGAGGATCTCCAGCGCCTCTCCTCCGAGCTCGACACGGTGCTCGACCTCACGAACGGTGCGATCCGCGCGTGCACCATGCTCGGCGTAGAGGAGGCGACCGAGCCGATGAAGCAGCTCGTGACGATCCTCGTCGACTGCACCCACCGTATCGACCAGGTGATGCCGAAGCTGCGCCGCCACGAGTACACCGAGATCGTGCGCGTCGCCCGCGAGCTGCGCAAGATCGAGAAGGACGCCGACACCGTCTACCGCGAGGCGATCTCGTCGCTCTTCAAGGACCCCGCCGTCGACGCAAAGAGGCTCATTCGCGAGCAGACCGTGCTCGAGGACCTCGAGAACGCCGTCGATCAGTGCGACTCCATCGCGGACATCCTCGCCAACCTGGCTGTCAAGAATGGTTAGCCTGCTCGTCTGCGTCATCGTCGCAGCGATCATCTTCGACTACATCAACGGCTTCCACGACGCGGCCAATGCCATCGCCACGGTCGTCTCGACCGGCGTGCTCCCCGTCCGCACTGCGGTGATGATCGCGGGCATCCTCAACTTTTTCGGCGCCATCACGGGCACCGCCGTCGCGAAGACCATCGCGTCGGGCTTCGCCGATCCCATGATCGTGACGCAGACGGTCGTGCTCGCCGCTCTCATCGGCGCGTGTATCTGGAACCTGATCACGTGGTGGTACGGCATCCCGTCGAGCTCTTCGCATGCGCTCATCGGTGGCCTCGCGGGCGCAGTCGTCGCCAACTCGGGGTTGAACGCCTTCAAGTGGAAGGCGCTCTACCACAAGGTGCTCATCCCGCTCGTCGCCTCTCCGCTCATCGGGTTCGTCGTCGCTTTCGTCTTGATGATCGCGCTCCTCTGGATCGTGCGCCGGCGCACACCGAAGGTCGTTCACAAAGTCTCCCGTCGCCTCCAGCTCGTCTCGGCGTGCACGATGGCGTTCGCGCACGGCTCGAACGACGCGCAGAAGTCGATGGGCATCATCACGCTCGCGCTCCTCTCGTTCGTCCACGCAGGGCACGCCGCTTCGGTCCCGCACTGGATGCTGCCGCACGGCGACAAGGTCCCCACCTGGGTCATCATCGTGTGTGCCGGAGCGATCGCTGCCGGAACGATGGGCGGCGGCAAGCGCATCATCAAGACGATGGGCTCGAAGATCATACGCATCACCCCGATCCAGGGCTTCGCCGCGGAGACGGCCGGCGCCATCACGATCCTCGGCGCGAGCCAGTTCGGCGTCCCCGTCTCGACCACGCACTGCATCAACGCATGCATCATGGGCGTGGGCGCCAGCAAGCGCATCAGCGCCGTTCGCTGGGGCGTTGCGGGGAACATCCTCACCGCCTGGGTGCTGACGCTCCCGCTCAGCGCGGCAATCGCGTGGCTCACGATGAAGGCGCTCGCGGTCTTCATCGAGGGCTGAGCGACCCGAGCGAGACTACTTCTTCGCCGGCAGCTTCTTCGCGGGGCCGGCACCGACGCCGCTGTCGGACGCCCCCGCGTCGGCAACGCCCGGTCCCGAACCGAGGATTCTGCCCGTGGCCATGTCCACGGTGCCGATGTTCCAGCGCTCGTCCGGACCGCGATGCTTGCGGTCGCACGTCTCGCCGGTGCGCGCTCCGTCGAAGTAGACCTGGATGCACACGAGCGGCCCCTTCTCGGCGCGCTCGTCGGCGTAGAGCACATCGAGAGGGACTTGCTTGTCTCCAGCCTTCAACTTCATGTGGGTGTACGCACCTCGTGTCGTCACGTCGCACAGCTCGGGGCGCGCCGTGGCGACCGAGCATTCGTGCGCGATCGGCTTGCCCTTCGCGTCGCGGGTCTCCTCCGTTGCGCGGAGCTTCACGCGCGGGAAGGTGCTCGGGTCGTCGTTGGCGTCGAAGCCGGTCCACACCAGCTGGACGAAGACGTCCTTCGTCTTCGGCGGCACGACGTCGACCGTCGCATTCACGCTCGTGATGCGCCCGGACTCGTCCTTGGCTTCGGCCCTGACCACGTAGGAGCCGAAGACGTCGACGTCGAAGGCGCCGCGCAGCGTCCCCTTCGTGTACGCGAGCTTCGCCGCCGAGCCGCCGGGCAGCTCACCGAGCGCGACGGCGCTCTCGACGATCGCGAATCGCCCGCGTGTCTCTGCGCTCATCTCGCACTCGACCTTGTCGCCGGGTGCCGCGCTCACCTTCGGCGTCCACGCCGGTGCCGCGTTGGCCCGGCAATTCATGACGACGGCAGGCGCATCTCCGCAGGACTCGGCGCGCTCTTCCTCGATGTAGAACTTCACGGGCTTGTCGATGCGCTCCGTGAGGACGGCGTCGAGCGGCGTGTGCTCGCGCTTCGTAGGGCAGCTCTGCCCGGCCTTCGTCTCCCGGACGAAGATATGGACGCGATCGCCGGTCTCGACGACCTTCTGGATCTGCATCTGCACGGTGTCCGTGTCCTCGGCGACCGCGACGAGGAGCATCGAGCGCGCCGTGTCGAGCGTCGCGGGCATCGAGGGCACGTTGCCCGCGGGCCAGGCATTCTGCCATTCGTCGTTCGAGCGAATGACCGCGAAGCCGGCTCGTAGTCCAGCGTAGGCCTCCAGGTCGCCGCGGCGGGTCTTCACCGCGTCGCCCCTCACGGCGGCTGCGCGCTCGCCGACGCCGACGTGAACCACGGTCACCGGCGGGCTGACACCGCAACCAGCCCCGAGAAAACCCGCGGCGGGGCCGAGAACCGCCGTGCTCAACGCAAGGACCAACAGGCAAGACGTGCGCCTCATCGGGGGCGATGATACAGCGCCGTCACGCCGATGATCACCGATCGTATGACCGCGCGCGTGTTGGGGCTGGTCGTGCTCCTCCTCTCGTTCCTCATCGACACCTCGTGTTTCATCTTCGCGAGGCCCGAGATTCGCTTCACGCCGCGTTTTGCGCTGGTCGTGCTCGTCACCTCGCTCCCGATGTACCTGGCCGGCGTCCTGTTCTTGCGGAAGGCCGCACGAATGAAGGACGGCGAAGAGGGCGATCCGCCGCGCGCGTGAGCGGAGCTCCGGGGCCCTTCAAAAGGGCGCTGTGAGGGAGATGTCGCGCTCGCAGTGGTCGGCGCGCCAGACGAAGCCGCGGACGCAGCAGTGGCCGTCGGCGAGGGCCTCGCCGGGGCCGCAGGTCGTCGGGCGAGGGGCGGAGGAAGGTGGGGTGGGGAGGCGGCGCGTCGTCGCGGGAGGCGCGGAAGCGGAAGTTGAAGCTGTCGGAGTCGAGGATGGGATCGCGGACGGGATCGCGGATGGGGGCGAGAACACGGAGGCCGGAGGAAGCACCGCCGCGAGCGGCTCTGCGCGCAGCGACGAGGGAGGGGCGCTCGTGCGTGTGGCGACTGCGGCGCTGACGAAAACGCCGATCGCGAGCGCCACCAGGGCGACCGGGACGAGAGACCTCGCGCGCGAGGCGCCCCCTTCCAGCGGCGAGAGGTCGGTCGTGCCGGCGACGAGTGCGCGCGGCGTCGCCACGCTGCTCGTGTCCCTCGAGGTCACGCGACGAGCCTTCATCGACGGCGTGTGCGCTGACGGCGGTGCCGAGCGCACCGTTGCGGCACGCTCGACGAGGTATGCATCGATGGCCTCGCGCATCTCGGCGGCCGAAGCGAACCGCTCTGCGGGATCGATCTTGAGAGCGCGCGCCACGATGGCGTCGAGCGGCGCGTCCGCATCTGTCCGTCGCTCACTCACCGGGGGGGCCGGCCTCATCACGATCTTCGCGACGACCGCGGCATGCGTGGGAGCCATGTGCGCGGGCTCGCCGACGAGGAGCTCGTAAACCGTCGCGCCGACCGCCCACACGTCGGCGCGCGCGTCGATCTTCGCCTCGGCCTGGACCTGCTCCGGCGCCATGTAATACGCCGAGCCGAGGACGACGCCCGTCGACGTCTCTGCGCCGTCGGCGGCCTCCTGGAACTTCGCGATCCCGAAGTCGAGGACTCGCACCGCGCCTCTCCCCGACGCCGCAGCGACGAGGAACACGTTTGCCGGCTTGATGTCGCGATGGATGACGCTCGCGCTGTGCGCGGCCTCGAGCGCGTCGAGCACGCCCGTTGCGTACTCGAGCGCCTCGCGGATGGTGAGCGGGCCGCGCGCCACTCGCTGCGCGAGCGACTCGCCTTCGAGGAGCTCCATCACCATGTAGAGAGAGCCGTCGTCCTCGCCGAGGTCGTAGACGTCTAGGATCGCGGGGTGCCCGATCTTTGCAGCGGCCTGGGCCTCCTGCGTGAAGCGACGCTTCGCATCGGGATGGTTCGAGACCTCGGCGTGCAGCACCTTCACGGCGAACTGCTTGCCCACGGTGACGTGGGTGGCCTTGAAGACCGCGCCCATCCCACCTTCCCCGAGGAGCTTCTCGAGCCGGTACTTCGACGCGATCACGCTGCCGATTCGGTTCGCGGCGGGCATGACGAGCGAGAGCGTACCACCAGCGTCGCGGTACGAGCCTCGGCATGCGCAAGACGTACACGTACGAGAACGTCTCGAACGCTCACTCCACGTCGCGCGCGCAACGCACGCCCGTGCTCACGTTGCCGTTCGTCGCGGCGAACGGGAGCCGATACGTAGTCTTCGCGCTCGTGACCGAGTAGTCCCATGAGCCGCCACGAAGGACGGCCTTGTTGCCTGGCTGGAGCGGCACCTTCGGGTCGACGACCGCCCCGCCGTCCCTCGCATCGCTCGTGATGTACGGCTCGTAGCCGTCTGCGACCCACTCCCAGACGTTGCCGGTCATGTCGAGGACACCGAAGGGCGTCTTGCCCTCCACCGTCGTTCCGACCTCCCACGTACCCTTTCGATCGCCACACTCGCCGGCCATGCCGGTGAGGATCGCCTGCGCGCAGGTCGTCGGCGCGGCGTGGCCCCACGGATACTCGCGCGCGTCCGTGCCGCGGGCGGCGTACTCCCACTCGGCCTCGGTGGGCAGGCGCTTGTTCGCGAACGCGCAGTATTTCTCGGCCTGGGTGCGGTCGATGCAGTTGGCGGGGTGCTTCGGGCGTTCCTTGGCGGTGTTGCAGCCGAACGTGCTGTCGACGACGTCTCCCGCGTGCACCTTGTTCGACGAGCATGCGCCGTCCTCGACGCACGCAGCGTAGGCGTCCGCGCGGACCTCGGTACGATCTATGTAGAATGCATGCGTTAGCGTCGCGCGATGCAGCGGCTTGTCGCCCTTGCCGTCGTGATCCGACCCCATCATGAAGCTGCCGGCGGGCACCTTGACCATGTCCGCGAGGAACGGCGTCACGCGCACGGCCTGCTCGGCCGCCGGTCCTTGTCCCGCGCCCGCGTCCGCGTTCGGGGGAGGCTGCACCTTCGTCCCTGCTCCCGTTCCGACCTTCGCGTTGATCACCCCGACGATCACAACCGCGATCACTGCCGTCACGAGCCACGCCCACGTCCCACTGCGATCGCCCTCTCGTGGCTCTTGCGCGATTGCGTTGCGCTCGCTCTTCAGCGCATCACTCGCGTGCACCGAATCTCCGAGGCGCCTGTCGTCGGCCATCACGGCCAAGGGTGGTGCAGCCGCGAGCACGCCCGTCATCGGATTCCTGACGCCCGGCGGCCCTTGCGCGCTCTGCGCCGTCGCCACGCGCGTCAGCTCCGCCAACCCCGGAGGTACCCTCGCGGGCGGCGCGTCCACGTAGGGGGTCACGCCTGGGTGCGATCCTCCACCGATCCCCGGAGGCCGATCGCTCGTGCGCGGTCGCACGCTCGGGGGCGTGGGTGTCAGCTCGGGCACCGCACCGATCAGCGCGTCCCATAGCTCGCGCGCCGACGCCCAGCGCCGCTTCGGATCCACAGCGAGCGCGCGCTGCAGCACGGCTTCGACGGCATCCGAGACGTGCGACCCACGCGCGCGGAGCGTCGGCCGCTTCGCGAGGTCGCTCGCCGCGAGATAAAGCTCACCGGCGTCCGCTCCTTCGAGCGCCCGCTTGCCGGTGACCAACTCGATCATGCACAGCGCGAGCCCGTACACGTCAGTTGCGGGGCCGATGGCACCGTAGGATTTCTTGAAGTGCTCGGGCGCTCCATATTCGGGCGCGAACGACGTGTCGCCGGGCCCGACACGCGTCGCGAGGCCGAAGGCGGCGACCTTGAGCGTGGTGCGTCCGCCGAACTCGGCGAGCCAGAGGTTCGCAGGTCGCACGTCGCGATGGGCCACCCCCATCGCATGCGCGACCGCGAGAGCGCGAGCCGCCGGCTCGAGGATCACGAGCGCCTCACCGATCGACGAGCCGCCTGCGCGCTCCGCGATGTGCCGCTCGAGCGACCGCCCCGCGAGCCACTCGAAGACCGTGTAGGGGACGCGCGATCCCTCGACGCTGTCGGCCACTCCGGAGGCAAGGAGCTTCTCCACGTCGCTCGAGCCCTGACTGATCTTCGCGAGCAGCTCCGCCTCACCGAGGAACGTCTCGAGCGCCTCCTCGAGCGCAGCGCCCTCGCGTTCGCCGGGGATCGCGGGGCATCGCACGACCACGTTCGAGCCTGCGCCCGCGTCTCGCCCTCGGAAGACGGTTCCTCCTGCATGCGCCGCCCCAAGAACCGCCTCGACACGATACCGCCCGTCGAGGATCGTGCCCAGAATGTCCTCGCGCTGGGCCATCAGCTGGTCTTCCCGGGGGCCGCGCTGGTGCTCACGATGTTGCGCGTCGGCACCGCGAGCTTTGCGCCGTGAGCGGCCACGACGCGCACGCAGGTGAGCAAGAGCTCCTCACGGATGCGGGCGAACGCGGCCGCGTCCGTCGTCTCGACGGGAGCGGCGACGTCGACGTCGAACGACGATTCACCGAGTCCGGAGAGATGCACGAACACGTCCGCCTCGAGCACTGACGCATGGGCTGCGATCTTCTCGCGCAGCGCGCCGACGATCGCCTCGATGGTCGCCGCATCCGTGTCGCGAGCGAGCCCGAGCTTCACGGCGAAGCGGATACGATCGCGCGGCCCGAGCGATTCGATGCGCATGTCGGCGAGCTTGCCGTTCGGGATGATCACGAGCGTGCGCTCGACCGTCCGCATGCGCGTCGAGCGCAGCCCAATCGTCTCGACCGTCCCCTCGATGCCGTCCACCTTGATGGTGTCGCCGACACCAAAGGGCTGGTCTGCGAGGATCGACACCGAGCCGAAGAGGTTCTCGACCGTCTTCTGCGCGGCGAGCGCGAGCGCGACACCGCCGATCCCGAGCCCTGCGATCACGGTCGTGACGGGATATCCGAGCTCGGACAGCGCCACCATGAGCGCCAGCGCAGCCACCACGACCTTGCCTAGCCGCACGGCGACGCCGGTGATCGAGCGGATGTTCCGGCGCGAGCTCGCCCACTTCGCCTCGGCGATTTCGTCGCCTGCGATCGTGACGCTACGCACGAGCGCCCAGAAGAACGCGAGGTAGCCGAGCGCGCGGAGCGATCGCTCCACGAAATCCTCGGCGCGGAGGGTGAGCGCGAGGTTTGGAAGCGCCCACCAGAAGAGAACGAGCGCCCAGGCCATCGTGACGGGCCGCGTGATCCGCGGCAGGAGCCGCACCGCCCAGGGGCGCTTCGCGACGAGTCGCTGTGCGATCGCACCCGAGACCGACTCGAGGAGGCGCCCGGCACCCGCACAAAGCAGCGCGAGCAACGGGAGGGCGAGCCACTGCCAGTAGTAGAGCGACCGGGGACCCTGGGAGAGCAGCGGCGAGGGGAGGTGGTCGCGCACCCACCTGCTCTTCAGCGACGCGTGGAGCGCATCGACGGCGATGAGCGTCGCTTGCGAGAACACCCATCGGGAGTCGTCCTCGGCGGAGCGCGACTCGTGCCGGACGAGCCGGATCGCGACCGGATGACCCTTGCCGTCCGTGACCTTGCCGAGCTCCTCGGTCCCCATCGGGAGGCCGTCCTCCTTCCTTCCGACGGCGGCCGGCGAGAGCTTCTCGGGGTCGATCCAGAGGCGCTCCTGCAGCACCTCGTAGAGCTTCTGGGCCAGGTCGCCGCCGCGCTTTTCGGCGCCTTTCGGGACGTCGAGGTAGTGCGCGGCGTCGTCGTAGCGACCGCGATCGCAAAGATCGAGGAAAGCCCTCATACAGGCGCGCGGCGATTCGGCAGCCTCTTCTTCCAGCCGTTTGTCGGGGGTGACGGCGCTCGCGGCGGCGCTCACCGTGGTCGGGTGCACGGCTTGCGCCATCGCCGACCGAGGAATCCCGAACCACAGCGCGAGCACGGCCACGAGAGCTGGCCAGGGGAGCGTGAATGCACGCATTCGCGAGAACAGTACCCCAAGGCCCTTCCCTAAGGAGCCCGCATCTCGGACCATGGGGGCGCCGTGGCAGAAACCGTCTCCCTGCTCAGCCTCGGTGCGCTCGACGCGACGATGCTCGCGACGATGAGCGACGAGGACGTCGCGCGAACGCTCGACCTCGGGAACGTCGAGCTCGGCGACCTCGCGCAGACGATGGTGCAGAACCCGCACTCCACGATCGAACCGGCGCAGCGCGCCGCTCACGACACGCACGGCCGTCGTGCGCTCGAGGGGCTACGCGCACGCCGCGGCGAGCGCGCCATCACCGCCGCCCTCGACATGGAGCGCACCATCGGCGAGGGAGGAATGGGGGTCGTCCGTCTCGCGACGCAGCGCTCGCTCGGCCGCAAGGTCGCCGTGAAGACGCTCCGCGAGGCCGTCAAGAGCGAGGCGGCGACGCTACGCCTGCTCCGCGAGGCATGGGTGACGGGCACGCTCGAGCATCCGAACATCGTCCCCGTCTACGATCTCGGCCTCGACGAGGACGGCTCGCCGATCATCATCCTCAAGCGCATCGAGGGCCTCGAGTGGAGCGAGGTGATGCGGAACGCCGAGCTCGCGCGGGAGCGCTACGGCACCGAGGATCTCCTCGAGAACAATCTGCGCATCCTCATCCAGGTGAGCAACGCGGTGAGCCTCGCGCATGCGCGCGGTGTTCTCCATCGCGATCTCAAGCCAGAGAACGTGATGATCGGCAGCTTCGGCGAGGTCTACCTCGTCGATTGGGGAATCGCGGTGAGCCTGGTCCCCGATCCGCTCGGCCGGCTGCCGCTCGCCGCCGACCAGAAGGAGATCGCCGGCACGCCCTGCTACATGGCGCCGGAGATGCTCGGGGCGATCGGAACGCTCAGCGAGCGCACCGACGTCTACCTGCTCGGCGCGATCCTCCACGAGATCCTCACCGGCCAGCCTCCGCACAACGGGAATTTCAGGCAGATCATCACGTCCGTCCTCCTCTCCTCGTGCGTCTATGACGCCTCGGTGCCGAGCGAGCTCGCGGACATCGCGAAGCGCGCGATGAGCCAGCAACCCGAGGACCGGTTCGCCTCCGCCGAGGAGCTGAGGTTACGGCTCGAGTGGTACCTGCGTCACCGCGGCTCTCTCGCCATCTCCGCGGAGGCCACACGACGGCTCGACGAGATGGCGACTCTCGTCCGTTCCGAGGTACCGCCCGACGAGATTCGCGACCAGCTCTACCATCTGTTCGCTGAGTGTCGCTTCGGCTTTCGGCAGGCGGTCAAGGAGAGCGCTGACAACGAGACCGCGCGGGAAGGCCTGCGTCGCGCGATCGAGATCGTCGTTCGGTTCGAGCTCGCCCGCGGCGCAGCCGACGCGGCCGCAGGTGCTCTGGCGGAGATCGAGAGTCCGCCTGCCGACCTCGTTCGTGAGGTCCACGAGGCACTTCGCGCGCGCGTCGCCGAGAAGAAGAAGTTCGAGCGCCTCGAGCAGCTCGACGCCGACCTCGATCCGATGACCGGTCGCCGCACGCGTGTCTTCGTCACCACGCTGCTTGGGATCATGTGGACGATCATCCCGCAGCTCGTCGGCTGGTACGAGAGGCGCTGGCCCGACTACCCCTACTGGACGCCGTATGCGTGGAGCTCCGGCATCATTTTCGTCGGGCTCCTGCTGGTCCGATGGGGGCGCGAGTCGCTCACGAAGACTTTGGTGAATCGCCGGATGATCGCCACGGGCATGGTCGCCTTCGCGGCGCAGCTCGCCCTGCAGGTCGGCGCCCATCTCGGAGGCATGCCGCGGGACACGATGACCACGCTCCACATGCTCGTGTGGGGCATCGCGACCTCGTCCTTGGCGATGGCCGAGCCTCGCTTCTGGATCGCGGTGGGCGGCTTCTTCCTCGGGTTCATCCTCGCCGCACGCTGGCCCGCGTCTCGCTGGGACGTCATGAGCGGCTCGACGTTCATCTTGCTCGTGGTGTTCTTGCGATCGTGGTGGAAGCCGATCGAGGATCGTCCCCTGGTCTGGCGGCGGATCCGCGCCGAGCGTGTCGCTCGAGAAGCCGCGCGCCGCTCACCGCCGTCGAGCTGACGCTCGCGCCCTCAGCGGAGCGCGCAGCTGACGTTCGCCGTGAACGTCTGCGCGGGCGACGCGGTGAACGTGAGAACCTCGACGTTCGTATTCGCCGCGACCGCGACCGAGGTGGCCTGTGGATTGACGTTCGTGGACACGATGCACGTCGCCGGCTTCGAGCAGCCGTTCTTCAAGAGGACGACGTGGTTGTAGCCGTACGGAACGTAGCGAGCCTCCGTCGCGACGCTGATGCACGCCGGCAGGACGGAGCGAGGAACACTGGCGTCGGGCTTGTCATCCGCGCTCGCCTCGGGCACGGCGGCCGTCGCGACCAGCGCGGCGGTCATGACCGTCATCCAGCGAGAGACGAGAGCGACCCTTCGCATGCCTGCACTGTGTGCATTCCACCGCTCCTCCGCAAGGCTGTGGAGACGCTTGCGCAAGGTCCTGCGCGAATGGCGCAGCGCTGCGGCCTTGGATCCGCTGCGCGAGCCAGCACCTCCCACACGTTCGCACCTAACCGCGAACGAGACGCCGCAGGGACGCGCCTCGAGCCCTTCGCTTCGACATCTTTCGCGTCCGAAACATGACGCAGCACTCCTTCCTCTCCTTGGCGTCGCGCCTCGCGCTGGTCTGTGTCCTCGCCTGCGGGAGCGAAGCGGGCGCGCCCGATCCGGGCGCAGGCAGCGGAGCGGGAGGCACGCACGGCGGAACGCCGAGCTCGGGCGCGGGCGACACGATCGTCATGCCGGGCGGCGGCACGACGCCGGAGACTGCGAAGCTCGGCGCGCCGTATCCCGTCGTCTTCATGCACGGCATGGCCGGTTTCGGTCAGCTGGGGCTCGGTCCGGTGGGCATCACGTACTTCGACGGCGTCGCGACGGATCTCACGAAGGCCGGCGAGTCGGTCTTCGTGACCGTCGTTCCTCCGTTCGACACGAGCGCTGCGCGAGCGCAGGCGCTCTCGAAGCAGATTGACGACATCCTGAAGCGCACGGGCAAGGCGAAGGTGAACCTCGTCGGCCACAGCCAGGGAGGGATGGACGCGCGCGTCATCACGAGCCCCCAGGGCCTCGGCTACGGCGGTCGCGTCGCGTCCGTGACGACCGTGGCGACTCCGCATCGCGGCAGCAAGGTCGCCGACGCCGTGCTCGGGCTGCTCCAGTACCTCCCCGCCGCCGTCGTCGATTCCGTCACCGGGGACTTCCTCAAGCTCGTGGAGAAGACCGCGTACGAGCTCCAGAGCGACGCTCATCTCCGACAGCAGGTCGTCGAGCTGAGCGAGAAGTACATGACCACGGTGTTCAACCCGAAGTATCAGGACGCGCCGGGCGTCCTCTACATGAGCTACGGCGGCCGCACGAATTTGCGAACCGGGATCGGCGTCTGCGACGACGGCAAGTACGACAACGATGTCCTCGACGTCGACACGACGCAGCTGATGCTCGCGCCGCTCGCGATCTTTCTCGAGGAAGGCAAGCTCACGGTCAACGACGGCCTCGTCACCGTCCAGAGCTCGAAATGGGGCGTCTTCCAGCAGTGCGTTCCAGCCGACCACCTGAAGGAGGTCGGACAGCTCGGTTCCGCGGCGCAGAGCTTCGATCACCTCAAGCTCTTTCGCGACATCGTCGCTCGGATCCGCAAAGCCGGTTACTGAGCGGCTTCAGCCGCGCGCCGTGAGAGCGTGACGAGCACGACGACTCCCACCAGATCGGCGGCGAAGTCCCAGATGCTCGACGTGCGATGCGTCGAGTAACGCTGCAGGTACTCCTCGACGGCCGCGGGTGCGAGGACGGCCACCGCAGCGAGCGGAACCGCGACGCGCGACCCCGCGAAGAGCATTCGACGTCCGAGCGCGCCGTCGAGGAAGAACGCGAGGAGCCCCGCGATCGTGAAGTGGACGACCTTGTCGAACTGCGGGACGACCCGGAAGAATTCCGGCAGCCCCTCGGCGTACGCGAGTGACGACAGGTACGCGGCGCCCGCCGCGACGAGGATGAGCCCTGTCCACCAGCGCCACGCGGGGACGACGGCGAGCGGACGCTCCGACATGGCGGCACAGTATACTCGTCCGTGATGCGAACCGTCATCGTCGCGGCTGGAATCCTGATCGAGGGCGGCAAGGTCCTGCTCTCGCGTCGCAAGAC
Source organism: Polyangiaceae bacterium (assembly GCA_043717125.1). GTDB lineage: Bacteria > Myxococcota_A > Polyangia > Polyangiales > Polyangiaceae > Labilithrix. Next base: position 29,411 of record JAYSXP010000112.1, on the reverse strand, counting down.
GGGCACTCACCTCGCGGGTTTCTGGGAGTTCCCAGGGGGAAAAGCCGAAGCCGGTGAGGACCCGCGCGCCGCGCTACGCCGCGAGCTCGAAGAAGAGCTCGGCATCACGACGCGCGTAGGGGAGATCCTCGACGTGACGTTTCATCGCTACGACGAGGCAGACAAAGCGGTGCTCCTCCTCTTTTTCGAAACCGAGCGCGACGCATCCTCGCCCGAGCCGCGCGCTCTCGACGTCGCCGAGGTCGAATGGCGTGGGGTCGAGAGCCTCGATCCTTCCACGTTCCCGCCCGCGGACATCGCGGTCCTGGCGAAGGTGCGGGAGCGCCTTCTCAGCTTCCCTTCGTCGGATCACCCTTCGAACCGTTGAGCGCGACGGCCTGCTTGACGAAGCCCTCGATCGGCAACTTCGCGAGCTCGTCGGCGTTCGTCACCTTGAGGTGACGCATGCTCGTCCCGTCGCCTTCGAGGTGGCCGCCGGGATCGCTCATCTCCGAGCCGCGCCAGAAGCCGAACGACACGTGCTTCGCGGCGGGCCTGAGCCACGCGAAGGGGCCGTTCTTCTCCCACACCGGCTGGCCCCACTTCATGACGAGCGTAGCATCGGGCGCATGACGCGTGACGAGCGCGCGAAGGATCGCGAGCGCGTCCGCCTGCCACCCCGTGAGCTTCTTTGCCCAGTCGTCGACGCTCGTGTCCGTCAGTGGGCTTACCTTGGCCGTGGTCTTCTTGGCCGCCGCTGCCTTCTTTGGCGTTGCGATGGTCTTCTTCGACGCCGGCTTCTTGGCCGCGGTCTTCTTCGGGGCGCTCTTCTGCGTCGGGGCGCTCTTCTTCTTGGTGGCCATGTCGCGAGAGTAGAGGGACCGCGCGCACGTTCAAGAGTCAGCGCGTACGAATCGCGTGGCTATTGTCGTCGTGGAGAGCAACCACCAACGCAGCGCGTCGATCGCGTGGGGGGCGACGCGCGGCGCGCTCGGGCTCACGCTGCCGCGGCCTTCATGATGGCTTCCGTGACCGCGTCGGCGGTGGCCTTCGCGAGGAGGATGCCGTTTCGATGATGACCGGTCGCGAGGAAGAGACCGGGCAGCGTGGACGCACCGACGAGCGGCGCGCCCGAGGCCGACGCGACGCTCGGACGGAAGTTGCACCAGGAGCGCACGAGCTCGGCCTCGCCGAGCCGGGGCATGACGGCGATCGCGGCGCTCAGGATCGACTGCACACCGGCCGCCGTCACTTCACGACGGTGACCGACATCTTCCATGGTGGACCCGCACACGACGCGACCGTCACCGCGCGGGACGACGTAGGAGTGCCCTTCGAACACGATCGTCCCGGCACGCGGCGGGCGCTCCTCGAGCAGGACGAGCTGCCCCCGGACGGGTCTCACGCGCGGAAGGTCCTCGGGGATGCCGGGCACGAGCGACGACCAGCTCCCGGCCGCGAGGACGACCGCGTCAGCATGGAGGATCTCGTTCGGCGCAAGGCTGACCCCGACGCAGCGACCGCCCTCGCTCACGAGCGTCGACACCGTCGCGCCTGCGCGCATGACGACGCCTGCCTTCGATGCGGCCACGACGAGCGCGCGGAGGAGTTGTGGGGGATCGACCTGAGCCTCGTCGGGGTAGTAGGCCGCGCCGGCGATCCCTTCGCAGAGCTCGCGTTCAATCGTGCGCGCGCGTGTGCCGTCGACCACCTCGGCGCGCAGGCCCAAGGCGCGTTGCTCCTTCACGTCGTGGTGGGCTCGCTCGAGATCCTCGTCGCCGCGCGCGATCGAGAGCACGCCCGAGCGGCGGTGCGCGATGTCGATGCCGGTGGCCTCGCGGAGGGCGATGGCCCAGCCGGCATAGGCCTCGCGGGCTCGTACGAACTGGACGAGCTCTGCTTCGTCGCGCGACTCGATCTGCGCGGCGAGCATGCCAGCGGCCGCGCTGGAGGCCTCCGCACCAGGTACGGCACGTTCGAGAACGACGACGTCGCGAACGCCCCGATTCGCCAGTTCGAGCGCCGTCGCGCAGCCCATGACCCCGCCGCCGACGATCACGATTCGCATCGCCGAGATCAACTACACCGGCCGAGACGAGGATGCGAGACGAGGACCACGGCCGGGGGGTAAGTTTGCGGCAGATGCGGGGCCTCGTCGTAGCGTTCACGCTTGCCGCTCTGCTCCTGCTGGCACGGCGCGGGGAGGCGTCCTGCGGCTTCTACGTCGGGGGCGCCGAGCCGAAGCTCGTCGCGAACGCGTCGCAGGTCGTGCTCATGCGCGAGGGGTCACGTTCCCCACGAACCTCGACCTGGCAGAGAGCGCAAAGGACAAGTTCGGCTCGTTCTACGCGGCCCTGTTCGATCGCGCTCCCGCGAAGACACCGAAGGCGGTCGTCACCGAGTACGCGTGGGAGGCAGGGTCGTGCGATCCGTGTCCGTCACCTCTACTCACTGACGCGGAGCTCGTCACGTTCGGCGCCGACGTCATGCCGTCGGTATGGTCGGAGAGCGATCTCGTGGTGAGCGATCTCTTGAAGACGCTCGGCGCCGACGGCGGAAGAAAGGGCTCGCAGCTTCCGCCTCCAGCCTCGGGTCCCGTGCCGAGGCGCAGGTACTACGGCCTGCGTTCGTCGTTCGTGCTCACGCGGCTCCACGCGCGATACACGCGCGACGCGCTCGGCGAGGACCTCGTGCTCAGGCAGGCGCCCGTTCTCAGTGGAGGGCGCGAGCGGCGCGGGCCGGGAGGGGCGCTCGAGAGCAGTGCGACCGTCGGAGCGGGAGCACCCCATGACGGGCCGAATGCGTTGCAGGGGCGCTCTGCGATTCGGCATCCGTGGACCGGGCCGATCACGTGCGAGGCGCCCGTGCGCAACGTGTGGGGCGGTCCGTCGAACGGCCTCGCGTATGCGTCGCGCAAAAACGTGCAACTTGCATCCTTCTTGAGGAGCGACGTGTCGTTCCTCGATCTCGTCGCGGCAGGTGCGCAGCCGAGCGGCGTCGGGGCAGCGTGCGGTGATGGCGTCGGGGCCGCGCTGCTCGTGGCGGGCAGCGTCCTCACCGCGCGACGACGTCGGCGTCCAGGGGCATCATGACACGCCGGCCGGGACACGACTCTTCGCGCCTCGCGAGAACGCTCCTGCTCGCGGGCGTCTTCGTGGGAGTCGCCTGTGGCGGCGGCGGCGACCCTCAAGTCACGCCCGTCACCGTCGCGCCTGCTTCCGAGAGGCCCGCGCCCGTCGCCTCGCTGCCTGAGCCGGGCGTCGGTAGCCTCGCGCCCTCGCTCGCCCGCGTCGTCGACGGAACGACTCCTCACCGCGCCGGCGACGCCCTCGCGGACGTCGAGGACTGCGCGGGGTGCCACGCGGACGTCGCTTCGCAGTGGCGAAAGAGCGCGCATGCCTTCGCCTCGTTCAACAATCCCGTCTATCGCGTTGTCGTCGAGAAGCTGCGTACCGATCGGAGCCCTACGACGAGTCAGTTCTGCGGCGGTTGCCACGACGTCGCTCTCCTCGTCGACGGCGCCATGCTCGGCACCATCGAGCCGACGGATCTCCGCGCCCACGCCGGCATCACGTGCAAGACTTGCCACGGGATCGCCGAGGCCCGCGCCGACGGCAACGCGAGCTGGGATCTCGACCTCTCGCCCATCCCTATCCCGAAGGACGGTGACGCCGACAGCATCCTTCGCCACCGCGCGCGCGTCGGTCCCGCGACGCTCCGCAGCGTGGAGATGTGCTCGACGTGTCACAAGGCGTTCCTCGACGCGAGCACCGGGAACGCTCATCACCTCGTCGGCCAGGACGACGCCTCGCCGTGGGCACGCTCGGCCTTCGCCGGCAGTGACGGCGCGCGCATCGACGAGGACGTTCCGCAGAAGGATTGCCGCGGCTGTCACATGCCGCGCCTCCCCGCCACGCAGGGCGACGCCGGCGCGAAGCGCGGGACCGTCGCTTCCCACCTCTTCCTCGGTGGCCACACGTGGCTCGCGTCCATGCAAGGCGACGCCGAGCTCGTAGAAAAGGCCCGCGCGTTCCTCGAGAACCGCGTCTCGCTCGACGTGGCGGGCCTACGCCACGAGAGTGGGAAGAGCGACCTCATCGCGTCCGCCCCCGTCGCGCTCGTGCGCGGCGAGCACGCCGTCGTCGACGTTGCGCTCCGCAACCTCGACGTCGGCCATCGCTTTCCTGGCGGCGTGATGGACGCCCAGGGAACATGGGTCGAGATCGTGATCGAGGACAGGCAGGGTCGGCGCGTCGCCGAGGCCGGAACCACCCACGAGGCGAGCGGCGCCGACCCCACGGCGCACGTGCTCGCCTCGTACATGGCCCGGAAGGACGGCACGCGCCTCGACGTCCGCGAGACGCACGAGTTCCAGGCGGGCGTCTTCAACCACACGATCGCGCCCCGTGACGCGGCCGTCATCGGCTACGGCTTCGTCGCCCCGGAGGACGCCGCTCGCTACCCGCTGAAGGTGACCGCACGCCTCCGGCATCGCTCACGGAACCTCGAGCTCCAGCGAGCCGCATGTGCCGATACGCGCAGCGAGCGGGGCAGATCGTTCGGACAGGTTGGTCTCAAGAAGGTCGCACGCGCGATCGACGCGTGTAAAGTGCAGCCGATTACTGACGTCGCGCGCGGCGAGGTCTGGCTCGACGGCGACGCCGCGTCGGAGCCGACGCCCGCGCGCGCTGCCGAGACCCCTGATGTCGCGTTCGAGCGCCGCTACGCGTATGGCCTCGGGCTCTCCCACGCTCTCCAGGAACGCATCGACGACGCCCGAGCTCCGCTCATGGCCGCCCTCGTTCTCGCTCGGACGCCGCGGCAGCGTGCGATCGCGCTCGGTGCCGTGGCGATGATCGCCGCGAAGCAGGGGCGCACCGAGGAGACCTTCGCGCTCGCCGCGCGTGCCGATGCGGCCGCCCGTGAGGCCGGAATGCCGCCGCCGCCATCGATGCAGCGCGCGCGCGCCGAGGTGCTCTCGGCGACGTGGCGTCTCGCGGAGGCGGCTCCGCTCTTCCTCGACGTCGCCTCTCGGTCTCCGCGCGACGACGCGGCGTGGGCCACCGCGGCGGTCGCGTTCGGCGGCGCTGGAAAGCCGCACGACGCGCTCGAGGCGACCCGACGCGGTCTCGCCGTCCAGCCGCGCGACGGCGACATGCTGCGCGTGCAGGCGCTCTCTCTCGCTGCCCTTCACGCCGACCCGGCCTCGCTCGACGCAAGCAAAGCCGCGTTCCTCGAGCGGCGTACGCCCGACGCGGCGCCGGGAGTTCGAGGCAGATGCTCCTCGCGTGTTCCGGGCTGCGCGAACGAGCGCGTGCCTGTTCACGTTCACACGATGGTGGTTTCGCCGAGGCGGTGACCCTTCACAGGTACCCCTCGCGTCTGAACCACGTCATCACGTCGGCTACGGCGCGCTCGACCGGCGATTGGGGCACTCCGAGCTCGCGGACAGCCTTCGTGTAATCTGCACGTAAACCGAGCTCTTCACCTCTTGGAGCAGGAGGCCCGCGTCGACGCGGGCATGCGAGCGTGTTCTCGCAGATGGAGCTGGTCTCGCCGAAGGCGACGGCGGGGAAGGGCCCGCTGGTTCGTCCGCATCAGCTGCTTGGTGCGTGTGCTCGATCGGCCCTGGTGCGCGAGCGCTATCGCGATCGGGTGCAGCTGAGCGTCGGAGCCGTCGCAGGCCTCGTGAAGGGCGATCAGGACGACGGCGCCGTGCGCGCGGACGTCGCCGCCGAGACGGTCGCGACGATGCTCCCGAGCGCGATCGAGCGAATGCTCGCGCGTTCCGGAGCGAGCGCTTCCCCGAGCTCAGCGAACCTTGCGGAGCAGCTTCGCGGCGACAGTCAGGTTCCAGACGGCAAAGCCGAGGAACATGAGGACGAGCAAGATGGCGCCGCGTGCGCCCGAAGGGTTGTCCCCTTCGACGAGCAGCCAAGAGGCCTCGGGCACCTTCTGCCCGGTCGCGTCGCGGACGGCCGCTGCGAGGCCGCGGTGCTTGGGCCCCGCCGTCTCGAACTTCACGAGCCGACCTGTGAACGAGCTCGGCGGCACGTAGCGAATGTTCTCGGACCCGGCCGGGACCCGGACCTCGACCCAGATGTTGGGCCGACCTGCGACCGGCATGAGCCGGAACGAGTCTGAAACGAAGGGTCGCTCGTACCGGATGGCGTGGGCAGCTCCAAGCATGCCGGAGCCGCTGACGAAGCCGTTCTCCACAAATGCGCTTGCTCCACTCGCGGGGGCGGACCCGAGGTCGCCCAGATCCGTCGCACGGGCCGGCGCAAAGGCGTAGGTGACGTCGCCCCTGAGGGCGGCGATCATCGAGAGGGAGGCAAAGGCCGTGAAAACCAGCATGCCGACGGTCACGGAGCGCTCGCGCTTCGGCGGATCCGGAAGATCGAGGAGCTCCGGGTCGACGATGTCGTCTTCACCCGTGTGGGGCGGTGCGAGCGGGCGGGTGGGGGCGGTGGTCACGGGGATGCGGGGCGATTGGCGGGGCGATTGGCGGGGTTCGGGAACGGGCCGGGCTCAGGAACACTCTAAACGGGCGTAGCGGCCTCGCCAAACCGACAGCACGAAAACGCCAGGGTTCCGGAAATTTCCAGAAAAGACGGACGACCCCCAAGAATCTCGGAACTGCCCCACGTTCTGCAACCCATGATAGGCTCAGTCCGATGGCTTCCGGAAAGCTCGTCAGCTGCCCCTCGTGTGGGTTCTCCAAGAATCCGCCGGGCTCGGTCCGTTGCGGCTCTTGTGGCGTGAAAATCGAGGGAATGGCGAAGTCCGCTCGCTCCCGCGAGGAGGAGCTCGAGCGCCGTTACCAGCAGGAGGGCGTGAGCCTCCAGTGGCTCTTCATCGCCATCGCGGTCCAGGGCGTCCTCACGGCGGCCCTCGTGTTCGGCCTGCCGCGGATCGTGACCCTCCTCGATTTTGAGGGTGGCAACGGCATGATTGTGTGCGTTCCCGTGTGGTTCCTCGGCGGTCTGCTCGTCGGCATGATCTCGCCCGGCCGGACGTTCATCGAGCCCATGGTCGCGAGCTTCGTCGTGGCGATCCCGACGACCTTCCTGCTCGTTCAGAGCCAGACGGTCCGCACGATGCCGACCTTCCTCTATGTCGTCATGAGCGCGATCGGTGTCATGTTCACGCTGATCGGCGCGTACATCGGCGAGCGAATCCAGCTCGGCCCGCCCCCGAAGACCGCCGACTGAGCCAGGCGTTCCCGCACCCGAGGAGAGGCGCGTGAGTAAAGAGTTCGATGTGGTTGTCGTCGGCGGTGGTCCCGGCGGGTCGGTCTGCGCTGCGCGTCTCGCGCAGGGCGGTGCAACGGTGCTCGTCCTCGAGAAGGAGCGGTTCCCTCGCTTTCATCTCGGTGAATCTCTGCTGCCGCAGTCGTTGCCGGTGCTCGAGGCGATCGGTGTTCTCGATGAGGTCGAGGCGACGTTCATCCGGAAGTACGGCGCGCGCTTCCATGACGACGCGCTCGGCCGAAAGGATCGCTTTTCGTTCGACGGCGCGTGGAAGAACGACCGCGACCACTCGTTCGAGGTCCCTCGCGACCAATTCGACAAGGTGCTCCTCGACCATGCGCGGCGTCTCGGCGTCGAGGTGAGGCAGGAGTGGTCGGTCACGGGGGCCGTGCGTCAGGGCGAGCGCGTCGTCGGCGTCCTCGCGCGGGCGCCGGACGGAACCGATACGCGCTTCGATGCGAAGTACGTCGTCGACGCGTCGGGTCGCGACGCGCTCTTCGCGCATGCCGCGCGCTCGACCGAGAAGATCATCGACCTCGATCAAACCGCCATCTTCATGCACTACGAGGGCGTTTCGCGTCCCGAGGGCAAGCTCGCTGGCGACATCGACATCGTGATCTTTCGCGAGTCGCCCACCGCGCGGCCGAACTGGTTCTGGATGATCCCGTTCAAGGATGGACGCACGAGCGTCGGAGCGGTCGTGTCGAAGGCGTGGATGAAGGAGCATCGCGCGAGGCTCAACGCGAGCGCGGCCGAGCAGAGCGACCTTCAGAGCGACCTTCGGGAGCTCGTGTCGAGCGGCGACGAGCTCACGGCGCTCTTCGACATGGCGGTGAAGGAGTCGCGCAGCGCCTCCGAGCTCCTCGCGGGAGCAAAGAAGCTGTGGCCGCGCGCGCAGGCGGCGGCGGACTTCAGCTACCGCGTTCGTGAGCTGGTGGGTGAGGGCTGGATCGCTGTCGGTGACGCTGCCGGCTTCATCGACCCGCTCTTCTCGACGGGCGCGCACATCGCGATGTGCGGCGGGAAGGCGGCCGCGGATACGCTGCTCGAGCTTCTCGCGCCGGGCGGTGCCGCCGACGAGGCGAAGAAGCTGAAGGCGTGGGAGACGATGATCCGGAACGGCGCCGAGACATTCGTCCTCGCCGTGCAAGCGTTCTACGCAGGCCCGCTCATGGAAGCGATCTTCGCGGAGAACAAGCACAACGCCCTCCGGCGCTCGATCACCTCACTCCTTGCGGGGGACGTCTTCCACGATTCGGTGTGGCTTCGCGACACGAAGCTTCGCCTTCGCGAGATGGCCGAGCGCCCGACCGCGCTCTGACCGTCGCGCCTGCTTCATTCAGGCACAAGTCGACGGACCCGTGCTCGGCCGCTGAGCGACCCGGCGCGAAGGGCGCCGAGGGTCGAGTCTCAGGCGTCCTTCTGGTCCTTGACGCGAGCCGCCTTGCCGGCGAGGTCGCGCAAGTAGAAGAGCCGTGCGCGGCGAACGACGCCCCTCGACACGATCTCGACCTTGTCGATGCGCGGCGAGTGGGAGAGGAACTGGCGCTCGACGCCGACATTGAAGCTCACCTTGCGCACGGTGAACGTGCTGCGAGCTCCTGCGCGGTGGCGCTTGAGAACGACGCCCTGAAAGACCTGAATGCGGTCCTTGTCGCCTTCGACGATCTTGTAGTGAACGCGAACGGTGTCACCGACGCGGAAGTCGGGCATTCCCGTACGAAGCTGCTCGTTCTCGATCTCGGCGATCTTCGCGTTCTGCATGGCCGTCTCTCTCTGAAGGATTCGCTGACACGTAGCTTCCGGAAAAGCTGGGGAAAATTGCTCTCCCGGGAGGGTCAGGGGGCGCGCTTTAAAGCACGCACCTCTTCACCTGTCAACGAACGCCCACGCGCGAGAGAGCCCGCATGCTAATCCAAGGCACCATGTCCCTCCGCGTCGGCCAGCAGGCTCCTGACTTCGATGTGGTCTCCAGCGCGGGCAAATCGCTGAAGCTGAGCGAGTTCCGCGGGAAGAAGAACGTGGTCCTCTATTTTTACCCGGGGGACTTCACGCCGGTGTGCACCAAAGAAACGTGCGGCTTCCGGGACATGTACGCCCAGCTCGAGTCCAAGGACATCGAGGTGATCGGCGTGTCTGTCGACTCGGACGAGTCGCACAAGAAGTTCGCGGCCGAGTACAACGTTCCGTTCGAGCTCGTCTCCGACAAGGATCGCGATCTTGCCAAGGCCTACGGCGCGACGAGCTTGCTCGGGAAGATCCTCGGGAAGGCCGGCCGGATCACGTACCTCATCGACAAGAAGGGCGAGATCGCAGGCGTTTTTCAGGGCGAGCTCAGCGCCTCGAAGCACGTCGACGGCGTCCGCGAGGCGATGAGAAAGCTTGCCTGAGTTGCGCAGCGCGGGGACGTCGTTGTGAAGCGACGGGACAGAGGTTGCGCGGGCCTCGGGCATAAATCCGTGAAACCTTGGTAATTTCGTGAGGATGCCCCTTGCGTGGGAGGCGTCATGAAAAGTCTCACGAGGGTCGCCCACGCGATCCAGCTCGCAGCGCGCGCGTCGACGGTCGAATTTGCGCTGCGGATCGCCGCGGTCGCGCTCGGGTGCGCCACGGGCGCGCGGTTTGTCCGGCTTGGATGGCTCCGCTTGACGAACGAGGGGCGAGGGGCCATTGTCCGCGCCCCTTTCCCCCCCTGGGGAAGGAAAGAGACTGAACGCATCGGGAATCACCCGCGGGTCCTGCGCTAGGAACCGTCACTCGACGTGAACGCCAACCGGTCTCTCTCTCTCCGTAAAACCCTCATCAGCTAGCGCAGAAGAACGAACGATCATGAACACGAGCCCCGGAATCATCGGCAAGAAGTTGGGAATGACCCAGCTCTACAAGGCCGACGGCACCGTCCAGCGCGTCACCGTCCTCGACATGAGCGAAGTCGCCGTCGTCGGCAAGCGCACCATGGCCACGGACGGCTACAACGCCCTCGTGTTCGGCCTCCGCGACGCGAAGGAGAAGCACCTCACCAAGCCCGAGCTCGGCTCGTTCAAGAAGAAGGGCGTGACGCCGAAGCGTGAGCTCCGCGAGCTCCGTTGCACCGAGGAGTTCTCCGGCAAGTTCGAGATCGGCCAGCCTTACAAGCTCGACGAGATCTTCCAGGTCGGCCAGCGGGTCGACACGCGCGGCATCACGAACGGCCGCGGCTTCACCGGCGTCATGCGCCGCTGGAACTTCTGCGGCGCCGCAACCGACACACACGGCACGCACGAGTATCACCGTCACGGCGGCTCGATCGGTACCAACATGACGCCGGGTCGCACGCTCCCCAACGTCAAGATGCCTGGCCAGTATGGCAACGAGACGGTGAGCATCCTCAACCTCAAGGTCGCCCGCATCGACTCCGACAAGGGGCTCCTCATGATCGAGGGCGGCATCCCGGGCTGGAAGAACGGCATCGTCCTCGTCCGTCACGCCGTGAAGACGCGCGTCCGCAAGGCTGGACGGTAGCCAGAGAGAGACGGGGGCGGGCAGGGAGGTCACCGCGGCTCGGATCCGCGCGGGCTCTCCACGGAGCGGTGGCGCGTTCGTGAGGATCAGCTGCGCAGCTCTCGCGGAGACGTCTCGAGAGCGAGCGCCGCGATCGGGCGCTTGCCGAAGCGCATGGGAATCAGACCGAGGCCGCGCAAGAACCGTCCCGCGTGATCGGGCCGATCAATCCTCGCTCGACCAGCCGCGCGCACGCTGCCAGGTCTCGTGCGAGGTACCACGCGGCTCGGGCTGATCGCTCCACTCGATGTCGAGATCGAGGAGGCTCGGCATGCGTGCACGGTTCGCCTGCGGCTCGGGGCTCCGGACGCTTGTGGGACTGACGTGGAAGGCGCACTTGAGGTTCATGGTGGCTGGTCACCTCGAGCTGCAACCGACGGTCCATCGAGGAACATCGTCAAACGGCTACTGACCATGCAGATCTCGGCGTGAGTCCACGGGTCCGAGACGCACCCGCGACAGGCGGGTGGTGCATCGATGATCCGCGCCGGTTCGCGCGGGTTCCATCGACGATGTGAGAGGAGAGGAGCCAATTCTCCTCCTCTGCTGTAAGGATGCGGCGCAGGCGGAATCGGATGTCCAAGGGTAGGAACGCGAAGAACCCGTACAAGGGCGCCGATCGATTCACGGTTGCGGCGAAGCAGCAGGGCTACCCCGCGCGTAGCGTCTTCAAGCTCGAGGAGATCGATCGACGGATCCGGCTCATCAAGCCCGGCATGCACGTCCTCGATCTCGGCGCCGCGCCCGGCAGCTGGATGCTCTACACCGGGCAGAAGATAGGACGGAACGGCAAGCTCCTCGCCGTCGACCTGACGGCGATCGACATCCCGCTGCCGGAGAACACGACGTTCCTCCAGGGCGACGCGCTGTCGCTCGAGAACGAGGCGCTCGCGATGTACGCGCCCTACGACCTCGTGCTCAGCGACATGGCGCCCAACACCACCGGCAACCGCATCGGCGATCACGCACGCAGCTTCGAGCTCTTCATGCGCGCGCTCGCGGTGGCCGAGAAGCTCGGCAAGCCGGGCGGCGCCTTCGTCGGCAAGATCTTCATGAGCGAGGACTTCACGCTCGCGAAGAAGGGCGTGAAGCGCGTCTTCGAGGAAGAGCGCGCGCTCCGGCCCGAGGGCGTGCGCACGAACAGCGTGGAGCTGTTCCTCGTCGGGCTCGGCAAGAAGGCGGTCATCCCGGCTTCGGCGTGAGTGTCTTCGCGACGCGAAAGAGAGCTGAGTTGCTCGCAGCCTCGTGGGGGGGGCGTGCGTCTCGGCGAAGTACGTCGCGGTGTGCTTTTCGTCGGTACGGTGCGCACCCTCGGCTCTCGTCGGCGCGTTCCCCCATCGAACGACGAAGGTACACCGAGAGATGCGCACGCGCCTTCGTTCCGATACGCTCTGACCGGTGATGGTCGCGGCATTCCAGGGGCTGCTCGCCGGCCGCTTCGTGATCGAGCGCGAGGTCGGGCGGGGCGGCGTAGGCATCGTGTACCGCGCGACCGACGAGGTCTCGAAGGCCCCCGTTGCGCTCAAGGTCATCGCCATCCCCGGCGTCGATGCCGGTGAGGAGGCACGCTTCGGACGCGAGGGCCGCGTGCTCGCGGGCCTCAGTCACCCCGGGATCGTGCGCGTCGTCGCGTTCGGGCAGCTCGACGAAGGACATCCCTACGTCGCCATGGAGTGGCTCGACGGGGAGGACATCGCGCAGAGGCAGAAGCGCGCGCCGCTCACGCTCGGTCAGGCGGTCGAGGTCGGCGCTCACGTCGCCGATGCGCTCGCGTACGCACACGGCGTCGGCATCGTGCACCGTGACATCAAGCCTTCGAACGTGATCCTCGTGGGGAGCAAGGCCGGGCACGACTGGCCGATCGAGTCGAAGCTCGTCGACTTCGGTGTCGCCTCCGCCGAGGACGCGCGGCTCACGCGCACCGGCGCGATCATCGGTACGCCCGCGTACATGGCGCCGGAGCAAGCTCGCGGCGACGCCGAGGTCGACGCGCGCGCCGACATCTACGGGCTCGGGGCCACGCTCTTCGAGATGATCGCCGGAAGGCCGCCGCACATCGGACCCACGCCGGTCGCCATCCTTGCGCGCCTCGTGACGACGCCTGCCCCGCGCCTCAGCGAGATCTTCCCCGAGGTCCCCATCTCGCTCGACGATCTCCTCGCGAACATGCTCGCGACGCACCCCGAGGAGCGCCCGAGCGGCGCCGGCGAGGTGGCGAGACGCCTGCGAGAGATCGCGACCGAGCTCGAGGGCGCGCCGATGACGACCCGGATGGTGTCGCCCGACAGCGGGGCGAACCCGCAGAGCATGGGGTCGATGATCCTCCAGTCGGCCCGACCCGGAGGATCGCGCCTCGTCACGTCGATCCTGGCGACCGCCGTGCCGAAAGGCCCGACGCGCGGTCGGCTCATCGCGCACCTTCGTGCGCGCGGCGCGGAGGCCACGGAGCTCGGCGGTGACGCCATCGTCGCGCATCTTGGAGTGCAGAAGGCCCTCGGTGACGAGGCGGCTCGCGCGCTCGACCTCGGCCTGCGCCTCGCCGCCGCCGGTTGTCGTGTCGGCGTCGCGACCGGACGAACGCGCATCGATCGCACGCGCCCCACAGGCGAGGTCGTCGACCGCGCCGCTGCGCTCTCACGCGATGCGCAGAAGGGGCAGGTCTTCGCCGACACCACGACGAGCGAGCTTGCTCGGGGTCGCTACGAGATGGTCGTCCGCAGTGACGGCACCTCGGTCGTCGGAGCGAAGAACACCGCGAGGAAGGAGGGCGTCGCCGGCGGCTCGCCGTTCGTCGGTCGCGAGGCGGACCTCTCGCAGATCGTCAGCGCGTACGAGCGGTGCCAGGAGGACGAGACTCCCATCATCGTCACGATCAGCGGCGCGCCGGGCATCGGCAAGACTCGCCTCCGTCGCGAGGCTGTGTCTCGCATCGCGTCGCATCCGTCATCCCCACGCGTCGCGCTCGTGCGCGCCGAGTCGTTTGCCAAGAGCCACGCGCTCGGCATCATGGCCGACGTCGCGCGCGGTATGGCCGGCGTCGCGAAGGGCTCGGGTCTCGAGGACGCGATGTCCGCCACCGATGCGCTCCTCTCCAAGATCGAGGTCGTCGGCCCGAGCACGCGCGAGCTCGTCGCGCGCCTCGTCGCGAACGAACCGCTGCCCGAGAGCGTCGACGCCCGCGCCGCCCGTGACGCGCTCTGGATCGCGCTCACCGACATGGCCGTCCGCATCTCGAAGGAGGCGCCGCTCGTCGTCGCCGTCGAGGACGCGCAGTGGGCGGACCTCGAGAGCCTTGCCTGGCTCGACCACCTCCTCGGCCGCGCCGTGGGGCACTCCGTGTTCGTGCTGGCCACCGCCAGACCCACGCTCTGGCGTGACGATCCCGCACGTTTTTCGGGTCGCGATCACGTGCGCATCGAGCTGCGTCCGCTCGCTCGGCGCACGGTCCGCGCGATCGCCAAGGCCATCCTCGGCGAGAAGGCCGAGAGTGCCGACGGCGAGCTGCTCGTCGAATCGATCGCGACGCAGGCCGGCGGCTCGCCGCTGTTCGCCGAGGAGCTCGCACGTCTGGCTCACCAGGGCCGCGATGCCGCGAGCGCACCGACCATCGAGGCTGCCATCCAGGTCTCGCTCGACGCGCTCGACGAGGACGTCCGCGAGGCGTCGACCAAGCTCAGCGTGTTCGGCATGCAGGTCTGGGACTCGGGCCTCACGGCGCTCGGCGTTCGCAGCGCCGCCGAGGTGATGCGCGCGCTGACTGCCGCCGAGGTGATCGTCGAGCAAGCGAGCTCTCGCTTCAAGGACACGCGCGAGTGGGCGTTCAAGCACGCACTCACGCGCGAGGTCGCCTACGCATCGCTCGGCGACGATGCGCTCAAAGAGCTGCATGCACGCGCCGGCCAGTGGCTTGCTCGGATGAACGAGGACGACGCGATCGTCGCTCGCCACCTCGAGCTCGGCGGCGAGGCGGTGCAGGCCGCGACGTACCTCGAAAAAGCTGCTCGCCGCGCGCTCGCGGCCAACGTGCTCGGCGAAGCCGTGCGCCTTGCGGAAAAGTCCCTCGCCTTTGCCGAGGACAAGCCCACGCAGTTCGCGCGGGCGATGATCCTCGACGAGGCCTGGAATCGCCTCGACGCCCGCGCCGGCGAGCGCGACACCGCGGTGCGTGCGATGCAGGACTCGATTCACGACGAGGCCTCGGAGGTCCGCGCGCTCGGAGCGCGCGTCCGCTACGAGGACGCCTCCGGTGGCGGTCCCGACACGAGCGCCGGCCTCGAGGACGTCATCCGGCGTGCGAAGGCCGCGGGCCTGTTCGACGAGGAGGCACGCAGCGCAGCGGCGCTCGCCTCGCGTCTGGCGTTCGCCGGCGAGCTCGACAAGGCCGCCGACGTCGCAGATTCGCTCCTCGAGCTCTCTCGCGCGCACGGTATTCCCGGCGCGGCGGTCGACGCATGGCAGACCCTCGCCGTCGTTCGTCAGGCGCGCGGCGACGTCGGCGCCGCGCTCGAAGCGCGCAGGAGCGCCGCGCGTGCTGCGGCTGCCGCCGGCCTGAAGACGCGCGAGGCGACGCTCACCATCAACGTGGGCTTCGCCCTCACGACGATGGGCGCAAAGGAAGAGGCGCGCGTCGCGATCGAAGGCGGAATCGCGCTCGCGCAAGCGGTCGGCTCTCCCGGCACCGTGCGTCACGGACAGATGATTCTTCTCTGCTGGGTCGCGACGTTCGGCCCGGAGCCGTCCCTCGATGCGCTCCTCGCAGACCCGCGTGCGATCGCGGACAACGCTGTCTCCGGCGCGTGGGTGCCGCACGATCGCGCGACGCTCGGCGTCCTCTACTACCGCGGGGCCGAGCTGCTGCGGAACGAGGCGAAGGTCGGTGAAGCGCACGGACCGCGACAGGGCGCCGACGCCTCGCTGCGCGGCTCTACGCCGGCCGAGCAAGCGCGCACCCTCCTGAAGACGGCCGCGGGTGGGTACCGCGCCACGAAGATGCTCGACGTCGTTCCCGTTGCGCTCGGGCTCTGGGCCGATGCCGAACGCCGTTGCGGCGCACCGGAACGCGCCATCGAGATCGCGACCGAGGCCGCGGGCCTCCTCGAGCACGGCTCGCCCAGCCTTCTCAACGAGGCGCCGATCTACCTCGCGCTCCACGATGCTTGCAAAGACCTCGGCCGACCCGAGCATGCGAAGGACGCGATCGCGCGCGGCATGCCTCGGCTGGTCACGCGTGTCCACGGCCTCTCGGGCACGCCGTACGCGAAGGAGTTCTTGCAGAACCTCTCGCAGAACGCGGGGCTCATCGCTGCCGCCGAGACGTACGGCCTCTTGCCCCCCGAGCTCGCCGCGACGCTCGCGCGTGAGTGAGCTGCGAGGCTCTGCGTACCTTTGCCCACGTTTCTTCCCGTGGATCATTGAGTCACCGCATGCGTCTCGCAGGCTGACCACGGTTCGAGGAAGTCTCCGCGGTTTCGCGCTTCTCCTCGCACATGGTGGGTCAAAAGCGCGCCCTGTACCGACGAATTCCGTCCCGGTTGCGCGTGGTCAGTCCGGATTCCTCCTGGCCCGTCGATTGCGATAGGGGCCTCCAATGAGGAAGCTCGCGTTCTTTGCGCTCGCCACCGTGGCCGTCGGCTGTAGCGCAGACCCGCAGTCGTCGGGCGAGTCCTCCGCACCCGCCGTCGGTGATCCGGGCGTCACGGCTTCGCAGGTCCGCGCCTTCGACAAGCTCCAGCTCGACACCGGCCGCGGTTGGACCTGGATGCAGCACGAGGACTATCGGACGCCCGCGCACCTTTCCGCAGCGCGCGTCGGCAAGGCGCTCCTCGTTCCCGGAAAGTCGCCGCATCAGGCGATCGTCGAGTTCGTCGATCAGTACCGCGACCTCTTCAAGATGACGGGCGCAGCCGCCGAGCTGAAGCTCACCAAATCCGACGTCGACCACCTCTCGATGACACACGTGCGTCTCCAGCAGGTCGTGCACGGCGTCCCCGTCTCGGGAGCCGAGCTCGCTGCACACTTCGACGACAAGGGGCGCCTGACGTCGATCGACGCCAACACGATAGCCGGCATCCAGGATCTCGACCTCGAGCCGAAGATCTCCGCGAAGCTCGCGCACGACGTCGTGCTCGCCGACATCGTCACGAGCACGAAGAACGTCGACGAGAGCAAGCTCACGTCGGCGGACGGCAAGCTCGTCGTCTTCGCCCGCACCGGCCGCCCCGCGGCGCTCGCGTTCGAGTACACGGTCCGCGCCGTCTACGGCGACGAGCCCGCGATCTGGGTCACGAAGGTCGACGCGAAGACCGGTGAGATCCTCGACCGCTACAACAACCTCCAGACGATCGAGGCCACCGGTGCCGGCGTGCTCGGTGACTCGAAGAAGTTCCAGGTCGCGCAGTCGGGCGGCCAGTTCTCGATGACGGACACGTCGCGCGGCGTGACCATCAGCACGTACGACGCCGGTGGGCAGCAGATCGGGCCGTCGCAGGGCGCTCTCGAGGTCACGTCGACGACGCTCACCAGCTGGGACACGGGCACCGGGCGCGGCGCCGCCGTCGACGCTCACACCTACGCCGGCGTGGTGTTCGACTACTACAAGAAGGTGCATGCGCGGAGCGCCATCGACGGCGCGGGCGGCGCGATGCTGTCGACCGCTCACTTCGGCCAGGCGTACGAAAACGCGTTCTGGGACGGCACCGGAATGAGTTACGGCGACGGCGGGAGCCTCTTCAAGCCGCTGTCGGCCGGGCTCGACGTCGTCGCTCACGAGTTCACGCACGGCGTGACCGAGGCCACGTCGGCGCTCGTCTATCAGGGGCAGTCGGGCGCGCTCAACGAGTCCGTCAGCGACATCTTCGGCGTCTTCATCGAGCGCTCGCTCAAGCCTGACGACACGAAGAACTGGCTCATGGGCGAGAGCATCGCCAAGACCAGCACCGGCCTCCGTGACTTCAAGGCCCCCGCGAACGGCCAGCAGCCGGCCAACATGTCGGCGTACGTGAACACGCAGCAGGACAACGGCGGGGTGCACATCAACAGCGGCATCCCGAACAACGCCGCGTTCCTGATGACGATGGGCGGCACGAACCCGACGTCCGGCACCGCCGTCAAGTTCGGCATCGGCTGGGAGAAGAGCGAGAAGCTCTGGTACCGCGCGAACACCAAGTACTTCCTCTCGACGACGAACTTCGCGCAGGCCGCGCAGGGCGTCATGCAGGCGGCGAAGGATCTCGCGCTCACCGACAACGAGCTGAACATCGTCGACTGCGCGTGGAAGGCTACGGGCATCGTTCAGGGAACGTGCTCCACCATCGTGGATCCCAAGGCGGCCCCGGTTCCGACCGCGCCCGGCACGGGGACCGGCACAAGCACGGGAACCGGCACGGGCACCGATCCCGGCACCACGACGGGCGACACGACCAGCGACACGACCGGCGACGAGCCGACGACCCCGACCGGAACGAGCACAACGCCGAAGAGGAAGCGCACGACGCTCACCGCCGTGGACTCGTCGGGCTGCAACGTCTCCTCGGGCAGCACGGACTTCGGCCCGCTCGCGGGTCTGCTCGCCGCGGTGTTCGGTCTGGCTGCGAGCCGCCGCCGCAAGCGGGCGTGAGGTAGGCAGCGCACCGAGTGCTACGGTGCGACGCCATGGTGGAGCCCTCACCCGACTCGAATATGGACGTCGCCCTCGCCGTCACCATCGCGGTAACCACCTCGGACGACGAAGCGCGCGTCGAATCCTGTCTTCGCAGCGCGCTCGCTCAGGACTACCCGAACGAGCTCGTCGAGGTGCTCGTCGCAGACGCGATGAGCATGGATGCGACACGCGAGATCATCCTGCGCGTCGCCGGCGACGACCCTCGCGTACGGATGATCGACAACCCGAAGCGGACACGCGCGGCCGCGCTCAATGCGATCGTGCGTGCAGCATGCGGCGAGATCGTCGTTCCGATGGACCCCGGTGGGGACTACGGCCGGACGCACGTGACCAAGTGCGTGCAGGCGCTCGTGGGCTCGCGCGCCGAGGAGCTCGCGATCGTTCCACGCGTCATGGGTCGCACGCTCGTCGCGCGCGCCCTCTCGGCCGTCCAGAAGACCAAGCTCTCCTTCACGGCGAGCGCGGAGCTCGCGCGCGATCCCGACGGCGGCCCCGCGCTGCTCGGGGCCGTCCGGCGTCGCGTGTTCGAGCGTATCGGCATGTTCGACCCGAGCACGCGCATCGACGAGGACGACGAGCTCTCGCATCGGATCACGCAGTCGGGAGGCACGGTGACGGTCCGGCGCGACATCGTCGTGCACAAGGCTGAGGCCTGCTCGTTCAAGGAGCTCTTTCGTCGCCAGTACCAGCTCGGGCGTAGCCGCGCTCGCCGCACGGTGAAGGAGCGCAGGCTGGCGTCGATCCGTACGCTTGGCCCGCTCGCGCTCGTCGCTTGCGGAGGCGCGCTCGTCGCCACCTCGAGCATCCAGCCGATCACGCCGTTCGCGCTCGCGGCCTACGCGCTCATGACGGGGGCGGCGGCGGCGCGCGTCGCGCGCGACGAGGGGATCGCGACGATCCCTATCGCGTGGGCGGCCTTCCCCGTGATGCACGCGGCGCACGGCGCGGGCTTCGGTGCGGGGCTGGTGCGCGCGCTGGTCCGCCCAGACTGGCAGCCCACGGCGCAGCTCGACGACCCCGAACCCGCTTGAAAATGGGCCCCGCGTGGGCTTGGTAAGCGCCGGAACTTTTTGGGCCGTGGGGAGTCTGCCAGGGGATGCGGGCAAGCGACCGGATGATCGTCACTCCGTATGCGTCGATCGAGGCGGTGACGCCGGCGAGTGATGCGACCGGGCCGCTGCTGCTCGAGGCCACGCTCCTCTGGGGGCGCGATACGCTCGGCATACGCCATCTCGCGACGCGGTCCGTCATCCGCGTGACTGATCTCGGCATGAACGTGTCTGGCTGCGCGGACCTCGAGCTCGGCGGCGCCGACGCGTCGGGGACCTTCCGGCTCCGGCTGCCGAACGGCGCGCTCGTGCCCGAGGGTTGCCGCATGACGCTGCGGATGGGGCGCACGCTGCTCCGGCTCGCCCTTGTGGCCGACGACGCGGTGAAGCTTCCACGCGCGCTCCCGAGCATGCGCACCGCGCTCGGCATCCTCGGAGCCGCCGCGCTGCACCTGACCGTGCTCGGGCTCATGTCGCATGCGCGCGTCGACGAGGGCGCCTCGGAGCAGGCCGCGCGCGAGACGATGCAGCGGATGGTCGCGTCGGCGGAGGACCGAGCCTCGCGCGAGCTCGCGGCGGCGCTCGAGAAGAGCCGGGTCGAGCCGGGCATGTCCGCGCCTACGCCGGACAGGGAGCAGGCCGCAGCCGGAAATCCGTCGAAGGTCACCGAGACCGCGGCGCGGCTCAGGATTACGAAGGGTGAGACGCGACGCGCAGACAAGCCGGGTCGCGAAGAGGTGTCGACGTTCGGCATCCTGACGCTCCTCGCAGGCGACGAGACCGGTGCGCACGCGGGGAGCTCCGCGTTCGCGGCGGAGAGCGGGCCGTCGGCGATGGGCAACATCTTCGGTTCCACGATCGACGACGCTGCCGGGATGGGCGGGCTCGGTCTCACCGGCCCCGGTCAAGGCGCGGGAGGCTTCGGCGCAGGCGTGAAGCTCGGGTCGATCGGTACCCTCGGACGCGCGGGCGGCACGGGCGACGCGAAGGGCTTCGGCGCGGGCGCGATCGCGAAGCGTCGCGAGCACGTCGCCGGCACGTACTCGTTGGTGTGGGGCGGCGACGGAGGAACCCAGGTCAACGGCCGGCTTCCTCCCGAGGCCGTCCAACGCGTCGTGAGGCAGAGCTTCGGACGCATGCGCGCGTGCTACGAGGCCGGGCTGAAGGACAATCCCGATCTCGAGGGCCGGGTCGTGGTCAAGTTCGTCATCGACCGCGAGGGGCAGGTCGCGCTCGCGTCACCGTGGAGCGATACGACGATCGCCGACGTCAAGGTCGCGCAATGCGTGACGAGGGCCTACCAGGCGATGACGTTTCCGAAGCCCGAAGGCGGCATCGTCACGGTCGTCTACCCGATCGTGTTCACGCGTACATCGCCTTGAACGCGGCGAGCGTACGCTTGAGACCCTCGCGGACGTCGACCTTCGGCTCGTAGCCGATGAGCGCACGCGCCGCGTCGATCGACGCGAGCGAATCGCGAACGTCGCCGGCGCGTGCGGGCTTGTACTCGGCAGCGAGCTTGGTGCCGGACTCCTCGCCGATGATCGAGAGCAGCTTGTTCAGCGAGATGCGCTCGCCGCACGCGATGTTGACGACCTCGCCCGAGAGCTTGTTCGACGTCGACGCACCGAGCAGGTTCGCGTTGACCGTATTTTCGATGAAGCAAAAATCACGCGTCTGCTCGCCGTCGCCGTAAACGACGGGGCGCGTGCGCTTCAGCGCTGCCGTGATGAAATTGGGAATGACGGCGGCGTACTGGCTCGTCGGATCCTGGCGAGGACCGAACACGTTGAAGTAGCGGAGGCTGAGCGTCTCGAGGCCGTGGAGCCTGGCGAAGACGCGCATGAGATGCTCGGCGCTCAGCTTCGCGACCGCGTAAGGGGAGAGGGGCGCGGGCGACATCGTCTCGATCTTCGGGAGCACGGGCGTGTCGCCGTACGCGGACGAGCTCGCGGCGAAGATGACGCGCCGGACCTTCGTGTGACGCGCCGCTTCGAGCACGGAGGTCGTGCCCATCACCGTCGACTGCAGCGACTCGATCGGGTTCTCCACCGAGCGCGCGACCGACGGAATGGCGGCCTCGTGGAACACCACCTCGACTCCGGCCATGGCCTTGGCCACCAGCGCAGAGTCGACGACGGAGCCTTCGACCAGCTCCACGTTTCCCTTCAGGCCCTCGAGGTTGCCCCGCCTTCCGGTGGAGAAGTCGTCGAGGATTCGCACGCGCTCGCCCTTCGCGAGGAGCGCCTCGGCGATCGAGGAACCGATGAAGCCGGCGCCGCCGGTAACGAGAAAGGTCGCCATGGCTTTGTATACACCGGGCCCGTGGCGACGGAAACTTGGCCCGGCATCGACGGCTCGGCGATTTTCGGGAGGATGATGCAGAAGCACCCTGAGCGCGCGGCCGGCGGCAGCAAGATCTCGAGGACCGATACGAACGCCCCTTGCGTGGTTTGCGGCATGTCGGATGCGCGCGGCCTCGTCGAGGTCGAGCTCGCGAACGAGCCGTGCGTCGCGCTCTGCGGCACGCACGAGCTGATGCATCGCCGCTCGGGCTGGAAGGCCGTCACCGTCGCCGAGCTGCGGACGGCGTTCGGCAACCGGCGCGGCACCGATCGCCGTGGCGGTCCAGGCGAGCTCGACGAGCTGGCCGAGGCGCTGACCGCTGCGTTCACGCGTGACCGTCGCTCGACGTCTCGCCGCGCCTCCTGAGAGGACGTCAGCGTCTCGCGATCACGACGACGGAGTAGGCGACGGCGGGCCGTGCGCTCGCGTTGACGTACGAGTGGCGCTGGTCGCCGCGGAACGCCACCACGTCTCCTGCCGCGAGGCGGTACTCCTCGCCCGACGCCACGAGCACGAGCTGGCCAGCTTCGCACGCGAGGTACTCGCGAGTGCCGGGCATGTGCGGTACGCCCGTCATCTTCGCGTGGGGCGGCAGCTCGAGCCGATCGATCTCCATGCCCGGGATGGGATCGGGCAGGAGCTTGTGGATGGAGACCGCGCCGCGGAGCTTCGTCGGTAGAGAGGTCTTCGGGTAGTGCCGCGCCTCCGAGCGGGGCGCGGCGATGAGCTCCTCGATTGTCACCTGGAACGCCGTCGCGACGCGATCGAGCACCGCGAGCGTGGGATTCGCCGCGCCGGACTCCAGGTTGGCCCACGTCGCGCGGGGCAGGCTTGCCGTCTTGGCTATCTGCGCCTGCGTGAGCGAGCGGCCCTCGCGCAGCGTTCGCATGTTCCGCCCGAGCCGCGTCGCCACGTCGTCCATGACAACGAGGTAGCAGCACTCCAATGCATTGTCACTCATGCCACCACGAGAGAGTTGATGACGCATGCTGCAGACATGGAGGTCGCCATGGAGATTCTGAACACAGGCGTGCTGGTCACGGGGGCGAGCCGGGGCCTGGGCCTCGAGCTCGCGCGTGCGCTCGTTCGCGGGGGCGCGCGGGTGGTGATGGTCGCGAGGAGCGCGCGCGATCTCGCCGATGCCGTGCGCGTCGTAATGGACGACGCTGGAGCCAGCGGACGCGGCGGTGAAGCGCACGGGCTCGCGTTCGACGTCGGAGACAAAGAGGCCGTACACCGCATTGCCGGCGCTGCGGCCGCGCTGGTGGGAGAGATCGAGATCGTCGTGCATGCCGCGAGCACGCTCGGCCAAGTACCGATGCCGCTCCTCATCGATACGGACTGCGAGGACTTCGAGCGCGTGCTCGCGGTGAACCTCGTCGGGCCGTTCCGCCTCACCAAGGCGCTCGCGGGCCCAATGGTGCTCCGGCAGCGTGGCCTCGTGCTCTTCCTCAGCTCCGACGCCGCGGTGGGCGCCTACGCCCACTGGGGCTCGTACGGCATCTCGAAGGCCGCCCAGGACCACCTCGCGCGCTCCCTCGCCGCCGAGCTCGACCCCGTGCGGTTCCTCGCGATCGACCCGGGGGAGATGGACACGAAGATGCACGCTGACGCGATGCCCGACACCGATCGCTCGACGCTTGCACGACCCGCCGACGTGGCCGCCAAGGTCGTGGCTCTGATCCGGACGTCGGAGTCGATCCCCAACGGCTCTCGATTGGGGGTCTCGTGATGAAGCCGGCGAGTGCGCCGCGCGCCGCGGCCGAGCACCGCGTGCTCGTCGTGGACGCGGAGAGCGGAATCGGGGAGACGAGCCGCGCGCTCGAGCTGCCCGCGCTGCTGCGAGCCGGCGATCTCGTCGTGTTGAACGACGCGGCGACGCTGCCCGCGTCGCTCGACGGACGAACGGTCCGCGGTGACGCGATCGAGCTCCGCCTCGTCGGAGCGCTTCCGGCGCCGGACGACGGCCTACGTTTCAGAGTCGCACTGCTCGGTCGCGGCGACCACCGGACGAGGACCGAAGATCGACCGCCGCCGTTGGAGGTCGCGATCGGGGAGATCTTGCAGCTCGACGACGAGTTCGTCGCGGTCGTGCTCGGTGTCGCTACGTTCTCCACGCGGCTCGTCGACGTGGAGCTCCGGGCGTTGGAGGGCGGCGGCGCCGCCGCGACCTGGGCCGCGCTCTATCGATTCGGTCGTCCCGTGCAGTATGCACATGTTCCCGGCTTGCTCGCGCTCCGGGACGTGCAAAACGCATGGGCGGGTCGACCCTGGGCCGTGGAGATGCCCTCCGCAGGCCGGGCGATGCGCATCGAGACGCTCGTTGCCCTTCGCAGGCGTGGGGTGGAGATCGCGTTCGTCACGCACGCCGCCGGGCTCTCTTCCACAGGCGATGCCGCGATCGACGCGCGGCTTCCGCTGGCCGAGCGGTTCGAGGTCGGCGACGCTGCCGTCCGCGCCGTGCTCCGAGCCAAGACGCGAGGGGGCCGCGTCCTCGCGATCGGGACGAGTGTCGTCCGCGCGCTCGAGTCGGCCGCGCGTCTGTCGGGAGCGGGACCGCTGCGCGCAGCGTCCGGCGTCACGGAGCTGCTCCTCGGCCCGACCACCAAGCGCATGGTCGTCGACGGCCTCCTCACCGGGGTCCACGAGTCGGACACGACCCATTTTGCGCTCCTCCGCGCGTTCGCGGGGCACGAAGTGCTGGACGCGGCGCTGGCCATGGCGGAGCGGGAAGGGCTGCTCGGTCACGAGCTCGGTGACGCGTGGCTCGTCTGGGGAGCGCCAGCGACGGGAGTCGTCGCAACGAGCGAGCCGAGAGCCCGATGCGCGCCTTCGAGGTGCGCCGCGTCTGCTATAATCGCTGCGTGAAGTTCGTTCACGCTGCCGATCTCCACATCGACAGCCCTCTGCGCGGGCTCGACCGGTACGAGGGGGCTCCTGCCGCTCGCATGCGCGCGGCCACGCGCCGCGCGCTCGAGAACCTGGTCGCCCTCTGCATCGACGAGCAAGCGGCGTTTCTGCTCCTCGCCGGAGACGTCTTCGACGGGAGCTGGAAGGACTTCTCGACCGGCCTCTTCTTCGCGACACAGATGACGAAGCTCCGCGAAGCCGGGGTTCCGGTCGTCATCGTGCGCGGCAACCACGACGCCGCCAGCGCGATTACGAAGAGCCTGCGGCTACCCGACAACGTTCGCGAGCTCTCGTCGAAGAAGCCCGAGACCATCGAGCTCGCCGACGCCGGAACGTGCGTGCACGGCCAGAGCTTCGCGCAGAAGGCCACGACGGACGACCTTGCCGCGCGCTACCCGGACGCGACGCGCGGCATGTTCAACATCGGCCTCCTCCACACGTGTCTCGATGGACGCGAGGGCCACGATCGCTACGCACCGACCACGCTCGATACGATGCGCGCGAAGGGCTACGACTACTGGGCGCTCGGTCACGTGCATGCGCGCGAGGTCCTCTCCACCGAGCCCTGGATCGTGTTCCCCGGGAATCTCCAGGGCCGCCACGCCAGGGAGACGGGCAGCAAAGGGGCGAGCCTCGTGACGGTCGAGAGCGGCAACGTGACGACCGTCGAGCACCGCGCTCTCGACGTCGTTCGCTGGGCGCATCTGGTCGTCGACGCCACGGACGCCTCGGACGCGCTCGAGATCGTCGACCGCGCCCGTGAGTCCCTCGTGAACCACGCGGAGGCTGCTCCCGATCGCTTGCTCGCCGCTCGCATCTCCGTCGGAGGCACGACGCGCGCGAACGGTGCCGTGAGGAACGACCTCGACCAGTTCGACGCCCAGCTCCGTGCCGCCGCCAACGATGCGCTCGGAGACTCGGTGTGGCTCGAGAAGATCCAGGTCGGCACGCGCTCCACGTTCGACCTCGCGAAGGTCCGCGAGGAGGCCGGCGCCGTCGGGCACCTCGCCCGGAGGCTCGCCGCCATCAAGGACGACCCGAAGGAGCTCGCAGAGCTCGTCGCCTTGCTCGCCGACCTCGACAAGAAGCTTCCCGAGACAGTGCGCGAAGGCGACGGCGCGCTCATCCTGAGTGACCCCGCCGTGATCCGCGCCATCGTCGACGACGTCGAGCAGACGCTCCTGCCCCGCCTCCTCGAGTCCCCGGTCTCTGACGGGGCCGTGAGCTGACCGATGCGGATCGCGCAGCTCCAGCTCATCGCGTACGGGCCGTTCCGCGGGCTTGATCTCGATCTCTCGGCGCCGGGCCTTCACGTCGTGTTCGGTCGCAATGAGGCAGGGAAGAGCACGACGCTCCGCGCGATCACCGGACTGCTCTACGGCATCGACACGCGTACGGTGGACGCGCACGTCCACAAACCGGGTGAGCTGCGCATCGGCGGGACGCTCGTCGGCGACGACGGTACCCAGGTGCGTGTCGTTCGCAGGAAGGGCGTCTCCAAGGGCGGACCGAACACGCTGCTCGACGAGCGCGGCGCCGCGCTCGACGAGGCCGTCGTCCAGAAGCTGCTGCGCGGCGTCTCGGAGGAGACCTTCCACCACGCGTTCGGTCTCGACCACGACACGTTGCAGCACGGCGCCAGGGCGTTGCTCGAGGGCCGCGGTGACATCGGCGGTAGCCTCTTCGATGCGAGCGTCGGCGGCGGCGGTGACGCGCGGCGTCTGCTCGCACACCTGACGGACGAGGCAGACCGCCTCTACAAACCGCGCGCGACGGCACCGGCCCTCAATACGGCGCTCAAGGAGCTCGAGGCGGCGCAGAAGGCGATCAAGGAGAAGCAGAGCCTGCCCGAGGCGTACACGAAGCAGCGCGACGCGCTCGACGAGGCGAAGAAGCGGCGCGGCGAGCACGCGGCGAAGCGCATGGAGATCACCGCGCGGCGTACGCACCTCGCGCGCGCCAGCCGTCGCGTCCCGCTCGAGCGCAAGCGCGCCCAGCTCGTAGCGCTCGTCGCTTCACTCGGTGGTGTTGCGCGTCACGCGGCGCGCATCACGTCGCTCCACTCGCGGCTCGGGGCCTACGACCAAGCCAAGCTGACCGAGCGCGACGGGCATGCAGAGGCGCAGAAGCTCCGTGACCGGGTGGCCGACGCCGCGCGTCGTGCAGGAGCTCCCTCGAGCTCCACCGACAAGCGGATCGACGGCCGTACGGAGTCCCGCATCCAGCGCCTCCTCCAGGAGCGCGCGACACTTTCGCAGGCTATCGAGACCTCTCGCACGGAGCTCGCCCGCAGCGAACGCGAGCTCGCGCGCTTCCGCGTCATCGCGGATGCACCGCACGTCACCGACTCCACCGTGACCTCTGCGCTGGTGCGGTCGGTCGAACGAGCCCGCGGTCTCGGCGACACCATCGCGCGCCACACCGCCGAAAAGGCGAAGGCTGCGCGAAAGCGCCAGGAGCTCGAGGGACGCGCCACGACGCTCCGCTCGTACGGCGGAACGCTGGAGCAGCTCGTAGGGCTACGCTTGCCCGCAGAAGGCGCTCTCGACGAGCTCGCCAAGCGCGCGTCCGACGTCGAACGTGGGATCGCGCGGCACCAGGAGCGCCTTGCCGATCTCGAGCGTCAGGCGAGCGCCGTCGAGCTGGAGCTCGCCGAGGCCAGCGGTGATTTCGCGCCTCCCGCGGCCTCGGATCTGCGCGCCGCGCGCACCGCCCGTGACATGGCGTGGGCTCGCGTCCGCGAGGCGCGTTCCGCCAAGGCGCTCGCCAAGGCGCTCGCCGCGCTCGATTCGGAGCTGGAACGCACCGTGCGTGACGCCGACGTGATCGCCGACCGCATGATCGTCGAGGCGGACCGCGTGACCAGGCTCTCGAGCCTCCGCGGCCGGCAGACGACACTCGAGCAGCAGCGCGCGCAGGTCGAGGCAGAGCTCGCCAAGGTCAGCGTCGAGCGCGCGGCGCTCGACGCGCAGCACGCGCTCGCGTGGGCTCCGGCCGGCGTCGAGGTCGCGGGGCTCGCGGAGATGCGCGCGTGGCTGCAGAAGCACGCACAGATCGTGGAAGCCTTTGCCTCCGTCCGCGACCTCGAGACGGACGCCGCCGACACCGCACAGAAGCTGGCGACCGCACGCGACGAGCTCGCGACGGCGCTCGGCGACACGACCGACGCGCGAGCGCTTGGTCTCGTCGAGCTGCTCGACCGTGCCTCGGCGAGGCTCGATTCGCTCGAGGCCGCTCGTCGCGGAGCGGATGAGGCCGTGCGTGCCATCGCCAAGCTCGACCCCGAGATCGACGAACGCAAGGCCGGGCTGCTCCGCGACGAGGCTCTGCTCGAAGGCGTGGGCGCCCGGCTCGTGGAGCTGGTCGGGCCGCTCGGCGTTCCCCCGGATGCCTCCGCGGACGAGGTGACGAGCGCGCTCGAGGCGCTCCGTGAGCTCTTCAAGCTGGAGGACCTGCGCGTGAGCGCCGAAGCGCGCGCCAAGGCGGCCGGCGAGGAGGCGCACGCGTTCGAGGAGGAGGCGACTCGGGCGGCCGGCGAGCTCGCCGCGGATCTCGCGGGACTTCCGGCTCGCGACGTGGTGACGGCGCTCTCCGCGCGCGCGGGTCGTGCGCAGGCGGCGGAGGGCCAGCTCGAAGACGCCGTTGCGCAGCTCGCGCAGCTCGGTGACGAGGTCGTTCCCGACGAGATCGCGCGGCTCGTCGCCGATCCGGATGCCGCAGACCGCGCGCTCGAGGAAGTCGACGTGCAGCTAGCCGAGGTGGACACGGACCTCACGCGCGAGACCCACCTCATCGGCGGCATCGAGAACGGCATCACCGAGATGCGTGTCGACTCCGGCGCCGCCGGGGCGTCGGCCGATGCCCAGGAGGCGCTCGCCCGCGTGCGCTCGAACGTGGAGCGTTACGTGCGCGCGAAGGTCGCCGCGTTCATCCTCGGCCGTGAGATCGAGCGCTATCGTCAGGAAAATCAGGGCCCGATGCTGACAAAGGCATCGCAGCTGTTCGCGCGACTCACGCTGGGCGGCTTCCGCGGAGTGCGTGCAGGATACAACGACAAGGACAAGCCCGCGCTGAAGTGCGTGCGCGAGGGCAACGTCGAGGTCGACATCGAGGGCCTCAGCGAGGGCACTCGTGACCAGCTCTACCTGAGCCTGCGCCTCGCGAGCCTCCTCCGCTATGCGGAGCTCGCCGAGCCGATGCCGCTCGTCCTCGACGACGTGCTGATCCAGTTCGACGACGAGCGCTCACGCGCCGCGCTCGAGGTGATCGCCGAGCTCGCGACGCGGATGCAGGTCCTCTTCTTCACGCATCACGCGCGGCTCGTGGACCTTGCGACCGCTGCCATCCCGGCGCCGTCGCTCACGATCCACGAGCTCGCGAGCCCGTCGCTTGTTGCGGCGGTGTCCGCGCCGCCGCCGTGATCTAATTGCAGTGGATGTGAGCCGTCTCGCACGCGTCCTGCGTCGAGTAGAGGCTCTGGCAGTCGGGGCCGGTGCAGTTGCAGGCGGTCGTGTAGATGCACCCCGTTCCGGTCCACATGAAGCCGCGCGCGCCGCCGCCGCAGCGCATGTTCACGCCGCGTGCCTCTTGCGGTTTGCACGACGCGTTGAAGCAGCCGAGGGCAGTCACGGCAATCACGAGCGCGGTGAGGACGAGGAAGAGGAACCGCAAGGC
>JAYSXP010000111.1:0-6243 GCA_043717125.1 Polyangiaceae bacterium | reverse complement strand
GGCACGATGCGCGCGCGCGCATCGGCGGCCGCGTTCTGGAGGCACTCTTCCACTGGCATCGCGGGTGCCTCGAGGTGCGCTGGGCGCAGGCCGCATCACGCGATGCGCGTGAGCCGCCGAGTCGGCCCTCGCGCGACGAGGTCGAGGCCTCGCTCCGCGTCATGGAAGCGGAGGCCACGCTCGACGTGCTCACCGGCGGTTGGTTTACCGCGTCGAGGCCACGGTTCGTGGTGAAAGGCCCGATCGTTCCGGCGGCGTCGACGGCGCCCGAGGCGCTGTGAACGCGGCACCTGGCAACTGGTGGTACGCTCTCGCTCGTGTCGACCGAAGAGCTGATCCCCTCCACGCTCGCCCCCTCCCCCGAGCAGACGGAGATCCTGCTCGAGCTCGCCTACCTGGTGACGGCCGCCGACGGCCGCCTCGCCGACGAGGAGCTCGTCACCTTCGAACGGATCGCGTCGCGCTTGTACGGCAAACGGGTGACCCCGCCGGAGCTCGACGGGCTCATCGCGCGCTTTGCGCACAACGTGGAGCAGGCAGAGATCGAGGCTCGGGTCCGCGAGCTGGTGCCGTCGCTCGAGAAGGAGCTTCACGCCGCGGCTTACCGGCTTGCGCTCGGGGTAGCCTTCGTCGATCACGAAGCGAGCGAGCAGGAGGACGCGCTGCACAAGGTGCTCGGCGACGCGCTCGGGCTGACGAGCGAGATGCGCGCGGCGCTCTCGCGGCAGGTCTCGCTCGGCGGCGGAAAGGCGCAGTCGCTCGCGTAACCACCGGTTCGTCGGTCGGCTCAGTGCGCGAAGGCCGCGCACGGGTCCTCGTCCGTGGCGCGCGGCGTGAACACGCCGGCTCGACCGACGAGGTCGGCTTCGCCGGGCAACCGACGCCTTCGAGCCCCGCGACGGCGGGCAAAAAAGAAGCGCCGCTTGACGCCGGGCGAGCCCGCATGCCATTGCTTCCCTCATGCTCGCCGAGTCGCGAATCAAGCTCGAGGACCTTCAAAGGCGTCTCATGACGCTAAGGGGGCATCTTTGACGTCCCGAAGCTCACGGACGAAATCAATCGACTGAACGAGTCGACGATGACCCCCGGCTTCTGGGATGACTCCAAGAAGGCGCAAGTGGTCACCCGCAAGCGCGCCGGGATCGAACAGAAGGTCGACGAGGTCGAGAAGCTGACCCGCGCCATCAACGACGCCCAAGAGATGCTCGAGCTCGGCGCCGCCGAGAAGGACGACAGCATCGTCGCCGAGATCGCCGGGCAGCTGCCCGCGCTCGAAGCGGGTCTCCGCAAGGCCGAGCTGGGGCGCATGCTCGCCGGCCAGGTCGATCACGCCAACGCGATCCTCAGCATCCATCCCGGCGCCGGCGGCGTCGACGCGAAGGACTGGGGCCAGATGCTCATGCGCATGTACATGCGCTTCTGCGAGCGTCGCGGCTACAAGACGGAGATCGTCGACTTCGAAGACGGCGACGAGGCGGGCATCAACAGCGTCTCGTTCACCGTCGCTGGCGATCACGCGTTCGGCTATCTGCGGAGCGAGATCGGCGTGCATCGACTCGTGCGTATCTCGCCGTTCGACGCGAACGCGCGGCGGCAGACGGCCTTTGCGGCCGTCGAAGTCACGCCCGACATCGAGGACGAGATCGACATCGTCGTGAAGGACGAGGATCTCGAGACCACGACGATGCGTGCTGGCGGCAAGGGCGGTCAGAACGTCAACAAGGTCGAGACGGCCGTGCGCATGAAGCACCTTCCGTCCGGCATCGTCATCGTGTGTCGCGCCGAGCGCTCCCAGCTCCAGAACCGGCGCACAGCGCTGAAGATGGTCAAGGCGAAGCTTTATGAGATGGAGATGCAGAAGCGGGAGGACGCCGCCGCGGCCTACCAGGCCACGAAGACGCAGATCGGCTGGGGAAACCAGATCCGCAGCTACGTCCTCGCGCCCTACCGGCTCGTGAAGGATCTCCGCACCAGCTACGAGGTCGGTAACGTAGACGGCGTTCTCGACGGCGACCTCGAACCGTTCATCGAGGCGTATCTCCTCGCGGCGGCCGGCGGAAATCTCAAGAAGGGCGGCGTCGCGGAAGACGTCGACGCCTGAGCGACCCGCTCCGCGTAGGCTGCGGAGCGTGACTCAAGAGCTGCGCATCGGCGTCGACCTCGGCGGCACCAAGACCGAAGCGGTCGTGGTCCGCCTAGGCGGAGCCGACCCCGAGGTTCTCGCCCGGCGTCGGATCGCGACGGCCCGTGAGCTCGGCTACGCGCACATCGTCGAGCAGACGCGCGCGCTCATCGCGGACGTCGCGCGCGATGCCGGCGTCGACTCTGGCGCCGCGGCGAGCATCGGAGGTATCGGCGTGGGGATGCCGGGCTCCGTCACGACGCGACGCGCCGACGGAAGCGCGTCGCAGGTTCAGCTCGTCAAGAACTCGAACACGACATGCCTCAACGGCATGCCTTTTCGCGCCGACCTCATGAAAGCTCTCGGCCGCACGGACGTCGCCTTCGCGAACGACGCGAACTGCTTCGCGCTCGCCGAGGCGGTCTGGGGCGCTGCACGCGGAGCGCGCGTCACGTTCGGCGTCATCATGGGAACAGGCGTCGGTGGTGGCGTCGTGATGCGCACGTCACAAGACGCGACCCGCGCGCGCGCGTGGGACGGAGCCCAAGGCATCGCCGGTGAGTGGGGCCACGTCGTGCTCGATCCGGACGCCGGCCCGCCTTGCTACTGCGGTCGGCGTGGCTGCATCGAGACGTACCTCTCGGGCCCGGCCATCGAGCGCGACTACGCTTCACGAAGCGGAAAACAGCTGCATCTCGCGGAGATCGGCGAGCTCGCGAAGGAAGGCGAGAGGGTCGCGATGGCGCTTCTCGCCGAGCGCGTCGACACCTTCGGCCGCGCGCTGTCGATCGTGATCAACGTGCTCGATCCCGACGTCATCGTTCTCGGCGGAGGCGTCTCCAACCTCGAGCTACTCTACGACGAGGGGCGGCGGGCAGTCGCTCGCTGGGTCTTCAACGACGTGCTCGCGACCCGCATCGTGAAGAACGAGCTCGGGGACAGCGCCGGTGTCTTCGGCGCCGCGCTCCTCGAGCCGGGGTAGCTCGTTCAGGGGCCGAGCACCCAGAGGCTCTGGCCCTCGTCGACCGCCCCGCGCGCGAGGTGCGCGAGCTCGCGCGCCGTCGCGGCGACCTCCGCGTTGGCACCACGCGACGCGAACGCTTCGAGCTCGGCCGCGAGTCTGACGAGAGCGGCGCGCACGAAGAGTCGTGGCAGAAAGAGGTCGAATCCCGGAAGTGCACGCGCGAACGCCTCGTGCATGAGCGTCATGGCCTCGAGCGAGACGAACGACGAGTCATCGCGCCAGTGCTCAAAATTCGTGCGTCCGGGCGCGTCCCCCGCGTGTGCGCGCTGCAGCTCGGTCCATGCCCCGCTCTTCATTCCGTGTGCCACGCGCAGCGCCCCCGCTCCGGCTTCGCCCGTGACCGCGGACGCATCGACAGGCATCAACATCCCGATCGGCATCGTCGGCTGAGCGGGCACCGCGTCGACCAGCGAAGCACGCTCCTCGGCACACGACCGGCAGCCCGCGTTCGCGAGCTCCAGCGCACCGACCGTCACGAGACCCATGCGCCAGAGCATCCGCCGAGCCTTTCGCTCCATGAACCGAGCTGTAGCACTCGTAGCGACGCCGGTGGACGCCGAGGACGGAGACGGGTTACGAGTGCGGCCGTGACCGAACCCGACGACCCCGAGCCCGGGATCGAGCTCGAGGAGGGCGAGCCCGAGCCCGAACCGAAGCCGACCAAGCGAAAGAAGGCCAAGCGCCGTCTTCCGGGCGCCGGGCCTTCGCGCTTCCGCGGCGTGTGGATCACGGTCGCCGCTCTCTACCTCGTCACGGTGTGGCTCGACGGTGTCGGCAGCACCTGGCCCGCGAAGCTCACCCCGCGGCCATGGCTCTACTTCTCGCAGGTCGCGGCCCTCTTCGTGAACGCCGCCCCGAAGGTGATCGAATACCGCGCCGAGGGTTGGTCCTGCAGCGATCGTCGGTGGGCCGAGATCGACGTGCGGCCGTATTTCCAGATCGACGCGGACAACAAGGAGAATCGCTTCCAGCGCGCGCTCCAGTTCTACCGGAAGAACCGCAACGTGATGCGGGCGCTCGAAGATTTCGTCGTCGCGCGTCAGAACGCCAGCGGACCACGAATCGGCGGCGTCCGCTTCTCCAGCCTCCGCCTCGACTATCCCGCGCCCGGCCAGCACGTCGCGCCGTTCGAGCAGAAGCCCGTGAGCTCGTACTCCGGCGAGCAGAAGCACGATTGGTACTGGACCCCGAAGTCGCGGCGCTTGCAGCGGTGCGGGAGCGACGCTGGTACCAGCCCGAGCGAGAAGGACGACGAGAGCGATCGCCCGCGTGATCCGAGCGCCCCGAAGGACGAAGGCAAGGATCTCGACCCGTGAGCGCGCCGACCTCGCACCTGTTCGTGGGCGATCGCTTCTTCTCGTGGCTGAAGAAGCCCGTCCCCGTCGCGCGCCTCGAGCTGATTCGCATCGCCGCGCCGCTCGCGATCCTCGGGTTCATGTCGAGCCGCATCGCCTACGCCGACGAGTGGCTCGGCAGCGGCGGGTTCCGCGTTCCGGACCTCGGAGTCGCCGACCCGCGCCAGCCGCTCTATCTACCCGCTCTCCCGAGCTGGGCCGCCTGGGCATTGGCGCTCGCGATGGTCGCGTCGGGCCTTGCGCTCTCCCTAGGCTTTCAGGCGCGACGCGCAGCGTGGCTATTCGCAGCCGTAGGTGCGTACGTCGCGCTCAGTGACCGGCTCGCGGCCTTCACCGTGAGCAAGCTCACTCCAGTCATCGCCGTCGCCCTCGCGCTGAGCCCGTGCGGGGCACGCTTCGGCATCGACGCCTGGCGCGCCAGACGAGCCGCACCCACGAGAGCGCTGCCGCGCGAGGTCGTCAGCGGGTCGGTCCGCTTCTTTCAGCTCCTCGTCCCGGTGATCTACTGCGCATCGGGCATCGCGAAGGCGCGTGGCGACTGGCTGAAGCAGCCGTACGTGCTCTGGACGCATCTCCACAGCTCGTACCAAACGAGCGTGTCGCTGCTTCTCGCGAACCTGCTTCCGCCCGTGGCCTGGACGCTGTTCCAGGTGATGACGCTCGCGCTCGAGAGCTTCGCGCCGCTCTGGTTCGCGTGGAATCGCACGCGCCCGTACGCGCTACTGGCGGCGGTCGGCATGCACGCGATGATCGGCCTGATGTTCGGCCCGGTCCGCTACTTCGCGATGCTGATGGCGACGCTCCTGATCGCGTCGCACCTCTCCGAAGCGCGCCTCGACAAGCTCACAGCCCGCCTGACAACGCTCACGCGCTCCTGACGGTTCCTGGAGGAAAAGCCGCAGAGACCGCGGTTCTCTGCGTCTCGTCACTCTCAGGGAACGGGATCGGGCTTTACGCCCTTCGAGGCGGCGTTCGCGCAGCCGAGCTCGACGCCCGTGGGCCCCGAGTTCGTCTTCACGATCTTGAACTCGACGCGACGGTTCTTTTCCCAAGCCGCTTCGTTGTGCCCAGGATCCTCGGGACAGAACTCGCCGTAACCCTTGCTCCGTATGTGGTCCTTGGCGACTTTCCGCTGAACGAGAGCCGTCATGACGCTGTTCACGCGGTCCTGCGTGAGCTTCAGGTTGTACTCGTCGGTCGCGCGTTCGTCGGCGTGGCCGGCGATCTCGATCAACGTGAACTCGGGGTGGTGGATGAGCGTCGTGGCGACGGCGTCGAGGATCTCGTTCGACTCCGGGAGGATCTCCGCAGAGCCCGTCTTGAACTTGATCTTCTTAAGGATGACGATGTTTTTGTCATCGATGATGACGTTGCCCTTGTCCGGGCAGCCGTCCTCGTCCTGATAGCCGTTGTACGTCTCGGGCTCGTTCGGACACTTGTCGACGACGTCGGGGATCTGGTCCTTGTCGTTGTCCGGATCCGGGCAACCGTCCGTGTCCTCGAAGCCGTCTTTGTCCTCGGGATCGTTCGGGCAGAGGTCCTTCTTGTCGGGGATGCCGTCCTGATCGTTGTCGGGATCGGGGCAGCCGTCCTTGTCCTGGAAGCCGTCCTTGTCCTCGGGATCGTCCGGGCACTTGTCGAGTTTGTCGGGGATGCCGTCGCCGTCGCGGTCTCCGTCAGAGCCTTCGGGGCAGCCGTCCTCGTCCTGATCGCCGTCGCGATCCTCGGGCTCGTTCGGGCAG
>JAYSXP010000012.1:0-7514 GCA_043717125.1 Polyangiaceae bacterium | reverse complement strand
ACGCCGGATCCCCCCGGCGTGCGTCGACCCGACCGTCAAGAGCACGAGCTACGCACCTCTGATCCTCGCGCGTCGCGAGGCGCAGTCGAGGGATGTCGGAGCCGGCGAGGGCATCATGCTCGCGGTCGACGGATCACTCGCCTGCGGAACGATGGCAAACCTGTTTCTCGTGAAAGGAGACGAGCTCCTCACGCCGCCCGTCGCGACGGGTTGCCGTGCCGGCATCACGCGCGAGGCGATCCTCGAGCTCGCACGCCGCGTCGGTTTGATGCCTCGCGAGGCGACGCTTCCTCTCGAAGCACTTTTCGAAGCGGACGAGGCCTTCTTCACGAGCTCGCGGGTCGAGTGCCTGCCCATCGCATCGGTCGACGGACGCGCCATCGGGCGCGCGCCGGCCGAAGAGGGGGTGCGTGCTCCACGAACTGCGGCTCTCCGTGGCGCTCTTCGCGCCGTGGTCAGCGACGAGAGCACCTTCGCGATCATGTCCGAGCGGCGGGGAACGGCATGAACGGCGCGCAGGTTCACCTCCTCCAGCCGGTCACCCTCTCGCTCCGCGTCGATCGCTACCGCGACGCTTTTCCCTCGGGCCGCGGCGGGTTCGTGCTCGACGGCGGCGACTTCACGATGCTCGGCGCCGAACCGTTTCTCGCCTTCCGTGCGTTTCGCTCCGATCATCGCCTCGCGTCCGGCGCGCTCGGTGCGCGGGTGGTCGTGCAGGAGCGCGGCGCCGAAATGCGAGTCCTCGTCGACGACCCGCTCGAGGTCCTGCGCGCCCTCCTCCACGAGCACGCCGTCGACCCTGCCGTGTTCGAGGGTCGGCCGCTCCCGCTGCTCGGCGGCGCGGTCGGCTACTTCGGGTACGAAGCCGGTCAGATGCTGGAGCGCCTCCCCTGCGCGCCGCGCCCGCACCTCGGCATGCCTGACATCGCGCTGTTTTTCCATGACTGGGTGCTCGGCAAGTGCCGCCGGACGGGCAGCTCCTTTCTCTCGATCCTCGGTCGTGGGCCGACCATGGCGCGTGCGCGAACCGAGGCCGAACGGACACGCGATCGCCTCCTCGGCGTCCTCGCGTCGTTCGAGCAGCAAATACGCTTTCTCTCCGATCGTCCGCGCCCGCCTGAGCGGCGGCACACGGCGCCCGGCGCGACGCCCGTGCCCAGCCCCGAGGCCTCGCTCCTCGCGTCGTCGCGCTGCGCTCCCGTCGTCTCTCGCCAGGACTACCTCTCGAAGATCGCGAGCGCGAAGTCCCACATCGAGGCCGGTGACGCGTTCGAGATCTGTCTCACGCACCGGCTCGAAGCACCGTTCGCCGGCGACCCATTCGCGCTCTGGCAGGAGCTCCGCCGCAGGAACCCTTCGCCCTTCGCAGCCTTCCTCGACCTCCCCGAGGGCGTCGTCGCATCCTCGTCGCCCGAGCGGTTCCTCTCCGTCGACGCCACGGGAGCCGTGCAGAGTCGCCCAATCAAAGGCACACGACCTCGCGGCAGCACGCTCGAGCAAGACGCGCAGCTCGCCGAGGACCTCGCCACCTGCGCGAAGGATCGCGCCGAGAACGCGATGATCGTCGACCTCGTCCGCAACGACCTGGGACGCGTGTGCCGTTTCGGCTCCGTCGAGACGCCGTCGCTCTTTGCGGTCGAGCACTATGCGACGGTCCATCAGCTCGTCTCCACGGTCACGGGCCAGCTCGACGACGGGCGCGACGCCATCGACGTGATCCGCGCCTGCTTCCCGCCGGGCTCGATGACCGGCGCACCGAAGATCGAGGCGATGACGATCCTCGAGGGCCTGGAGCCCACGGAGCGCGGTGTTTACTCGGGAGCGCTCGGGTGGATCGATTTCTCGGGTCCGCTCGATCTGAGCGTCGTCATTCGCACGATCGTCGTGAAGGACGGGCGCGCCCATCTCGACGTCGGCGGCGCCATCGTGGCCGACTCCGACCCGGTCGCCGAGTACGACGAGACGATGCACAAGG
Organism: Polyangiaceae bacterium; assembly: GCA_043717125.1. Taxonomy (GTDB): domain Bacteria; phylum Myxococcota_A; class Polyangia; order Polyangiales; family Polyangiaceae; genus Labilithrix. Next base: position 5,539 of record JAYSXP010000012.1, on the reverse strand, counting down.
CGCGTGCGCTGCTCGCTGCGCTGGCGGCCTTCTCCGAGCCCGAAGCCGACGCGGAACGGCTCGCGAGCGGAGCTGCGCGGTGACCACGCTCGTCATCGACAACTACGACTCGTTCACGTGGAACCTCGTGCAGCTCGTGGGAGCGCTCGGCGAACGCCCCGTCGTCTACCGCAACGACGCCATCGATCTCGAGGGCATACGCGCGCTCGCGCCGACCCGCATCATCCTCTCCCCGGGCCCGGGCGACCCGGCGGATCCGGTACGTGTCGGCGTCTGCCGTTCCATCCTCGAAGAGCTCGGACGTCACACGCCGATCCTCGGCGTCTGCCTCGGCCATCAGCTCATCGTCCACCACTACGGCGGGCGTGTGATTCGTGCGCACGAGCTGATGCACGGGAAGACGAGCCTCGTCCATCACGAGAACGACGGCATCCTCGACGGGCTGCCGCAACCCTTCGAAGCGATGCGCTACCACTCCCTCGTCGTCGACCCGACAGCCCTCCCCGCCAGCCTCGCCCTCACCGCCTGGTGTAAGGACGGCACGGTCATGGCCGTTCGTCATCGGCATCACCCCGTGTACGGCGTTCAATTTCATCCCGAGTCGATCGGAACGTCGTCCGGTCGTGCGCTCGTCGCGGCGTTCCTCGCTCTCCGGCCGCATAGCGTCGTGGCCGGCTGCCCACCTGCCATTGCTCGTCTCGGAGAAAGCCCATGATCGGCGTTCGTTCGCGTTCTGGTTCCGCCCTGCGTGTCGGCCTTGCTGCGGCTTCGGTCGTCGCCCTCGCGGCGTGCGGCGGCGCCGCGCCCCGAGCCGCCTCACCCGCCATGGCCGCGCCCGAGGCGACGGCTCCCGACCCGCTGGCAGACGACCCGCGCTCCGTCGAGCAAGCGCAGGATCAGATCGCCGCCGCCAAGGCCGAGCTTGAAGCCCCGGGTGGGGCTTCGCGCAGCGCGGACACGTCGAACCGCTACGCGCCGGAATCGCCGAGTGCGTCGGGGACGTCCTCGCCGCCCGCCGCAGGCGTCGCCCGCCCCTCCGTCGCGCCACCGAAGAAGGCCTCGGCTCCCCCGCCAGCCGAGGCGCCCACGGGCACGGCGAGCTGCGGAGGCCCGTGCCGGGCCATCGCCTCGATGCGACGCGCCGTCATCGCGCTCTGCCGCATGACCGGAGCCGACGACACACGCTGCGTCGACGCGAAGCGCACGCTCACCGAAAGCCAGTCCCGCATCGCGCCGTGCTCCTGCTGACGATCGCCACGTGAACGAACGGCTCCAACGTCGACGCGAGCCCCGAAAACCCGGAAAATACCATTCTTCCCGCCGCGCACGCGGTTTGCTCCAGTCGCGCCAGTGACCTCTTCCCTCACCTGCCCCCGCATTGCCGTCCTCGCCACGCTCGTCGTCCTCGGCGCCTGTGCCGGCGCACAGGTCACGACGCCACGCTCACGGGTCGCGCAGGACCTCGGGTGCTCGACCGAGGGCACGAGCGTGCAGGAGATCGCTCAGGTGCCCGGGGAGAAGGCCGCTCGCTGGCGGGTCACGGGCTGCGGGCGAACGGCCGTGTACATTTGCACGACCCCCGTGCGCGACTGCTGGCGGGAGGGCGAGGTCGATCCTCGTTCCTCGAAATGAAGAGAGGCACGATCGTCGTCCGATCGTGCCTCCCCCACTCACGTCGTTTCGCGGCTTACGAAGAGCGGAGCTCGTCGCGTGACAGAGGCGCCGACGGCTGGTCTCCGCGCGCGCGTGCCCACCGCTGAATCGTACGGCGGTCGATGCCGAGCGCTGCTGCGGTGTGGACCTTGTTGCCGCCGAAACGCCGGAGCGCGTAGTCGACGTAAACGCGCTGGAACTTGTGCATCGGGACGAGGCCTTCGGCCGCCTCGATCAGCGCATCGAGCGCATCGGGAGTTGCTTCCTTCGGAAGCGGCGTCGAGCGGCGCTGAACGACGCCGCTGGTCGGCGAGACCGGCGCTGCACCGCTGTGGCGGGCGACGCGCCGCTTCAGATCGACGACCGCAAGCACCTGCGCGAGCTGCGCGGAGACGAGCTCGACGGAGCCTCCGAGCACGGTGCTCGCGCCGAGGCGCGCAGCTTTGACCGCCAGGTCCGTACCGTCGGTGGCGACGAGGACGCTCGCACCGAGCGCGGCGCGCCCCACGAGCTCGAGCACTTCGTCGTCGGCAAGGCCGCCGGCAGAGATGACGACGAGATCCGTGCTCTCGAGCGCCTCCGGCGTGGCAGCGCGCGCCGACATGCGGCGCACCTGACAGCCTTGCTCACGCAAGGAGCTCTCGAGGGCGAGCCCCTTGCCGCCTTCGACAAGCAGAGCGTTGAAGCGAGCCGAGGGAATCGCGCTGGCGATGTTCACCGTGTCTATCCGTCCATTCTCCTCGGGCAGCCGGGCCATCCAGCACCCTGTGAGGCGTGTCGGCCCCTCAGCACCGCACGTGCCACGCGGACCTCGCGGCAAAAGCTCCAGGATTTCGCGCAAAGTTCAGGTCGAGCCCATGTGGCCGATCGCCCCATTGTCGCAGGCCCTTGAGGCGAGTTGACACAATGCCGCACTGTATACGCTGCAACGTGCGCGCTGCCGAAGACCGCGAACCGCCTTGAGGTACGGTAGGTCCATGAAAGTCGCGACGAAATTCGCGCTGGCCTTTCTGGTGTGCGGCGTTCTGAGCGTGCTCGTCTACTCGTCCGTCGCTGCGACGCGCGAAGCGCAGAGCATGGAGGAAACCGTGGCCGAGGACCTGGCGTCGCTCGGTCATACCCTGAGCGTGGCGGTCCTCGCGGTCTGGGAACGCGACGGCGAGACACAGGCCCTCGAGCTGGTCAGGTACACGGACCGCGATGAACGCATCGAGGCGCGGTGGGCATGGCTCGACGTCGACGCCGCAAGCCTGCTCGCGCCGAGGGCAGGGAATGACATCATCGACGACCTCCGCCGAGGTCGCACACGGACGTGGGTGAGCGTCCGTCCGAGCGGTGAGCGCATCGTGTTCGCCTATCTTCCGCTCCTGCGCCCGGGTCAACGGCCCGCGGCGCTCGAGCTCTCGCGTCCGCTGGTCGCACGCTCGCGTGTCTTCTGGACGGAGGTCCGCGAGCAGCTCGTGGCATCCACGGGCGTCGCTGCATTCGCGACGTTCCTCGCGGTCGTCCTGACCACTTGGATCGTGTCGCGCCCTCTCTCCGAGGTCGCGGAGCAGGCGCGTCGAATCGGCGCGGGAGACCTCTCGCATCGGCTCGCCACCAAGGGCTCGGACGAGGTCTCGTCGCTGGTCCACGACCTGAACGCGATGTGCGATCAGCTCCGCGACGCGCGAACGCGCGCCGACGACGAGACGGCCAAGCGCATCGCGGCGCTCGAGCAGCTCCGGCACGCCGACCGCCTCCGTACCGTGGGAACGCTCGCCTCGGGTATCGCTCACGAGCTCGGCACGCCGCTCGCCGTGATCGCGATGCGCGCAAAGATGATCGCATCCGGTGAGGTGCCGAAGGACGAGGCACCGGAGAGCTGCAAGATCATCGCGGCTCAGGCCGACCGCGTGACCGCCATCGTGCGTCAGCTCCTCGACTTCGCTCGGCGCCGAACGCCCAGGCGTGCGGAGGCGGAGCTCCGTGAGCTCAGCGAGCGCGCGGCGAGCCTGCTCTCCACCCTCGCGAAGAAGTCGAACGTGAGGGTGGTGGTCGATCCGACGAGCGAGCCCGTTCGCGCGAACGTCGACGCGGCGCAGATCGAGCAAGCGATCACCAATCTCGTCATCAACGCGCTGCACGCGATGCCCGGCGGCGGCACGGTGACCGTTGCAACTCGCAACACTCGCGCTGCGCCCCCCTCCACGCCCGACATCGAGCGCGAGTGTGCGGTGATCGAGATTCGCGACGAGGGCGCGGGCATCCCCGACGAGTATATCGGCCGTATTTTCGAGCCATTCTTCACGACGAAGGGTGTCGGAGAAGGGACAGGGCTAGGCCTCAGCGTGACCCACGGAATCATCGAGGACCACGAGGGTTGGATGAGTGCGAAGAGCGAGTTGGGAAGCGGGAGCACGTTCACGCTCTATCTGCCCCGACTGGCTTAGCGCTCGACCAGCACCGGAAGTAGACTCTCACCCATGACGCTCTCCGCCATGAGCCCGACCCCCTCGTCCTTTGATGGCCCGAACCGCGCGCCTTCGACGGAGGTTCGCCACCGTGTCCTCATCGTCGACGACGAGCCCGAGATGGCGGCGGTCATCGAACAAGCGCTCGTGCGGCGCGGGTACCACGCGCAGCAGCAGCACAGCGGCGACGCCGCGTGGGACGTGCTCGAGCGCGAGGACTACGACGTCGTCATCACCGACATCAACATGCGTGGGATGAACGGCGTCGAGCTCACCGAGCGCATCGTCCAGAACCGCCACGACGTCCCGGTCATCGTCATCACGGCCTTCGGCTCCGTCGAGACGGCCACCGCGGTTCTCCGTGCCGGCGCCTACGACTTCATCACGAAGCCGTTCGAGATCGAGCAGCTCGTCGTCGCCGTCGAGCGTGCGATCCAGAACAGCCGCCTCCGCGACGAGGTGAAGCGCCTTCGCGAGGAGGTTGCGCGCGCGAAGCCGACGTCAGAGCTGCTCGGCGAGAGCCCCGCGATGCGTAAGGTCCACGAGACGATCTCGCGCGTCGCCGAGACGGACGCGACAGTCCTCGTGACGGGCGAGAGCGGCACCGGCAAGGAGCTCGTCGCGCGAGCGCTTCACAAGCGCAGCAAGCGCAAAGACGGCCCCTTCATCGCCATCAACTGCGCGGCGATGCCCGAGGCGCTCCTCGAGAGCGAGCTCTTCGGCCACGCGAAGGGCGCCTTCACGGACGCGAAGACCGCCAAGCGCGGGCTCTTTCTCGATGCGAGCAACGGGACGCTCTTCCTCGACGAGATCGGCGAGATGCCTCCCGGCATGCAGGCCAAGCTGCTCCGCGCGCTCGAGGAGCGGACCGTCCGCCCCGTCGGCGGCACCGCCGAGACGCCCTTCGACGCGCGGATCCTCGCCGCGACGAACCGAGACCTCGAGTCGCTCGTCGAGAGCGGGCGCTTCCGGGAGGATCTTTATTACCGCGTGAACGTCGTCCAGCTCGGACTCCCGCCGCTGCGCGCACGCGGCGGCGACGTCCTCGCGCTCGCGCAGCAGTTCATCACCCGTTACTCCGAGCCCATGGGCAAGAAGGTGCAGGGCTTCTCGAGCGCCGTCGGCGAGCGGCTGCTCGCCTATGCGTGGCCGGGCAACGTCCGTGAGCTGCAGAACTGCATCGAGCGCGCGCTGGCTCTCGCGCGGTTCGAGGAGCTCACCGTCGAAGATCTCCCGCCGAAGGTGCGCGACTTCAAGGCTTCGTTCGTCGTCGTCGCGACCGAGGACCCGACCGATCTCGTCACGATGGAGGAGGTCGAGCGACGCTACATCCAGCGCGTGATGGAGGCGGTCGGCCAGAACAAGACGCAGGCCGCCAAGGTCCTCGGCTTCGACCGCACGACGCTCTACCGCAAGCTCGAACGCGACAAGCT
>JAYSXP010000110.1:0-17803 GCA_043717125.1 Polyangiaceae bacterium | reverse complement strand
CCTGCGCGCTCATCAAGTAAGTGCGCTCTCCGTCTCGCGCGCACGCGAACCGGATCGAGCTGCCGGACGACGCGACGATCGATCTCCTCGGCGAGCCGTCACGAAGGGCCATCGCCGGGCACTGGCTCCATCGCGCCTCCGCGGAGCTCGGTGTCGCTGTCGCGTTCGAGGAGTTTCGGCCGCGTCTTCGTGAGGTCGGCGCCGTCGCGGTGGTCCTCGCGCTCGCCGACAAGGCGATCGACGACGAGCGGCGTCACGGCGAGCTCTGCGCGCGGCTCGCGGCGCGCTATCTCGGCGAGTCCGTCGTCACCGTCCCCGAAGCGCGCGCGGCGGTGTTGCCCGACTTCGGGACGGGCGACGAGCCGACCGAAGTGGCGCTCCTCGCGCTCGGCATGTGCTGCATCAACGAGTCCGTCGCGTCGGAGTGGATTCGTTCGTGCTGGCAGGTCGCGACGTCGCCCGCGGCCGCCGCGGCGAACAAGGCGCATCTCGCGGACGAGATCGATCACGCGCGGCTCGGGTGGGCGCACCTCGCCTCGCGTGCCGTCGGTTCCGCGCTGAAGAGGTCGCTCGCCGCGTGGGCGCCGCGGCTCGTGCGCGTGAACGTGGCGGAGTGGAAGAAGCGGGACCCGTACCTGCCCGAAGAGGGCATCGCTGCCCACGGCCATCTCAGCGCAGTCGAGCAAGAGGACGTCATCGACGCCGCCGTGCGCGACGTCGTACTTCCCGGACTCGTGCACGTTGGTGTCGCGACGCCCTAGTGAGCGTGGGTTGCTCGGAAAGCAGCGCTAGCGACAGCGGAAGAACCCCGCAGCCGGGCTGAGGCGCTACTTGTTCGCAGCGCAACGGATGTTGCACTGGAAGTCGCCGTGGCAATTGCATGCGTCGCTCGACGTCGCCTTGAAGACGGCCGCCTTCGCGGGCGCCGCGGCGGCCTTCGTGGCCTTCGCGCCGCCGCTGCGAGCCTTTCCGCCCTTTGTCTTCTTGGTAGTCGTCGTCGTGTCCGAGGCGGCCGTGCTGTCGTCCGCGCTCGCGGCGACCGCAGCGGGCGCAGGCTCCGGAGCGGGCGCAGGCTTCGCCTCGGCGGGCGGAGGCGCGGCCAGAGCGGCCGCAGCCGCGCGCGGCGGAGCTGCCGTCGCGCCGCGGAACACGAAGCCGATGCCGACGCAGCCCAGCGCGAGGACTGCAGCCGTCGCGAAGACGATGCCGATTGTCCTGCCCTTCGAGCTGCGCACGGGACCGCTCGTCGTGCCGTCGATGTCGTCCGCGTCGCGCGCGAACGCCGGAGGCGGCTCGCTCGCAAACGGTGAAGGTATCGCGAAGGCGCCGCGAGGAGGCGGCGTGGAGGCGAGCGCGCGGAGGTCGATGATGCCGTCGTCGTCGTGAGCCAGGGTCATGGGATGCTCGACGGTTGGGGGTAGGGGACGCGGGAGCCCTCCTTGTGTACGAGGATCTTCGACGCGTGCAACCACCGTCGACCGCTTCCTCTGCCGCCGTGCAGCTGGGCCGGAATCTCCTCTTCGTACGGGAATTTGACGCACTCTCCGGGCGAGGCAAGGAGGGTCGGCGACTCCCCGCTCCGAAGGCCCGCTCGATCAGCGTTCCACGTCGGCGTGGAACTTCTTCACGAAGTCCTTCTCGGCGAGGCGGAGCGCGGCGCGGACACCGGGTCGCTGCATGCCGACGCCTTGGCCCGCGGGCAGGAGCCGCGCGAGCTTCTCGACCCCACCGTTCACCACGCTGTGCATGCCCGCGATCGCGCGCAGACACCCGTGTTCATCGGTGCGTCGCTCGTGCACACGGAGGAGCGCGAGCAGGATCTCCGCGCGCTCGGCGTCGTCGAGGAGCTTCGAGCTGCCGACGACGCGCCCCCAGTCGTAGAAATAGGGACCAAACGGCAAGAGGAACGCACGCTCGCGGCGCAGCACGCGTGGGACACGCAGCGGCAGGAACCGGTGGTTCTCCTTCGCCATGAGGAGCTTGTTGAGCTCGCCCGCGAAGACGAACGCGCCGTCGAAGCGTGCGCCGCCGTCGTGTCCGAGGCGCTGGTAGCGAAGCCCGAGCGCGGACGCCGCATACGCGGGACGCCAGGTGTCGACCACGCGCGAGAGGTCGCCGAGGTTGTGAGCCACCGTGGTCACGAGCGAGAGGAGCTCCTCATCGCTGCTCTTCTTCCTCGCGCGCGTGACGAGCCGCGCCTCGCGCGTGAGCTCCGCTTCGATGAAGGCCGTGGCGCGCTCGATGACCAGGGGGTCCGCCAGCGCGAGCGCGCGACCGAGAGCGCCGGCCATGACGCTCAGCCACTCGCCCTGATGTCCGGCGAGCACCTCGCCGTCGATCGTCACGGTACGTTCGGAGACCGGACGCATGTCCCAGCGCGCGACCTCCTCCACGCGGTCGACCGCGGAGGCGAGGCGCTTTCCGGAGAGCTCGGACCACGTCAGCTGGCGAATGCGCTGGTCCACGTCGGTCGGGACGAAGGTCGCGACGGTCGTGAAGTGCGCGGAGAGGAGGGCGACGAAGTATCCCTCGGCGTCTTCGCCCTTCTTCCATCGCTGCTCGAGCTCGGGAGCCTTCTCGAGGATCGCGATCGATGGGAGCCGCGGCTCGAGCGCGAGCGCCCAAGGCGCCGTATTCTTCACCTGCTCGAAGAGAAGCTTCGGCGAGATTCCGACGGGCTTTCGTCCAGCGCGAGCAGTCACGTCAGGGCTTCTCGCAGACCCATCGTCTCGGGGCCGAGCTCGAGCTCGTACTCCGCGCGCACGAGCTCGAGCAGTCGAGAGTGGAGCGCGGTTTCCTTGGCCTTGTCGCTCGAGACGTCCTGCATCGGAACAAGATGAGCACGATTGCCAGGCGAGCTCCGAGAACACTGTGTCGTGTCCGTCGCGCACGGCGGGTTAGAACGCGCTCGCGATCATCGCCATGTTGACCGTGTCGGTCGCGTAGTCGTTCGTCGGCGTGATCGAGAAGTGGCCGCCGCCCGAAGCCGCGACGTCGTCCCACCAACCGGGCTTGCCGCAGCCCCACCAGGCGAAGCCGGTGAGCGTGTCGGCGTTCGCGTCGAGGTACGAGACGAAGCTCGCCCAGTTCGCGCTCGCGTTCGCGGCGCCGGCGTACATGCCGATCTCGCCGACGAACACCTTGAGGCCGTTCGCGCGTGCCCAGTCGACGGTGACCTTGACGCGATCGCGCGAGACCGTGCTCGAGGCGACCTCCGTCGAGCCGCCGCCAGCGCTCGAGTCTGCGTAGGAGTGCACGCCGACCACGAGCTTGCCGAGGGGGTCGAGGAGGGGGAGACCCGGGCCGCGCGCATTGAGCCAGCCGTACGCGTTCGAGCGCTGCGGCGAGCTCGTGTCGTAGCTGCCCGAGGTCCAGTCGCCCGCGCCGGTCCAGCCGTTGCCGGGCACGAGGATGACGCCGCCGAAGCCGGCCGCGCGGATCGCAGTGACGGCAGCCTGCGCTGCGCCGAACCAGGTCGTCGTGCTCATCGAGTTGGGCTCGTTGACGAGGCCGATCGAGGCGCGTGGGTTCTGCGCGAAGTTCGCCGCCATCTTCGACCAGAAATCCGCGAAATGCGCGCTGGTGACGACGCCGTCGCCGACGCGGTTGCCGCGCCAGCTCGGACCGCCGGTGTCGCCGCTGGGGGCGGCCTGCCAGGGCTCCATGATGACGGTCATGCCCTTCACGGTCGTCGCGTAGTCGACGATGCGCTTGAAGTCGTTGAAGTACGTCTTGTAGTTGCCGGAGGTCGCGGCGGGAATGGGGCCGCCGAGGGTCGACTGCATGCGCTCCCACGAGAAGAGGAGGCGAATGACATTGATGTTCTTGGAGGCGAGATAGTCGACAGTCGAAGTCGAATGAACGGCGTAATCGGTATTCGGGATTGGGCCGTTCGTAGCGTTGAAGGAGTAGCCGCCTTCCATGCCGACGAGGTTCGTGCCGCGGAGCGACGTGGTCGAGGCGGTGTCGGCCGTGGAGGGGGTCGGGGTCAGGCTCGGGATCGGGATCGAGGGGACCTGCGCTTCGCCCGCGTCGGGGACCTGCGCGGCCTTTGCGATCGCGTTGCTGAGACGCTTCGCGTGGCGCGCCTGGGGCGTCGCCGACGTCGTCACGTCGTAGAGCGACGGCGAGGCTTGGTCGCCGCTCACACCGCTGGCGTGGGTGTCCGTCTCGGTTGCGGGGGACGACCCGCAGGCCGTCGCGAGAGCAAAGAGGAGGATGCCGAGCGTGGCCGTCGCGCGCTGCGTCCAGGAGTAAAAGATCGCCATGAATTGTCCTCGTGATGGGTCGGTGTTGGCGAGGCGCCTCCGCCCGAAGGGCGCAGCGCTCCCGCGCCGCGCGGCCGTGGCCGTGCGGGTCGGTGCGGGTGGACAGAGGGCCGGCCGGGTCGGACGGACTGGGTGAACAGCCACGCCCGAGCTTGGCGCCGTCGCGACGACCTCTGCGCGGTGACTCAACAGGTCAGCGCGTTGACCACTCTACGAAGCTCCCATCGATGAAGGAAGCGCGAGCATGAAGTTAGGGGGGAGTTCTGCCTCACTCGGAGCACATCCGGGCAATTGTCTCCACGTCTGAAGTTGCCACTTGGCGCGCGTTTTTCTGCTGGCGCTAACGCAGTTGTGGCGGTTGCGTAGTCGAGCCCTCACGCGCTTTCGCGGGGTCTGATCGAAGGGGCTGATGGAGGTGTGCGTCCACGGCGGGGGGGGAACCCACCGAAGAGGCTGCCGCGGGGCGGCGCCTTTTTGTAAGCTCCACGCTTGAGCAAAGATCCGAAGCAGCCAAAGGCGGGGCGTTCCTCGCTCACCTCCGTCGATGTCCTGCTGTCGCCTCGCAAGGCGACTTCGGAGAACGAGGTGCGTCTCGCGGCGGCCCGCGCGGCGAGCATCCCGCTCGCGGAAATTCGCGATCTTCGCATCGTGAAACGCTCGATCGACGCGCGCGGGCGCGGGCCCCGCATGCAGCTCCGCGTCGAGCTCTCCACGGGCGCGCCCTTCGACCCGCCCGCGACGACCCCTCCCCAGCTCCCCAACGTCAGCAAGAAGCCCTCTGTCGTGATCGTGGGCGCCGGACCTGCGGGGCTCTTCGCGGCGCTCCGGGCGATCGAGCTAGGTCTGCGTCCGGTCATCCTCGAGCGCGGCAAGGACGTGCGGGCGCGCCGCCTCGATCTCGCCGCCATCACGCAGCGTGGCGTCGTCGATCCCGACAGCAACTATTGCTTCGGCGAAGGTGGTGCCGGGACGTACAGCGACGGCAAGCTCTACACGCGGAGCGGCAAGAAGGAGGACATTGCGCGCATCCTCGCGACGTTCGTGGCCTACGGCGCGAGCCCGGACATCCTCGTCGAGGCGCATCCGCACATCGGCACGAACAAGCTCCCGGACATCATCGCCGCGATGCGCGAGGGCATCCTGCGCGCGGGCGGTGAGGTGCGCTTCGGCGCGCGCGTGACGGGGCTCGTCGTCTCGGGCGATCAGGTTCGCGGCGTGAAGCTGCACGACGGCACGACGACCGACGCGACGCGCGTGGTGCTCGCGACCGGCCATTCGGCACGTGACGTCTTCGAGGTCCTCGCGGCCCAGGGCATCGCGATCGAGCGCAAGGACTTCGCGCTCGGCGTCCGCGTCGAGCATGCGCAGGCGATCGTGGACGAGATGCGCTACCGCACCCGCGAGCGCGGCGCGTACCTGCCGCCGGCGAGCTACTCCGAGGTCGTCCAGGTCGACGGGCTCGGCGTGTATACGTTCTGCATGTGCCCGGGCGGCATCGTGGCGCCGTGCGCGACGGCCCCGGGCGAGATCGTCACGAACGGCTGGAGCCCGAGCAAGCGCAACAACCCGTACGCGAACTCGGGCGTCGTCGTCGAGGTGCGCGGCCCGAAGGGCGACGGCGGCCCGCTGTCCGGGGTCGAGTACCAGCGCATGGTGGAGCGCGCGGCCTTCGAGGCGGGCGGCGGCGGCCAGGTCGCGCCGGGCCAGCGCCTGATCGATTTTGTCGAGGGAAAGCTCTCGGCGGATCTGCCCGACTCGAGCTATCCCCCGGGCTTGAAGTCGGCGCGCGTCGATCAGGTCCTGCCCCCCGAGATCACCGAGCGCCTCCAGCAAGGCCTCCGCCTCTTCGGCAAGCGCATGCGCGGCTACTGGACGAACGAGGCCGTCGTGATCGGGGTCGAGTCGCGCACGTCGTCGCCGGTGCGCATCCCGCGTCACGCGGAGACGCTCGAACACCCCACGTTGCGCGGTCTCTTTCCGTGCGGCGAGGGTGCAGGCTACGCGGGCGGAATCGTGTCCGCCGCAATGGATGGTGAGCGCGTGGTCGAGCGGCTCGTAGCGCTCTATCCGGCGTGAAGGCCTCGACGAGCAGGATCGCCTCCGTCCGCACGTGAAGTTCTTCGTCGGCGGTGGGGCAACGACCGCGCTCGCCACGGCGGTAGGCGAACATGAGGTGCCGAACGTGGCGGCACTGTCCGGCGGCTGACGTTGGTGCTCTAATCCAAGGATGCGTTTGCGAATTGCTCGCTGGATCGTCTGGCTGGTCGTCCCCATGCTCGCCATTGCGTGCGGCTCCTCCTCGGAGAGCAGCGGCCGCTGCAAGACGTGCGGCGGGAGCTCGGGCGGCTCGTCCGGCACGAGCGGCGGCCCCGCGGTCGACGAGGCGGGCGTCCCGTTGGGGGGTCCGCTGGCGACCCTCACTGTGACGCCGGCGACGGCGATGGTCCCGGCGGGGACGCTGAAGCAATTCACGCTCGTCGCGACGGACGCGGCGGGCAGGACGCCGAATCCTTATCCGACGTTCAAGTGGTCGGTGAGCGGCGGCGGGACGATCGGCGACAGCGGGCTCTTCCAGGCCGCGACGCTGGGCGGCCCGTACACGATCACGGTCGTGAGCGGCGCCGTCAGCGCGACCGCCAGTGTGACCGTGACGGAAGGAACCGCCCAGACGATCACGATGGGCGAGACGATGATCCTCGGCACGGACGACTCGGGCAACGGCGACGTCCTGCTCGCGCAGGAAGCCACGCTCGCCGCCGCGGCGACGCTCAAGACCATCTCGTTCTACGTGGCGGCTGCGGATGGCAACCTGCGCCTCGGCGTCTACGACGCGACGGGCCCGGCCGGCGGCCCGGGCGCGAAGAAAGCGGAGACGGCAGAGTTCATCCCGGTGGACGGCTGGAACACAGTGAAGGTGCAGACGCCGGTGCTCCTCGCGGCGGGCACGTACTGGCTCGCGTATGCGCCGAGCAGTGGCAACCTCCACTTCGTGCGCGGCGACGACGGCACGGGCAAGATCGCCTTCTTCCAGACGCCGTACGGCCCGATGCCGGACACCTTCTCGGACGCCCCGCAGACCACGATGGACCGCTGGTCGCTCTACGCGACGCTCACGCCGTGAGCGCTCACTCCACCGTGACGGTCTTCGCGAGGTTGCGCGGCTGGTCGACGTCCGTGCCCTTGAGATCGGCCATGTAGTACGCGAGCAGCTGGAGCGGCAGCACCGTGAGGAGGGGGAGGACCTCGGGCTCAGCCTCGGGGATCTCGAAGATGTCCGGCTCGTTCGAGATGACGTGGCCGCCGCGCGAGCTGAGCGGCGCACCGTCGCGGCTGCAGATGCGACGGACGTCGACGTCGCCCTGCGTGCAGACCGCGATGAGCTGTCCCTCGCGCGCCTTCACTTCCTGCATGTTCGAGAGCGTCTTCTCGTAGTGGTTGTCGCGGGGGCAGACGACCACGACCGGCATGTCCTCATCGATGAGCGCGATCGGCCCGTGCTTCATCTCGCCGGCGGCGTAGCCCTCGGCGTGGATGTACGAGATCTCCTTGAGCTTGAGGGCGCCTTCGAGGGCGATCGGGAAATGTGTCCCGCGACCGAGGAAGAGCATGTCGCGCGCGCGCAGGTGCTTCTTCGCGATGTGCTTGAGCGCCTCGCCGCCGGCGAGCACCTCGCGCATCTGCGCCGGCACGCGCCAGAGCGCCTCGAGGATGCGCTTGCCCTGGTCCTCGGAGAGCGTGCCGCGACGCCGACCCAGGAACACCGCGAGCATGAGGAGCGCCGCGAGCTGCGCCGTGAAGCACTTCGTCGAGGCGACGCCGATCTCTGGCCCGGCATGCGTGTAGAGTGCACCGTCCGCGGTGCGGGGGATGGCGCTGTCGAGCACGTTCGCGACGGCCAGGATGTGCGCCCCCGCGGCCTTCGCGGCCTTCACGGCGGCGAGCGTGTCGCTCGTCTCGCCGCTCTGGCTCACCGCGACGACGAGGTCGTTCGGCAGGAACACGGGATCGCGGTAGCGCACCTCGCTGCCGATCTCGAGCGTCGACGGGATACGCGCGATCTGCTCGATCCAGTAGCGCCCGGCCATCGCGGCGTGGGAGCTCGTCCCGCAGGCGACGAAGTAGACGCGGCCGACGTTCTTCGCGAGCTCCTCGGTGATGCCCATTTCGGCGGCGATGACGTCGCCGTTCGCGAGATCGATGCGCCCGCGTAGCGTGTCCTCGATCGCGCGCGGCTGCTCGTAGATCTCCTTGAGCATGAAGTGCTTGTAGCCGCCCTTCTCCGCCTGGGTCGGCGACCAGTCGATGCGCTTCGGGGCGCGCGTCACAGGCTTGCCGTCCGCGATCGTCGTGATGTTCATCCCGCCCTTCGTCAGCACGGCCATCTCGCCGTCCTGGAGGAGGACGATGTCGCGCGTGTGCGTGAGGATCGCGGGGATGTCGCTCGCCGCGTAGCTCTCTCCGTCGCCCATGCCGAGGACGAGCGGGGACTCGAACTTGGCGACCACGATCTCGTCGGGCGAGTCGCCGCTCACGACCGCGATCGCGTAGGCGCCGCGGACATGCTTGAGCGCCGCGCGCACGGCGCTCTCGAGTTGCTTCTCGCCGTTGCGCATCGCCTCGTCGATGAGGTGGGCGACGATCTCGGTATCCGTGTCGCTCTGGAACTTGACGCCGCGGCTCGTGAGCTGGCGCCGGAGCTCGACGTGGTTCTCGATGATGCCGTTGTGCACGACCGCGACCTTGCCGGCCACGTGCGGGTGCGCGTTCGCCTCGTTCGGACGCCCGTGTGTCGCCCAGCGCGTGTGCCCGATGCCGGCGAGCCCGGCGAGAGGGCTCTTGGCGAGCGCGGCGTCGAGGTTCGAGAGCTTGCCGACGGCGCGGATGATCTCGACCCCGCGCCCCGTCTGCACGGCGAGGCCGGCCGAGTCGTACCCGCGGTATTCGAGACGCCTCAGGCCGTCGACCAGGATGGGGGCGCAGTTCTTCGAGCCGACGTAGCCAACGATTCCGCACATGGCGAGAACGGTAACGCGGCCGCCTCGCAAGGTCGACCGTCACGGTCGCCTGTTGCATTTCCGCCTCCTACCCAGCGACTATCCTCCCATGCGAGCGCTCGTCACCGGAGGCGCAGGCTTCATCGGCTCACATCTTTGTCACCGACTGCTCGAGCTCGGCCACGAGGTCGTCGTCCTCGACAACTTCTTCTCGGGGTCGCGGGCGAATTTGCAGCCCATCGCCGAGCACGTCCGCGTCGTCGAAGGGGATGTGCGGGACCTGGCCACGGTCGAGGGGTGCGCGTCCGGCTGCGACGTCGTCTTCCACGAGGCCGCGATCGTCAGCGTGCCGTACAGCGTCGAGCGCCCGCAGGAGTCGCACGACGTCAACATCCAGGGCACGCTCAACGTGCTCCAGGCGGCCCGAAAGGCCGGGACGAAGCGCCTGGTCTTTGCGTCTTCGGCGGCGATCTACGGTGAGGAGCCGACGCTCCCTAAGTTCGAGGCGATGCGCCCTGAGCCGATGTCTCCGTACGGCGTCGAGAAGATCACCGGCGAGCACTACCTCGCGACGTGGAGCAGGCTGTTCGGCCTCGAGACCGTCGCGCTCCGCTACTTCAACGTGTTCGGTCCGCGGCAGGACCCAAAGTCCGCTTATTCCGGCGTGATCAGCATCTTCGTCGACCGGATCCTCGGGGCGAGGCCCATCACGTTCTTCGGTGACGGCTCGCAGTGTCGCGATTTCGTCTACGTGGCCAACGTGGTCGACGCAAACATCCTCGCCGCTACGCGCGAGGGCGTGTCCGGTCGCGCCTTCAACGTCGCGTGCGGGACGCGCACCACGTTGCTCGAGCTCGCGACGCTCATCGAGCGTGCTGTCGGCGCCGCGGTGCCACGGTTGTTCGCCGAGCCCCGCGCCGGAGACATCAAGGACTCGGTCGCCGACATCGCGCGCGCTACCCGTGACCTCGGCTACGCGCCGAGGGTGGGCGTCGAGGAGGGCCTGAAGCGCCTCGTCGACCACGTCCGCACGGCGTGAGCGAGACCCGGAAGACCAGCGAGAGCCATTTTCCGGCGCCAAGGGCGGTATGTCAGCGCCGCTCGTTCGTGATATTCCCGAAGCAATGAGCGAGATCATCGCCGTCATCGGCCTCGGATACGTCGGCCTCCCCGTGGCTCTCGCGTTCGCCAAGAAGTTCGACGCGGTCGGCTTCGACATCGACGCCGCCAAGGTGAAGGAGCTGGTGAGCGGCTACGATCGGAACCACGAGGTCGCGGAAGACGTCCTGAAGGGGACGGCGCTCAAGATGACGAGCGACACGGCGGATCTCGCGAAGGTGACCTTCTGGGTCATCGCCGTCCCCACGCCCGTCGACGAGAACAACGTGCCCGACCTCACGCCTGTCGTGCGTGCGTCGGAGACGGTCGGCAAGCACCTGAAGAAGGGTGACGTCGTCGTCTACGAGTCCACCGTCTACCCCGGGGTGACGGAGGACATCTGCGGTCCTGTCCTCACGAAGGTCTCCGGCCTCGCGCGCTCCGACTTCAAGCTCGGATACTCGCCCGAGCGCATCAACCCGGGCGACAAGGAGCACACGCTCGAGCGCATCATCAAGGTCGTCTCCGGCGAGGACGCCGCGACCCTCGAGCGCGTCGCCTCGACCTACAGCGCGATCATCGACGCCGGCGTCCATCGCGCCCCGTCGATCAAGGTCGCCGAGGCGGCAAAGGTCATCGAGAACACGCAGCGCGACATCAACATCGCCCTCATGAATGAGCTCTCGCTCATCTTCGACCGCATCGGCGTCCGCACCGCGGACGTGCTCGCCGCGGCCGGGACGAAGTGGAACTTTCTCAAGTTCCGCCCGGGCCTGGTCGGCGGTCATTGCATCGGCGTCGACCCGTACTACCTCACCACGATGGCTCAGCGCGTCGGCTACCACTCCGAGGTCATCCTCGCGGGCCGGCGGATCAACGACAACATGGGTCGTTACGTCGCCCAGCGCATGGTGAAGCAGCTCGTGAACGCGAACGTGCCCGTGAAGGGCGCGCGCGTGGGCGTGCTCGGCCTGACGTTCAAGGAAGACGTCAACGACATCCGCAACAGCAAGGTGCCGACGATCGTGCACGAGCTCCGCGAGTTCGGGGTGCAGGCGCTGCTCCACGATCCCCAGGCCAACGCCGCCGAGACACGCCACGAGTACGGCCTCGAGCTGAACCAGCTCGAGGAGTTCCGCGCGCTCGACGGCCTCATCCTCGCGGTGAGCCACAAGCAGTACCTCGAGATGGGCGCGGAGAAGATCGTCGCGACGCTCCGCGACGGCGGCGTCTTCATGGACGTGAAGAGCGCCTTCGAGCCCGCGCAGGTCGGCAGCCGCGTCCGTTACTGGAGCCTCTGAGATGTACACCCCGAGCCACAAGACCAGTCCGCTCGTCGCCAAGACCCAGTCGATCGCCCGCGAGGTCGCGGCGGCCCACGCCTCGGACGTCGACGTCCGCGCGCGGTTTCCGCAAGAGACGATCGACGCGCTGAAGCAGGCCAAGCTGATGACGGTCGGAGTGCCGAAGGAGCTCGGCGGCGAAGGCGCCAACCTGCAAGAGCTCACGGCGATGTGCTTCACGCTCGGGCAGTGCTGCGGGTCGAGCGCGATGGTCTTTGCGATGCACCTGATCCAGGTGGCCTGCGTCGTGCGTCACGGGCAGAACGACAAGTACTTCGAGGGCTACCTGCGCGAGATCGTCGAAAGGCAGCTGTTGCTCGGTTCGATCACCTCCGAGGTCGGCGTCTGGGGCGACACCCGAACGTCCATCTGCGCGGTGTCCTGCAAGGACGGCCGCTTCACGCTCGAGAAGGAGGCGAGCGTCGCCTCCTATGCCGTTCAGGCCGACGACATCCTCGTCACCTGCCGCCGCAACGCCGACGCCGCTCCGAGTGACCAGGTGCTCGTGCTCGTCCGCAAGAAGGACCGCACGCTCACGCAGACGACGACGTGGGACACCCTCGGCATGCGCGGCACGTGCAGCCCCGGCTTCAAGCTCGCCTCGTCGGGCCCCGAGGAGCAGATCCTGCCGAGCCCCTACGCCGACGCGTCCGCGCAGACGATGGTGTCCTACTCGCACATCCTCTGGGGCGGTCTCTGGCTCGGGATCGCGTTCGACGCCGTGGCGCGTGCCTCCGCGTTCGTCCGCGCCGAGGCCCGCAAGACGCCCGGCGTCGTCCCGGTCAAGGCCTCGCACCTCGCGCGGCTCTCGGTGAAGCTCCAGACGATGCGCAACGACGTCCAGGCCCTCGCTACCGAGTTCGATCGCATCACGGCGACGCCGAACGGCATGGAGGAGCTCCTCACGATCGGTTGGGCGCTCCGGATGAACAACCTGAAGGTCGCAGCCTCCGAGGCCGCGCACGCGATCGTCCATGACGCGCTGCAGATCATCGGCATCAACGCCTACAAGAACGACTCGAAGGTCTCCGTCGGTCGCCACTACCGGGATGCTCTGTCAGCCTCGCTCATGATCTCGAACGACCGCATCTTCTCGAAGACGGCATCCTTGCTGCTCGTCTACAAGGACGAGTGACAGCCATGGAGTACGGCGCCGATAGCTTCTACAAGGGGCTCGTCGAGCACGGGCTCATCGTGCCGACGCGCGTGCCGGGCTCCTTCGGGCGCAACGCGGTCTTCGAGGACGTGCTCGCGCGCTTCGACGGGCTCATCAACGAGCTCGCGAAGAACGACGCGGCCGAGCTCTTCGTCTTCCCGCCGGTGATTGATCGCACGATCATCGAGAAGACGGCCTACCTCGACTCGTTCCCGAACCTCGCCGGGACCGTCTTCAGCTTCTTCGGTAACGAGCGCGAGGCGAAGGCCCTGTCGGCGAAGGTCAGCCAGGGACAGCCCTGGGCCGACACGCAAGGCATGACGGAGGTCTGCCTCAACCCCGCGGCGTGCTACCCGATCTACCCGACGATGACCGGCACGCTCCCCGAGAACGGCCGGCTCATCACGATGTTCCAGTGGGTCTATCGGCACGAGCCGTCGATGGAGCCGACGCGCATGCAGTCGTTCCGCGTGCGGGAGTTCGTCCGCGCGGGCTCTCCCGATGCCGTGGTGGCGTGGCGCGACATGTGGCTGCAACGGGGCGTCGAGCTGCTCGAGTCGCTCGGGCTCCCTGCCAAGCCCGACGTCGCGGCCGACCCGTTCTTCGGTCGTACGGGCAAGATGCTCGCGAACGCGCAGATCGACCAGAAGCTGAAGTTCGAGGTGCTGATCCCGGTGATCTCCCTGGAGAAGCCGACCGCGTGCTGCTCCTTCAACTACCACCAGGATAAATTCGGCGACGTGTTCGACATCCGCACCGCCGATGATGAGGTCGCGCACACGGCGTGCCTCGGCTTCGGGCTCGAGCGCTGCGTGATGGCGATGTTCAAGACGCACGGCTTTCGCCCTTCGCTGTGGCCGGAAAAGGTGCGCAAGCGGTTGTGGCCGTGACTCGCATGACCTCGCTCGCGCTCGATGCGGCGACATACCCGCGCCACCCGCTCCACGCGGAGGATCGCGTGTGGGTCGAGAAGAACTGCTACGTCGACGTGTGGATCGAGCTCATCCACGCGCTCGGGTGCGAGCCTCTGGCGATGCTCCCGTTCGTCGCGGCCATCGACTTCGAAGGCGACCAGTGGACCTTCTTCAAGCCGAAGCACGACGAGCTCTTCGATCTCTACGGCATCGACGTCCAGGAGCTCAACGTGTGGCGCACGCTCACCGAGCACGTCCAGGTCCACGTGGGCGCCGGAAAGATGATCGCGACCGAGGCGGACGCCTTCTACCTGCCGGACACGGCGGGCACCGACTACCAGCGGCAGCACACGAAATCGACGATCATCATCTGCGATTTCGACCTCGAGAGTCGTCGCCTCGGGTACTTCCACAACGCGGGCTATTACGCGCTGGAAGGCGCCGACTTCGAGAAGCTCTTTCGCGTCGGTGCTGCGCCCGATCCCACGTTCATGCCGTTCTTCGCGGAGGTCGTGCGGGTCGATCGGCTGGCGAAGCGCAGCGAGGACGAGCTCCGCACGATCTCCCGCGCGCTGCTCGCGAAACACGTCGCGCGCCGCCCGGCGACGAACCCCGTGGCGCGCTTCGGCGAGCACATGACGAGCGACCTGACGCGGCTCCAGGGCGAAGGGCTACCCGTGTATCATGCATGGGCTTTTGCCACGATCCGCCAGCTGGGCGCGGCGATGGAGCTCCTGTCGCTCCATCTCGGGTGGCTCGGTGACGACCATACACGGGCCGCGGCGGCCGAGCTCGACAAGGTGAGCCACACCGCAAAGGCGCTCATCCTCAAGGGCGCTCGTGCGGTCCACGCGAAGCGCGCGCTCGATGCCACCGCAATGTTCGACGAGATGGCCGGGGCCTGGCAACGCGGCATGGATCTCCTCGCGAGCGGCTCGTGATCGCGACGGGGGCGCTCGAGCGCGGGCAGGTGCGGCTCGAGCCGCTTTCGCTGGATCACGTCGATGCGCTCGCGGAGGCCGCAAGCGGCGACCGCTCGACCTTTGCTCTCGCGCCGATCCCGCGCGATCGCGAAGCGGCGGTTCGCTACGTCGAGCGCGCACTGGCCGACCTCGAGGCCAATCGCGTCGTCGCGTTCGCGGTGCTTCATGCCGGCAAGGTCGTGGGCTCCTATCGGCTGATGTCCCTCGAGTGGTGGACGTGGCCGGAGGGGCCGGTTCACGTGAGCGGCGACCCTCGCAGCGTCGAACGCGATCCGCCGGACGTCGCCGAGATCGGTCACGCCTGGCTGACGCCCGACGCCCAGCGCACCGAGGTGAACTCGACCGCCGCGTACCTGCTCATGTGTCATGCCTTCGAGGCGTGGCGCGTTCACCGGCTCGTCCTCAAGACGGACGCTCGCAACACCCGGTCTCGGAACGCCATCCTGCGACTCGGCGGCACGCTCGAAGGCGTGCTGCGTTCCCACCAGCCGGCCGCCGACGGCATCGTGCGCGACACGGCGATGTTCTCGATCGTGGCCGCCGAATGGCCCGAGCTCCGCGTGCGGCTCGAGGCGGCGCTCGGCTCCACGCATCCATGAAGGAGGAAGAGCTCGAGATCGCGGGGCTGCGCGTCGTCTCGGTGGGCGAGCCGGACCTTGCCGAGCAGGTCGTGGTGCTGCTCCACGGCTTTGCGATGACCCCGCGCGATCTCTCGCCCTTCGCGCATTCCCTCCGGGCACCCGCGTGGTTCCTGTTCCCCGAAGCGCCGCTCGCAGCCGAGCCGTCCGGCCGAGCATGGTGGCACATCGACGCGAAGCTGCGCGACGCGGCGCTGCTCCATGGGCCTCGCGATTTTGCGGTGCAGCATCCTCCCGACCTGCCTGCGGCGCGCGCCCGGCTGCTCGCGCTCCTCGCGGAGCTCGCGCCGCGTGTGGGAACGAGGCCGCTCGTCCTCGGGGGCTTCTCGCAAGGCGCCATGCTCACGTGTGACACCGTGCTGCGCTCGGAGCTCGATCTCTCGGCGATGGTGCTGCTCTCGGGCTCGCGCATCGCGTTCGACGAGTGGGAGCCGCTCCTCCCGAGCGCGCGCCTCGGTGGGCTACCGACGCTCGTGGCTCACGGCAGTGCGGACGCCGATCTCGCGTTCGCCGCTGGGACCGCGCTCCGCGACTGCCTGGTCGCCTCCGGCGCCGACGTCACCTGGCAGCCCTTCAAGCAGGGTCACGAGATCCCGCTCGTCGTCTGGCGGACGCTGAAGAAGTTTCTCGCGAACGTTCAGCGAACGAGAGAAGCCTCGACGCTGTTGCCGTAGACCCCGAGCTCGGTCCGCATGCCTGCGCGCGGCGGATTGTCGTTCGTCGCTCCCGCGGGATCTCCGGTCATCAAGGCAGGGCTGTCGGCGGTGTCGACGGCGTACGCCGTGGGCGCCCAGTGCGCGTGGGTCGATCGAAGGTGGAGATCGCGGGCGTCCGGCGCGACGAAGAGCGGATCGACGCTCGCCTGGTTGCCCGTCCCGAACGTGATCGCGACGCCAAGCCCGCCGCTCGCGTACGCCGTCTGCACGTTCGAGTAGCTGACGGTCACCGCGATGCTCGCGCAGCCCGAGCCGCACGAGGCGTTGAAATCGAGCCCCTTCCCGTTGCCCCAGAAGATCGAGTTCGTGAACGTGTAGGAGTCCTTCGCGTCGTTGTTCTTCGTGATGTCGACGCCCGGCCCGGGTGCGCCGCAGCCGACGGCGAGCGCTCCGTGGTTCGTCATGTGATCGAAGGAGGCGACCGTCGGCCCCGCGCCGTCAGGACCGCAGTCGAGGTAGATGTTGCCGCCGCAGTTCTTGTCGAACACCTCGTGGTCACTGATGCAGTGGGCGGAGTCGTCGCAGAAAAGCCCACCTCCGTAGATGCCGGCGCGGTTGTCGCGATAGACGTTCCAGGAGAGCTGCGCTGTCGTCTGCTTGCCGCCGCCCGTGTCCGCACCGACGTAGAGGCCGCCGCCCCAGCCGGTGACGGTGTTTCCGGTGAACTCGTTCGCGGTGACGGTGAGCTTGTTGGCGAAGAGGTAGAAGCCGCCGCCGTGGCTCGTACCAGGCTCGCTGCCGGCGTTCGAGTCCACCAGGTTGCCGGTGATCGCGATCGCGCTCGAGTTGGTGGAGTCGTCGACCGCGCCCGCGCCGCCGCGAGAGCAGGTGTTCTTGGAAAAGACGTTGCCGCTGATCGTGCCCGAGACGTTGTTGAGGAAGAACGCGCCGCCAATGTCGCCAGTGCCCGAGCAGGTGTTGTCGTGGATGAAGTCGTTCGTGATGTCGAGGCGCTGCGCGTAGAAGACGTCTCGGACAATGCCCTGCGAGTAGCCCGTGATCTCGAAGCCGTCGATCGCGGTGAGCTGTCCGGCGGTGGGACCGGGGTCGACGATGCGAAGGAAGGTGTCCGAGCCGTTGCCCTGCGCCTTGGTCACGTAGAGAGAGGAGTCGCGGACTGCGAAGCTCTTGCCCGTCTGGAAGCCGCCCGCCAGGGTGAAGTACTTTTCGCCGGGTGTGAGTGCCTCCGCGTACGTCCCCTGGGCCACGCAGAGGACCGCGCCGCTGTTTGCGGCAGCGACGGCGGCGGTGAGCGTCTTGTGAGGGTGGGCCGCGCTCCCGTCGGCGGTCCCGGTGCTCGCGCCGTCGACGAAGGCGGTGCAGGCGGCAATCGTGGTGGTCCGCGCGACCTTCACGGCATGGGGTGCGGCCCCAGGCGGCGGTCCGACGGGCGGCGGCTCGACGGTGCCCGAGGTGCCCGAGGTGCCCGAGGTGCCCGAGGTGCCGGAAGTACCCGAGGAGCCCGACGACGAGGACGAGGACGAGTCGCCGCTGCTCCCGCACGCCGCGAGAACGACAAGAGGCAGGAGACCCACGAAGAATTTCAACGCCACGTTGAAACCGTAACCCCGAACGCGGGCCCTGTCCCTAGCGGGCGGGTACTTCGACGCCATCGTCATGGCAACGTCCGCGTGCTGCACGCCTGAACGACCCTCTAGCGAGGCGCGAGGCGGTCCTTCAGGCCGAGCGCAGG
>JAYSXP010000109.1:0-6248 GCA_043717125.1 Polyangiaceae bacterium | reverse complement strand
CCTCGGGCGTGATCACGCGTGCGAGGATGCGTGCATCCTGCAAGGTCTGCCGGGCGTCCACGACGGACCACGGGACCCTCAGCGCGCGGGTCTCGAAGGCTCGGGTCAGCCCCATGCGCGCGTACAGCGCGAGCGCCGCGACGTTGTCGGGCTTGACGTTGAGGCACCACGCCGTGCACGGCGGTTCGTGCGCGACGGCCCGCTCGGCGATGGCCGTCATGAGCGCCCGGCCCACGCCCTCGTGGCGGGCTTCAGGCGCCGCCACGACGTGCCGCACATACGCCGTGTCCCGGATGGTCTGGAAATAGGCGTAGCCCACGGCTCGCGCGCGCCCCGGGGACGGCCCACCGCCGGCCTCGGCGATGAGGGTCGTGGGCATCAGCTCACGCTGCCAGCGGCCCCTTTCGAGGGTCTTTTCTTCCACGGCGAGCTCGGGGAACAGGCGCTCGAAGACCCCATAATCCTCGGGGCCGGCGGCCCTGACGGCGAATCCGGTGTGGAGGAGCGGAAGCGTCATCGGCGGGAGGACGATAGCTACCTTGTCGCCTCGATTTCGTCCGTGGTATTCCTTTCGCCCCATGCGTACCCCGCTGTTCGGCGCCCTGGCCTTCACGCTTCTCACCATCAGCTGTGGGAGCGGCGACGAGCCCTACAAGCCCGCGCCCGCGTGGTCCGGCCGCGCCCCGAGCCTGCCGACGCCGCCGACCATCAACCAGGCGCCGGTGAAGGTGGGCGACTCGTACACGATCGCCGGAGCGTCTCACCACCTCCGCAGCCGCATGCACTCGACCGAGGTGACCAAGAACTCGATCACCATCGCCGGCTACATCGTCGAGGAGAGCTTCTCGACGGCGCCCTCCTGCGCGATCCACAAGGTGGGCAAGAAGGACCCGGACGACTGCCCGCCCGTGGGCTCGCCGCCGATCGAGATCCCGTCGTTCTGGATCGCCGACACGAAGGGCGCCGGCAAGGATGCGCCGCGCATCCGCGTGCTCGGCTGGGCGAAGAACGTCGCCACCGTTTACGAGGCGATGGAGAAGTACAACAAGCTCAAGGAGATCAAGGACCCCGCCAAGGATCTCTTCAAGGACGACATCTGGAGCGTCGACGTTCCGTTCCCCATCCCGGCCGTCGGCGCCAAGGTGAAGGTCACGGGCAAGTACGGCTTCTCGTTCTCGAAGTCTTCGACGGGCCTCGTCTCCGACCCGGTCAACGGCGTCATCACGTACGAGAAGGTCGAAGTCATCGAGCCCGCGCCCGAGAAGGCTTCGTTCAAGAACCCCGCCAGCACGGCGAAGTGAGCGCGGCTACTCCTCGACGACCGACGCCTTGAAGAGCGCGCCCGCGAGCTTCTTCCACCTCGGGCCCATGGCCTTGTCCTCGGGCGCAACCAGGCGATAGGCCTGGTTGCCGGCGAGCTTCGTGCTGGCGGCGACGCTCGAGGCCGGACGGGGAGCCGACTCGGCGGATGTCTTCGCCTGCGAGTCCGCCGCCGTCTTCGGGGTTGTCCGATGTCCTCCGCCACACGCCGCGGCGACCACCGCGAGCGCTTATTTCCGCGCGCCGTCAGCCGGGAAGGAGAGCCTTCACTTCACCGGCGGCAGCGGAGGCGGCCGCCGGAGCGAGGACGCGTAAGAGGAGCTTTCGCTCGTTCTCGGCGAACCCGCCGCCCGTCTGGGCAATCCAGTGGCTCGCCGCCAGCGCACCTGCGCTCACCGCGAAGGCCGCGTCGTTGGTCTCGGGGCCGAGCGTGAGCGGGTCAGGATCGCGATCGATGCCGATCCGAGCCTCGGCCGCCATGAGCGCTCGATCGCGGAGGAGATCGACGGCGAGCGACACGGCGCGCAGCGCCTTCGCGGCAAAGAGCTGGCGCGTCGCGCGCCCGAGAGCTGCGTCGACCTGACGGTCCGGGAGCTGCGCGAAGGCGCGCAGGACCATCGTTCGCCCGGCGTTCGTCGCGCAGAGCGTCAGCGTCTCGTGGCGCCACGTGAACGTCGGCGCGGCGCGATTGATGGTGACGAGGTCGGTGAGCGGCGTCCGCGAGAGCAGCGCCTCGACGACCGAGGTGAAGCGCGCGGCGTCGACCGCTCCGCCGGCCGTCGGCAAATCCATCAGCGGGCGAGGCGTGCGCGTTTGCTGGACGCGCCGCAGCTCGGGCCACGCGGTGAGGCGTGTGGGGGGCTCCTCGCCGAGGAAGGTCTCGGAGCCCGTCCACCACTTCACCTCGATGTCGGTGCGCGCGAGCTCGAACATTCGCGACATCCACGTGTGCCGGGAGAGTGCCTCACCGGCGTTCCGCGGCGGCGGCACGCGCTCGAGCGTCTTGTCGATCACGTTCATGATGCGCAGCGGGCCGCTCCGCCGGAACACGGCGTTGAACCCGGGGTGCGTCGCCTGGACGAGGTCGTGGAGCATCGCCGCGATCGCCCACTCGTGCTCGCTCGGCGCAGGCTCGAAGCGGTCGACGGGCGCGAGCTTGCGCGCGATCCGCACGCGCGCGAGCTGCGCGCGAGAGAGGGCGTCGATGTCGGACGGCGTTCGTTCGCCGATGGAGAGCGCGTTCTTGCCGCCGAACGCCTTGATCGGTCGCATCGCGCCGCCGAGCACGAGCGGCGCGAGGAACGTCGTGAAGAGCCGATCGCAGAGCGCCTGTGGGTCGCGTTCGCCCTTCGCCATCGTTCAGCCGACCTTGCCGGGACCCGGCCCGAGCTGCGCAAGGCCCCCGGGGCCCGGACCGAGCTGCGGGGCGCCGCCGTCCGGAGGCGGCGTGACCTGGCTGAGCGCGAACACGCCAAGCGGCTCGAGCCTCAGATCGACGGGCGTCTCGTCGAGCGCGCGCTGGATGGCGTCGGCGACGAGCGGCTCCCACGTCTGCGCCTCGAGCAGCTGGGTCTCGAGCGGCGCGAATGCACTCTCGTCGACGGCCATCGGCTTCGCGCTGCTGTCGATGAAGAGCACCTGCGTCGACGACGCGCCCAATGCTCGATAGAGCACCTCGGGCGCCACCGCAGGGGTCACGTCGTACCCGGCGGGGATGTAGAGCGACGGATGGATCTCGACGAAGAACATGCCGAGTGGAATGGCCTCGATGCCCGCGCTCGAGCGCAGGAACGCGCCGCGCGGCGTGATCGCGATCTGCGTGCGCAGGATCGTCTGGTGGGGCAGGGCGTACGCGATGCGCCGGAGCAGCGGGATCTGTGCGGGCGCGATCCACGTCGCGGTGACGTTGCGCCACGGCGAAGGCGAAGGAACGACGCGGAGCGGCACGCGCACCGGGTCGGGGAGGTGACTGCCCGTCGCGACCGCGGAGTCCAAGCCGTCGCCGCCGCGCAGCTCGACGCGGGCAAAGGCGCGGATGTCGCCCATCTGGGGTGTCTTCTCGAGCGTCCAGGGCTCCTCGCCGCGACCGCGCAAGAGGACGAGGCCGGCCGCGTCGAAGACGGGGCAGGCGCGCAGCGCGACGGGATGGCGGAAGCCCATCTCCACCGCGACGCCAGGGCCCGCCGGCAAAAACGTGGTGATGCCGGGCGTCTTGGCCATCAGCGGGCGCATCCGCTTCGGGAGCTCCGGAATGCGCATGACGTAGCGACGCACCGGGCCTTCGTCGAACGCGCTCGTCGGCGGCCACTCGCCGACGGCGACCTCGCCCTCGACGCGCGAGCGCACGAAGTAGTGGATGAGCGCAGGCCCGAGCCCTTGCTCGGCCACGATGATGCGCGGGCCGCCGTCGTCGATCGTCGAGGGATCGAGGTGCGGCATGAGACGGAGGAGGAGCGACTTGAGGCCCACCTCCTTGTCGAGCTCGTAAACCTGGGTGAACCGGTCGTGATAGAGGACGAGCGCCGCGTCGGTCGAGATGAGCTGCGTCGCGTCGTAGCCGAACGGAGCGGCCGCATCGCGGTACTGAACGAAGTGGCGGCTCGTGCCGGTGAACGCGAAGCCGCCGACGAGGCGAGCCGTCTCCGACACGCGATCCATGCGGTCGGCGGACTCGGCGGCGAAGGAGAGCGTGATCTCGCGCGTCCCGAGCTTGCTCTTGACGATCTGGATGGCGAGGCTCGCCATCAGGTCCTCGAGGGAGTGCTCGCGGGTGTAGACGCTCAGCCAGGCAACGAGGCGATCGAGCGACGGGAGAAGCACGAGGCCCTTCGCACCGAGCGCCACCCCCTTGCCCTCGAGGCCGAGCCCGGGCGTTCGGAGACGTGTCTGGTGGAGGGCAATTCGCTCGAGCATCGACGTCGCGGCGGCGAGTCCGGAGTTTACACGCGGGGGTAGGGCAGCGGTGACCTTGGTCACGTCAGATGGATCCGTAAAGGCCCAGGTCACTCGCCTTTGCAGGTTCCCTAGAGCCCAAAAAGGATGAAAAATTGCCAGGTGGGAAGCGTGGCACCATGTGTGCTCAAGTAGGCATTACCCCCCATGAGCTCGCTCTCGCGCCTCCTCGTCCTCGTCCTCGCCCTCGTGACGCTGCCGTTCGCCGCGGGCTCCTTTCTCACCGGCTGCGCCGCCGACGAGGCGACCTCGGACGATGAGGGGGGCGCATTCACCGAGGACCAGCTCCGCAAAGGCTCGGCCGAGCAGTGGGTCTACAGCGGCACGCTCCCTCACCTCGACAGCCCGGCCATCACCGTCTCGCTGACCGCCCACACCGCGCGCGTCACGGGCTACCTCCCGACGGGACATTCGACGCCGCTGCCCTACTACGTCGACACGCTCGTCGAGGGCGCGCGCACAAAGATCGCCGTCGTCTATCCGATCGCCACCGGCGCGGAGGTCAACTCGCAGCCGGACTCGTACGCGATCGGCCGCGCGTCCCCGTGGGTCCCCTCGGACGACCACGCGACGTGGGGCGGCTTCCCCTTCATCCCCTTCAACCGCGGCATCGCGTTCCACGGTCCGATCACCGCGCAGGACGGCCAGTGGAAGCTCCTTCGCGGCCCCGTCTCGCACGGCTGCCAGCGAATGCAGGGCGAGCACGTCGTCGAGCTCGCGAACCTCATCGGCGTCGATATGACGACGAAGGTGTTCACCGGCGCCTCGGTCACCGGCCTCGACGTCCCCGTCTCCGTGATCCGCAAGAACGACACGTGGAAGGACCAGAACGTCGACATCGACTACCCCGTCCAGCCCGGCGTCATCCGCCCCAAGACGAACGTGAAGATGTTCAAGTCCTGGAGCGCCGACGACCTCGCCACGTTCGTGTGTCCCCTCAACAAGCGTGATCTCGCCGGTTCGAAGGTCATCCCCGCGAACTACTGCGCAACCAAGAATCGCGACAAGTTCGACGCAGCGATTGGCCCCGGTCGCTGAGCGACCTTCGGCCGCTCGTGCCGTGTGATTCACGCGACGTGACGTCGAAGTGCGCGGCGCTCCTGTTTTGACCGCGATGTCGCTGCGGCAACCATGAGCGAACCGTTTCACGGTGAGTCACGCTAAGATGGCCTCATGACGAAGCCGGGTTGGATCGGGCTCGCCACGTTCGCGATCGTCGTCGGGAGCGCAGCGACAGGCAACGCACAGAGCATCATCAAGAACCCCGGGGATCATCCCGATTACAAGGTCGAAATCGAGCCCCACCTCGACTTCGGCTGGGCGAACCGAGGCTACGCGTCGGGCGCGTTCGGCGCCGGCGCGCGCTTCTCGATCCCCATCGTCCACAACGGGTTCGTCTCGACGATCAACAACAGCGTCGCGATCTCGTTCGGGCTCGACTACCTGCGCTACAACGGCTGTTACTACCGCGGCTTCAACTACAACAACTTCGACTGCAGCGCGGGGTTCCTGAACGTCCCTGTCGCCATGCAGTGGAACTTCTGGCTGACCCCGCGGTGGAGCGTCTTTGGCGAGCCCGGCCTCTACATCTACCACGGCTTTTTCGACGACATTTGCGGCAACGACCCGAGGTTCAAGGGCGCCTGCTACGCCCCGTCGACCACCGGTGTCGATTTCCTTTTCGCCGCAGGCGGCCGCTTTCACTTCAACGACACCGTCGCGCTGACGCTTCGCGTCGGCTACCCGACGCTCTCGTTCGGCGTCTCGTTCTTCTTGTAGCCTCTTGTCGCCCCGCCCGCCCGAGGGCATACGGCGCTCATGCGTCGCGCCCTCGCTCTCCTCCTCGCGTTCGGTGTTGCTCCCCTCACCTTGATGTCGTGTGGCGGCGAGGCCGGCCCCGCGGGAACGTCCAACGTGCCCGGCACGACGCTGGGCCCGCCCGCTCAGGCGGACAAGGCGGAGCCGCCCGCGAAGTC
>JAYSXP010000108.1:0-6270 GCA_043717125.1 Polyangiaceae bacterium | reverse complement strand
CGAGGCCGTAGCGCTTGAACAGAAACGTCGGGGCCCAGTAGGAGAAGGCGCCAATCGCCGCGGTGTACGCGCAGAAGCCGAAGACTCCCTGGCGATAGAGATCGACGCTGAGCAGCCGTTTCAAGTCGCGCTTGATGTCCGCCTTTTCGGTGAGCACCTTCCGCGCGGGCTCGGCGATCCACAGGCAGAAGACGGCGAAGAGGAGGCCGGGCCCGCCGGCGACGAAGAACGCGTGGCGCCAACCCCACCTGGCCTCGACGAAGCCTCCGACCAGATAGCCGAGCGCTCCGCCGACCGGCGTAGCGGCGTAGAAATACGCGAGCGCTCGCCCGCGCTTTTCGGGCGACGTGATGTCGTCGATGATCGTCGGCGCGAGCGTCGCGTAGCTCGCCTCGCCGACGCCAACGAACACGCGTGCGGCCACGAGGCCGAGCGCCGTCGTCGCGAGCCCGGACGCGACTGTCGCGGCGCTCCACACGATGACGCCACCGGCGATGAGCCACTTGCGCGCCATCCGATCGCCGAGCGAACCGAAGATCGGCGCGGTCGCGAAGTAGCCGATGAGGAACACCGTCTCGAGCATCCCGCCGAGGAAGTTCGACAGTCCGAGCTCGAGCTGGATCTTCGGGAGAACCGCTGCGAGAACCAACCGGTCGAGGTAGTTGAAGAGGTTCAGCCCCGTGAGCAGCACGAGGATGGCGCTCGGACGGCGAATCATCCGCGCGGAACGTACTACGCGGACCTCACGCCGCTACAGCGATTCGACCTCGGCGAGGACGGCCGCGTACTCGTCGATGAGCGCGTGGGGCTCGAGGGCCCTCGTGCGCTCGAGCAAATCGCGGAACCGGGCCACTTGCGCGTCGCGTCCGCGCTTGAACATCGCCCACGGATCGGTCGCGGGAGCGAAGACACGCGCGCACACGAGGATCGACTGGAAGTTGTCGATCTTGTCGGCGAGCGTGATGGCCTGCGCTTCCCAGGGCTTGTTCGAGAAGTGCTCCAGATAGAGGCGCTTGCGCTCCTCCCACGCGAGAGACTTGTCCTCCTCGCTCACGTGGCGGACGAGGTCTGCGACCGTGGCTCCGAACTTCTCGGTGAGGACCTCGTGCGTGATCCCGCAGTCCTCCATCACGTCGTGGAGCGCCCCTGCCGCGACGACGGGCTCGGCAAACCCGTGCCGCGCGAGGATCGTGGCCACGCCGGCCACGTGGCTCATGTACGGGACGTCGGCGTCCGGATACTTCCGCCGTTGATCCTTGTGCCAGACCGCGGCCCAGTCGAGGGCGAGCTTGACGAGCGGCGGCGATGCCACGCGCTCAGCGCGCCTTGAGGAAGACTTCTGAACGCGTAGGGGCGCGACCCGTGCGCTCCGAGGGAGGCCCGTTCGCGTCCTCGTACAACTCGACCTCGTCGGTCCCGCTGCCCTCGCGGTACGCCGCAAAGGCCGGCTGACTCGCGCGTCGCTTCTGCTCGATCATCGCTCCGAGAACGGTCTCGACACCGACGTGATCGAGATGACGAGGTGAGGTCATGGCCCGCGTCGGACCCGTGCCATCGGGCGTCTCGTCGGAGTCGTTGAACGGGGGAGGAAGAAGGAGCGTCGCGTCCGCGGTAGGCATTGGAACGAGGTGGAGGCTACGCGGAGTGGCGCACTGCGCCAGAGGCATATCCCTATGAAAACCCATTAGAGACGCTGTCGTGGCTGCAATTTTACGCTGTAGACAGAACGCGCAAGGAGGTGCGCAAAGCGCGTCATCGAACCGCCTTCGAGCGGTCTCACGCTTGACACTTGTTCACCTCGAAATTGACATCCGCCTCTCGTCCGTGGTGACTTCCGCCCAGGGTTCCTGAGTCTTGGCCAGCAAGAAAACACCGAAGACGAGCAGCACGGGCACCACCAAGGGCGGAGCGCGCACGGGCTCGCGAGTCTCGAAGAAGAAGGGCGGGGGAGCCGATCAGGTCGAGCTCGTCGTCCCGAACCCCGAGGAGATCTCCTCGCTCAGCGAGCTCGCGCAGACCCGGTACCTGAACTACGCACTGTCCGTCATCACGAGCCGCGCGCTCCCCGACGTGCGCGACGGCATGAAGCCCGTCCAGCGTCGCATCCTCTACACGATGTGGCGGCAGCGGCTCTTCGCCGACGCGAAGCACCGCAAGTGCGCCACCGTCGTTGGCGAGGTGATGGGTAACCTGCACCCGCACGGCGACTCCTCGATCTACGAGGCGCTGGTCCGCATGGCGCAGTCGTTCGCGCTGCGCGTGCCGCTGGTCGAGGGTTCGGGCAACTTCGGCTCGCTCGACGGCGATCCCGCCGCTGCCATGCGCTACACCGAGTGCCGACTCGCGCCGCTCTCCGCCGAGCTGCTCACCGGCCTCGACCAGGGCACGGTCCCGTGGCGCCCCAACTACGACGGCACCAAGTCCGAACCGGTGGTTCTGCCAGGCAAGCTCCCAAACCTCCTCATCAACGGCGCGACCGGCATCGCTGTCGGTATGGCGACGAACATCCCGCCGCACAATCCCGAGGAGGTTTGCGCCGCCGCGATCCGCCTCCTCGACGCGCTCACCGAGGGCAAGGACCTCTCGTCCCGCGAGCTGTGCCGGACCATCAAGGGCCCCGATTTCCCGACGGGCGGACAGATCGTCTCCACCCCCGAGGAGATCAAGCAGATCTACGACACGGGGCAGGGCAGCCTGAAGGTCCGCGCCACTTGGGAGCCGGGCGAGTCGACGCGCACCTCGAAGACCCTCTTCATCACGAGCATCCCGTACGCGACCAACAAGAGCGTGCTCGTCGAGCGGATCGCCGACGTGGTGCTCGCCCGGAAGATGCCCTTGCTCCTCGACGTGAAGGACGTGTCCACGGACGACGTCCGCATCGAGCTCGAGCTGAAGAAGGAAGCCGACGAGCAGAAGGTGCTCGCGTACCTCTTCAAGAACACGCCGCTCCAGAACACGTTCGCGGTCAACCTCACGTGCCTCGTGCCCACCGAAAACCCGGACGTGGGCCGCCCGGAGCGTCTCGACCTCCGGGCGATGCTCTGGCATTTTCTCCACTTTCGCCTCGACGTCGTCACGAAGCGCCTCCAGCACGAGCTCACCGAGCTCGCACGCCGGATGCACATCCTCGACGGGTTCGCGATCGTCTTCGACGCGCTCGATCAGATCCTCAAGATCATCCGCGCCTCGGACGGCAAGGCCGATGCTGCCAAGAAGCTCATGGCGCGCTTCAAGCTCGACGAGGAGCAGGTCGACGCCATCCTCGAGCTGCGCCTCTACCGCCTCGCGCGGCTCGAGATCTTGGTGATCCAGGAGGAGCTCGACGCCAAGCGCAAGCGCTCGAACGCCATCAAGAAGCTCCTCGCCGAGAAGGGCTCGAAGGGCATCTGGGGGATCGTGCGCGAGGAGATCACCACGCTCTCGGCCGGCTTCGGTGCCGCCGGGAAGCGCCGCACAGTCATCGAGACCGTCGGCGAAGAGCGCACGTTCTCCGAAGAGGATCTCATCGTCGCCGAGGACAACCACGTCCTCATCACGCGCGACGGCTGGGTGAAGAGGCAGCGCGAGATCAAGGATCCCGCGGCGACGCGCCTCCGCGAGGGTGACGCGGTCCTCGCCGTCGTGGCCGGGTCGACGAAGGCGAGCGTCGTCTTCTTCTCCAGCTACGGCACGGCGTACACGAGCCGCATCGTCGACGTGCCGGCCACCACCGGATACGGCGAGCCCATCCAGAAGCTCTTCAAGATGAAGGACGGGGAGTCGATCGTCGCCATGGCTTCGCTCGACCCGCGCCTCACCGGCAAGCTTGCTGGCGACGAGGAGCACTACCCCGAGACGTACGCGCTCGCCGCGAGCAGTGACGGTAACGGCCTCACGTTCGGCCTCGAGCCCTTCGTCGAGCCGAGCACGCGGAGCGGCCGTCGCTATGCGCGTCTCGGAGACGGGGCCGCCATCGTCGGCGTGCGGATCGTCAAGGGCGACGAGACCGTCATCGCCGTCTCTCGCAAGCGCCGCGCGCTCCTCTGCGACGTCGGCGAGGTGAAGTTCCTCGCCGCCGCCGGCAAGGGCGTTCTGCTCATGAAGCTCGCCGAGGACGACGCGCTCCTCGCCATCCTCGCTGCCAACACCGACCGCGAGACGCTGATCGTCAAGACGAGTCTCGGCGGCGAGCAGCGCATCAACACCGGGCGCTACAAGAAGACGGGCCGCGGCGGCAAGGGCCACGAGGTCATCTCGCGCGGCTCCTTCACCGAGGTCATCCTCGAGGCTCCGCCCGCGCCGGAACCGCTCACGTCGTGATCCCGCCCGCCACCTGAGAGCTGCACCATGGCAACCGAGACGTACACAGCCAAGAACATCCAGGTTCTCGAGGGTCTCGACCCGGTCCGCAAGCGGCCGGGCATGTACATCGGCGGCGTCAGCAGCGCGGGCCTCCACCATCTCGTCTGGGAGATCCTTGACAACTCGATCGACGAGGCCATGAACGGCCACGCGAAGGAGATCACCGTCACGCTCCACAAGGACGCGTCGAGCGTCACCGTCAGCGACGACGGCCGTGGTATCCCCATCGACAAGCACCCCAAGCACAAGAAGACGGCCCTCGAGATCATCTTCTCGACGCTGCACGCCGGCGGGAAGTTCGAGGGCGAGAACTACAAGACGTCGGGCGGCCTCCACGGCGTCGGCGCCTCGGTCGTCAACGCGCTCTCGACCAAGCTCGTCGCGACCGTGAGGCGCGGCGGCGCCGAGTACCAGATGGAGTTCAAGCGCGGCGTCGCGCAGGGCAACCTGAAGAAAATTGGAGCGGCGCGCGGCTCGGGCACCACGGTCTTCTTCCAGCCCGACCCCACCATCTTTCCACGCATCGAGTTCGATCCCGCGATCATCCGCGAGCGGCTCGAGATCGCGAGCTTCCTGCATCGCGGCGTGAAGATCCGGTTCATCGACGAGCCGAACAAGAAGGACGAGGTCTTCAAGGCCGAGCAGGGGATCGTCGACTACCTGAAGAAGGTGATCGTCGACCGCGGCAACAAGCCGATCCACGAGGCCCCCTTCACGCTGGTGAAGGAGAACGGCATGAAGATCGAGGTCGCCTTCCAGTGGACGGAGTCGACCGACGAGCACGTTCGCAGCTACGTCAACGGCATCCCTACCGGCTCGGGCGGGACGCACGAGGTCGGCCTGCGCAACGCGGTCGGCAAGGCCGTCCGCAACTACGTCGAGACCCACGAGCTCGCGCCACGTGGCGTGACGCTCACCGGCGAGGACATCCGCGAGGGCTTCGCGTCGATCCTGAGCGTCTACCTCGCCGAGCCGCAGTTCCAGGGTCAGACGAAGGACCGCCTCAACAACCCCGAGGTGCAGACGTACGTCGACAATGCCGTGCGCCCAGCGCTCGAGCAGTGGCTCAATTCGAACCGCAGCGTCGCCGAGCAGATCATCGCGCGCGTCGTGCTTGCGGCGCGGGCCCGCGAGGCTTCACGCGCCGCGTCGGCGGCGATCTCGCGCAAGACGGCGACGAGCGGTCGCCTCACGCTCCCCGGGAAGCTGAGCGATTGCTCGAGCAAGCTGAGTGAGAAGACCGAGCTGTTCATCGTGGAGGGTGATTCGGCAGGCGGCTCCGCGAAGCAAGGCCGCGATCGCGAGCTGCAGGCGGTCCTCCCGCTCCGCGGCAAGGTGCTCAACACCGAGTCGGTGCCGCTCGCGAAGCTCCTCGAGAACAAGGAGCTCGCCGACCTCGTCGTCGCGCTTGGATGCGGGATCGGCAAGGACTTCGACCTGAGTCGCTTGCGCTATGCACGCATCATTCTGCTCGCGGATGCCGACTCGGACGGTCACCACATCACCACGTTGCTGCTCACGTTCTTCTACCGCCACCTTCACGAGCTGATCAAAGCCGGCAAGGTGTTCGTCGGCGTCCCACCGCTCTATCGCATCGACGTCGCGAAGGAGACGTTCTGGGCGGCTGACGAGAATGCCAAGGCGCGCATCCTCAAGAAGATCGGCAAGGACGAGTCGAAGGCCGACATCACGCGCTTCAAGGGCCTTGGAGAGATGATGCCGAAGGTGCTCTGGGAAACGACGCTGTCGCCGAAGACGCGCCGCCTGCTCCGCGTCGAGATCGCCGACGAGCTGCACACCGACAAGGTCATCAATCAGCTGATGGGCAAGGACCCCGCCGAGCGCTTCCAGTTCATCATGGAGCACGCCGAAGACGCGGTCGCCATCGACGTCTGAGCGACCCTCGCGAGCCCTCAGCCACGCGCGGCT
>JAYSXP010000107.1:0-17892 GCA_043717125.1 Polyangiaceae bacterium | reverse complement strand
CATGAATCAGCGTGGCTTCCTCTCGTTCGGTTGGTCATCGCTCGTCCTTCTCGCCCTCTGCGCAGGCGTCTCTCCCGCGAAGGCGGAGGACGCGCCGGCCCAGGTCGCCGGGCGTGCACTCTTCAACGAAGGCGTTGCGCTCTTCAACAAGGGTGAGTTCGAGGCTGCGTGCCCGAGGTTCGAGGCGAGCCTCAAGCAGTTCCCCGGCATCGGCACGCGGGGCAAGCTGGCCGAGTGCTACGAGAAGGTCGGCCGTTACGCGAGCGCGTATCAGGCCTATCACGAGGTCGCGCAGCTGGCGACGCGCGGCGGTGACCCCGCACGCGAGCAGGTCGCGAGCGAGCGCGCCAAGAGCCTCGAGCCGAAGCTCTCGTACATCACGGTGGTCCTTTCTCCGGCGAACGACGTGACCGGCCTCGTGGTCAAGCGAAGCGGGCGTGAGATCGAGCGCGCAAAGCTCGGTGCCGCCGAGCCCGTCGACTCCGGCACCGTCGCGATCGACGTGACCGCTCCCGGTCGCAAGCCGTTCAGCGGTCACATTCACGTGATGCAGGGCCTCTCGGTGAGGTTCGAGGTCCCCGCTCTCTCGCCCGACGCGAGCGCCAACGCTCAACCTCTCTCCTCCTTCGTGGCACAAGCCGCTAGGTCTCGTCCTCCTTGGCGCCGGCGTCGTGGGACTCGGTGTCGGCAGTATTCTCGGGCTCTCCGCGAAGTCGAAGTACGACGGAGCGTTCGACGGTGGAGGCTGCGACGCCGGCACCAAGACGTGCGACGCGAAGGGTGAGAGCGCGGTCGACAGCGCTCATTCGACGGCGACCGTGTCGACCCTCATCTTCAGCGCCGGCGCCGTTCTCGGCGTGGCCGGCGTGGTCGTCCTTCTCACTGCGCCCTCGGGCAAGCCGCGCGCGATCCACATCGCGCCGACCACGTACGCCGGCGGCGCGGGCGTCTCGGTCGGGGGCGCCCTGTAGCTACGTTCGATCAGTCGCGCCTTTTCGCTCGGTGCCGTGTCGACCAAGGTCACCCCCTGCGCCAGCGTGGAGCCGATGACATCGTGGTCTTGCCGAAGGTTCGTTTTGCGACCCTCCCGCGCGTCACGAGGTCACGGCCAGAGCCGGTAGATGCTCGCGCCCGTGTTCGAGCGATTGCCGCCGACGAGGATGCGTCCGTCCTTCTGGATGGCGGCGGAGAACAGCGTGACGTCGAGGCCGTTGGGTGTCCCCGCAGGCTCGATCGTCGTCGTTCCGGAGACACCGAACGTCATGTCCTTGTTGCCGTCGGCGAGGACGCGCTCCACGCGAGCCTCGCCGTTCGTGACCGCGGTGTGACCCGCGGCGACGAAGCGGCCGTCCGCCTGGACGCCAATTCCGAAGAACCCGGCGCTCGTCGCGTTGGCGTACGCACGTGCGAACACCGGGGTGCCTTCGCCGCGGCAACGCCCGCGGTGTACCCGGCAGCGCCTTGCTGCACTTCGCCGACGAGCGCCATCGAGCCGTCGGGGAGAAGCGAAAATCCTTGTGCGCGATAGGTGTTGCCGAACGCGGTCGTCCCGCCGGTGCCGAACGTCGGGTCGACGGCGCCCGCCGCAGTGCGGCGAGTGATGACGTACGAAGGAAGCGCGCCTCCGATCGTGCTGCCGGCCGCGAGGACGCCGGCCGCGTCGGCCGAGACGCCGATGAAGCGCGCGTTGGGAAGGACGACGGTCGTGCCGCCGTTGAACGTCGCGTCGCGCGTTCCGTTCTCCGTGAAGCGGAGGATGATGCCGCTCTCGGTCATGCCGACGATGTCGCGTCGCGCACCAACGACAACCACAGCACCGTCGGGCTGGACGGCGACGCCATAGGCGAGGGACGCCGTCGCCTCGACCTCGGCGGCGACGCGGACGGTGCCACCGGCGAAGGTCGTGTCGAGAGCGCCGGTCGGAAGGAGGCGCACGACCGTGAGCTGCTGAAGCGGCGCGGGCTGCGAGACGCCGGCGACGATGATGTTGCCCTTCGCGTCGGCGGCGATCGCGTGCGCCTCGCCGTCCGTGGGAAGCACCCCGGCGGTGGCCGTCTTCGTCGCGAACGCCGCGTCGGCGGCTCCGTGGGTGCCGAAGCGGCGGACGATCCATCCGTTGAGAGCGCCCGGCGAGGCACCTCCCGCTCCGGCGGCGACGACCATCGAGTCCGGCTGGAGAGCGAGCGCGAAGAAGGTCGAGCCCGTGCCCTGCGTAGCGTCGGAGGTGAGCCCGTCGGTGTCGTAGGTGACGTCGAGCGCGCCCGCGCCGTCCGCAACGAGGAGAGGGACCAGCGTAGCCGGAAGGGTCGTGCCGTCGGCGTTGAGCGTGATCGTCTGCGCGCCGAGCCTGGCGGTTGCGGCCGCGGTGATCTTGAGCGACCCCGTCGTGACTCCCGGCCCGAGCGTCGCCGTCGTGGCCGTCACGCCGGTCGGCAGCGCAGAGAAGCGAATCGTCACGGCATCGGTGACGTCCGCGCTGCGCGCGAGAGTGACGGTCACGTCGACGTTGCCGCCGCGCCGAACGATGAGGGCCGCGGGCAACGCCGTCAGTCGTGATGTCCCGCCGTCGGGACCTGGCCCCCCCTCCTCGAGGGGACCGCCTACGATCTTTCCGCCCTCGACGCGCTCGGCGTCGGTGTCCGACCGGAGCGTCGTGTCCTCGAAGCCGAGCACGGCGGCGCATCCCCACACGGCGCTAGCGACGACCAGCGCGGCGATGGCCCCGACGACGAGCACCAGGAAACGTGAGCCAAAACGCCGGACATAGGCGGTGCGAAAGCGGGCGAACATCGGACGATTGGGACCTTACCTCGCACGCGCAACGCTGGTATGACTTGGCCATGCGCGTCTCGTTTGCCTCCCGCTCGCGTCGTACGGTCGCTACTCAGCTCGGCCAGCTCCTCTTGATCGCGTCGTTGCCACTGGCCGCGATGACGTTCGCGCCATCGGCCTTCGCGCAGGATGCCGCGTCGCAGGACATCGCCCAGGCCCGGCAGCTCGGTCAGCAAGCGCAGGCCGCGTTCGACGCAGGAAACTTCGCCGAGTCCGAGAAGCTCTGGACGGCGGCGGTCAAGCTCTACGCCCTCGCGCCGACGCTGACGCTCGGCCTCGCGCGCACGCAGGCCAAGCTCGGTCACGTCGTCGCGGCGCAGGAGAACTACAACAAGATCATCCGCGAGTGGGGCAACAACCCCAACCCACCCCCCGCGTTCAGGGATGCCCTCGAGGCCGCGAAGGCGGAGGTCGGTGCCGTCTCCACGAAGGTCGCGAGCGTGACGCTCACCGTCGAAGGGCCGACGAACCCGGTCGTCACCATCGACGGCGCGACCGTGCCCGCCGCGGCGCTCGGTCTGAAGCGCCCGGTCGATCCGGGCGCACACAAGGTCTCGGCCACCGCGGACGGCTACAACCCTGCGTCGACGGACTTCACGGTCGCCGAGGGCGGCACGGCCACCGCGACGCTCAAGATGGAGAAGCTTCCGTCGGGCGCGGAGGGCCCCGGCGCTGCCGGTGGCGGCTCGACCGAGCCGGGCGCCGACAAGAAGAGCAACACGACCCTGGCGCTCGTCGCCTTTGGCGTGGGCGGAGCGGGCCTCGTCGTCGGCAGCATCACGGGCCTCATCGCGCTCGGCAAGTCCGGCGACCTGAAAGATGCGTGCGGCCCGAACAAGGACGCCTGCCCGGCAGCGTCCCAGAGTGACATCGACAGCTACAAGACGATGGGCACGATCTCGACGGTCGGCTTCATCGTCGCGGGCGTCGGCGGCGCGGCTGGCCTCATCCTCCTCCTCACGTCGCCGAAGACCTCGACCGGCAGCGCGGGTGGCTCGCGTTACGCGACCGTTCCGGTCAAGCGCGAGAGCGGGCTCTCGATGACGCCGTACTTTGGCGGCACATCGGCCGGCGTCAGCGGCAGTTTCTAGCGGTCTGCGGTCTGCGCCGGACCTCTCGGGTCCCAGGGCGCGGAGCGCTTCTTTCGCCGCTGGTTCCCTCGTGCTACTTCCGCGTCTCGATGCACGAGGCGCTGGTCTTCCGTCGGGTCCGCGCCGTCGATCCGTCCCAAACGGGACGTGAGCTCGACGGCGAGGTCGACGTCGTCGTCGAAGGCCGGAAAATCACGCGGGTTGGCCCCGGCGCGGGCGACGAGCTCACGCGCGCGAAGAGCGAGCGCGTCCGGGTCGTCGAGGTGGCGGGGGCCCTGCTTCTCCCCGGGCTGATCGATCTGCACGCGCATCTCCGCGAGCCCGGCCAGGAGGGCAAGGAGGACCTGCGAAGCGGGCTTGCCGCCGCAGCCGCCGGTGGCTTCACCGACGTCTGCGCGATGCCCAACACCCGCCCCGTCAACGACACGCGCTTCGTCACCGAGATGCTCGTCCACAAGGCGCGTTCGATCGGCGGCACTCGCCTGCACCCGATCGGCGCCATCACCGTCGGCCAGCAGGGCGAGACCCTGACGGAGATGAACGACCTCAAGGAGGCCGGCGCCGTCGCCGTGAGCGACGACGGCCACTGCGTTACCCGAAGCGACGT
Organism: Polyangiaceae bacterium; assembly: GCA_043717125.1. Lineage (GTDB taxonomy): Bacteria > Myxococcota_A > Polyangia > Polyangiales > Polyangiaceae > Labilithrix. Next base: position 13,362 of record JAYSXP010000107.1, on the reverse strand, counting down.
CATGCGCCGCGCCCTCGAATACGCGAGCACGTTCGACCTCCCGCTCATCCAGCACGCCGAGGATCATGCGCTCACCAAGGACGCGCAGATGCACGAGGGCGCCGTCAGCACACGCCTCGGGCTTCGTGGCTGGCCGCGTGTCGCCGAGGACATCATCGTCGCCCGAGACGTGATCCTTGCAGAATACACGCGTGCTCGCTACCACCTCGCCCACGTCTCGACGCTCGGCGCGATCCGCATCATTCGCGAGGCGAAGTCGCGAGGCATCGCGGTGACCGCCGAGGTGACACCCCACCACCTGCTCCTGACCGATGCGTCGCTCATCGGCTACGACACCGCGTGCAAGGTGAACCCGCCTCTTCGTGAGGACGAGGACGTCGCCGCGCTCCGCGAGGCCCTCGCCGACGGGACGATCGACTGCATCGCGACGGACCACGCTCCGCACGGGATCCTCGACAAGGATTGCGAGCTCAGCGAGGCCCTGCCCGGGATGATCGGGCTCGAGCTCTGCGTCCCGCTCATGCTGGGCCTCGTCGAGAAGGGCGTCTTTCCGCTGTCGCGGCTCGTCCACTCGCTCACGCAGGGCCCCGCGCGCATCGTCGGCCTCACGGCCGCGCGTATCCGCGAAGGCAGCGAGGCGAGCCTCACGCTCGTCGACCCGGCGCGCAGCTGGGTCGTCGCCCCCGAGCGCCTTCGAACGAAGAGCCGGAACACCCCGTTCCTCGGCCAGACGGTCAAAGGAATGGTCCTGATGACGCTCGTCGCGGGTGCCATCGCATTCGAGGCCACGGAGACCGCATGACTCGCACCACGCTCGAATCGCAAGCCGCTCACCTCGTCCTCGCGGACGGCACCGTTTTCGAAGGCGAGGCCTACGGCGCACGGAGCACCACGACGGGAGAGGCGGTCTTCACCACCACGATGACTGGTTACCAGGAGATCCTCACCGACCCCTCGTACACCGGGCAGCTCGTCGTGATGACCGCACCCGAGATCGGCAACACCGGCGTCAACGCGATGGATGCCGAGTCGATCGACGGCCGCCCGCACGTCGCGGGCTTCGTGCTGCGTGACGCGAGCCCGCTCGCCTCGAACTGGCGCTCCGAGCAGACGCTCGACGCCTACCTCGCCGAGCACGGCATCGTGGCGATCACCGGCGTCGACACGCGCAAGCTCACGCGTCACCTTCGCGATCACGGCTCGCAGAACGGCGCGATCGGCAGCGAGCCCGTCGCTGCGTTGCTCGAACGCGCGAAGAGGGCGCCCGACATGTCCGGGCTCGACCTCGTCAAGAGTGTCACGCCCTCGAAGTCGTATGCGTTCGCCGAGGGGCGCGGCGAGTGGCGCGTCAGCGATGGGCTTCCGAACGCGAAGCCGAAGGCGAAGCGCGAGCACCACGTCGTCGCCATCGATTACGGCGTGAAGAAGAACATCCTTCGCTGCCTCGTCGACGCCGGGTGCAAGGTCACCGTCGTTCCGGCGAGCACGAGCGCCGCGGCCATCCTCGCGCTCTCGCCGGACGGCGTGTTCCTCTCGAACGGCCCGGGCGATCCCGCGGCCGTCGGCTACGCAGTCGAGACCGTGCGGGGGCTGCTCGGCCAGAAGCCCATCTTCGGGATCTGTCTCGGCCACCAGCTCCTCGCGCTCGCTCTCGGCGGCAAGACGTACAAGCTCAAGTTCGGCCATCGCGGCGCGAACCAGCCGGTGAGGGATCTCGCGACGGGTCGCATCGAGATCACGACGCAGAACCACGGCTTCTGCGTCGATCTTGCGTCGCTCCCGGCGGGCGTCGAGAGCTCGCACGTGCACCTCAACGACGGCACGAGCGAAGGACTCGCGGCAAAGGATCTTCGCGCGTTCAGCGTTCAGTACCACCCGGAGGCGGCGGCCGGACCGCACGACTCGCTCTACCTGTTCGAGCGCTTCACGGCGCTCATGTGCGGCTGAACCGCGCGAAACGTCATTTCGGAACGCAGCCTTCGAGGGCGACGCCTTTGCCCTGGCAAGCGCGCATGTGGGTGCTACACCTCCGTCCGCGATGACCGCTCGATCGCGCTTCCTTGTAAATCTGCCGCGCTGGCGTCTCATGGCGCTCGCCCTCACGGGCACGGCGTTCCTGTTCGCCTGCGCCTCCGCCCCCGCGGCGAGCACGAAGAAAAGGCGCACGCCCGTCGAGCCCGGCGACGAATTCTACGAGGACATCCCCGCCCAAGAAGAGGGGCTCACGCCGACGTCGAACGAGGACAGCGGCGCGTTCAGCCCCGCGGGCGAACGACCCGCGCCGCTCGCGAAGGATGCCGGCTCGCTTCTCGATGCCGGCGGCGACAGCGGAACGATCGCGCCGAAGGTGTTCTGCACGGGGGCGCTCGCGGTCGGCGATCTCGCGGTCTCGGAGCTGCTCATCTCGTCTCGCGCGGGGTCCAGCGACGACGGCGAGTGGATCGAGGTCCGTAACACGCGAACGTGTTGGCTCCACGTGAAGGGTCTCTCGATCGAGTCGCCGCGCGGCACTGCCGCGCCGAACGCCGTCATCATCAGCGAGGCCTTCGAACTCGCGCCCGGCGGCACGTTCGTCGTCGCGGACAGCGCCGATCCGGCGAAAAATCACGGCTTGCCCGGCAAGGTGTTCGCGTGGGGCGCGTTCGACACCCTCAAGAACGACGGTGACACGGTCGCGCTCAAGGCTGCCGGTGTCGTCGTCGACTCGGTGACGTACCCGAGCTTCTCGAACCTCGAGCCGGGCCGCGCGCTCGCCTTCCCGGCCGACTGTCCGGCCAACGTGCGCACCGACTGGGCGCGCTGGAGCCTCACGTACGACGTCTTCGCGCCCGGCTTCAAAGGCACGCCCAATGCCGCGAACGGCGACGTCGCGTGCTACTAAGCGCGACGCATCCATGACTCCTCGCACCTCTCGCACGCGCTCCACGGCGCAGCCCCCTCGCAAGATTCACTTCGTCAGCCTCGGCTGTCCGAAGAACCGGGTCGACACCGAGGTCATGGTCGGCGTCGCCCTCGGCGGTAAGGCGGGCGACTACGTGTTGACGACCGAGGCCGACGAGGCCGACGTCATCGTCGTCAACACGTGCGGCTTCATCGGCGAGGCGAAGAAGGAATCGATCGACACCATCTTCGAGATGGCCGAGCTGAAGAAGCTCGGCGCCTGCCAGAAGCTCGTCGTCACCGGGTGCCTCTCGCAGCGCTACCCTACCGAGCTCAGCGCGCAGATGCCCGAGGTCGATCACTTTCTTGGCTCGAGCGACATGCTCAAACTCGGCAGGGTCCTCGACCCCTCGCTCAAGGCTGACCGCATGATGGTTGGCAACCCGGCCGACTGGGTCATCCGCGCCAGCGACCCGCGCATCGTCACCGGCAACAAGGCGAGCGCCTACGTGAAGATCGCCGAGGGCTGCAACCGCAGCTGCTCCTTCTGCACGATCCCGCAGTTCCGCGGCAAGCAGCGCTCTCGCCCGGTCGACGACGTCGTCCGCGAGGTGGAGCAGCTCGTGGCCCAGGGCGTCCGCGAGGTGAACCTCATCTCGCAAGACACCATCGCCTACGGCCGCGATCACACGAAGGAGGAGCGCGCGACGCTCGCCGAGCTCGTGCGCAAGGTCGCCGACGTGAAGGGCCTCTCCTGGGCGCGTGTCTTCTATCTCTATCCCGAGAAAATCGACGACGAGCTCATCGAGCTCCTCGCCAATCATCCCCACGTCGTGCCCTACGTCGACATGCCGCTTCAGCACGCCTCTGACGCGATGCTGAAGCGCATGAAGCGCGGGCACGGCGTGGACCGGCAGAAGCGCGTCGTCGAGCGAATGCGCGCCAGCATCCCCGACCTCGTCTTCCGTACGGCGTTCATCGTCGGGCACCCTGGCGAGACGGATGCGGATTTCGAGGAGCTCCGCGACTTCGTCAAGTGGGCGCGCTTCGAGCATGTCGGCGTCTTCCGCTACTCCGACGAGGAGACCGCCAAGAGCACCGAGCAGGACGGCAAGGTGAAGAAGCTCGTCGCCTCGAATCGCTGGCGCAAGCTGATGACCCTGCAGCGCAAGATCGCGCGCGAGAAGAACAAGGCGCTCGTCGGCCGGGAGCTCGAGGTCCTCGTCGAGGGCGCGAGCGAGGAGCACGACCTAGTGATGATGGGCCGCCATCGCGGGCAAGCCCCCGAGATCGACGGTCAGGTCTATCTCTCCGGCGGTGACGTGCTCGCGGGCGAGATGCGCCGCGTCCGCGTGACCCAGGCGAGCGACTACGATCTCGTCGGTGATGTCGTCGAGGAAGCGCCGCTCGTTCGCGCCTCCCGCACGCCCGCCCAGAAGCGCCGCGTGAGCCTGAAGGTCCTCTCACCCGATCCGTGACGCTCGATCCGTGACGCTCGATCCGTGAATCAACGCACGGTGACGGTGGTGTTCGGCGAGCTGGTCGTCCCGGACTCCTGCGAGATGTCGAGCGCGTCGCCGACCTTCGCTACCACCGTCGCGTCCCATGAGCCGTTCGCGTCCGCAATCGTCCCCGACACGCGCTTGTCGCGCGCGAGCGCTTCGTTGCGGTTCACGATGACGATGAGCGCATTGGGCAACGAGCCGTTGACGCTCGTGAGGTGGAACGTGTCGGGCTCGGTCCCGGTCGAGATAATCGGCGCCGCAGGCGGCGGCAGCGGGAGCGTGGGGCTCACGCAGGAGGCCGAGCTCCCGGCCACGCCGACGACGCTCACGACGCCCGAGAGCGCGAACAGGAGCACGGAGGCGCGAAGGTGGGCTTGCAAGCGCGGGAGCTTCGAAGCGCAGCGACGCCGAACGCGGGCCATAGCAACTGAGTAGCATGTCGCGTGCCGGGCTCGCCAGCCTATTTGTACGGTGTTTTACGCCTCCGAGTGCCAACTGTGTTGGCGTCTCGCGCCAGGAGTTATCGCCGGTTCGTTCCCCTCTTCGGGCGACTCGCCGTAGTCTCCCACCCGCGGACTCGCCCGCCCGCGATGGGCGTTTCCACTTCATCGCTCCATGAGACCCTGGCTCAGGCCCCTGCCGTTCGCTCTCGTCGCCGGGTACGCCCTGTCGCGCGCCGGGCGAGCCCCCATCGACGACGCCGCACCGAGTCGGTCCGCGGCTCTCTGCGGTGCGCTGGAGCATGCGGGCGTCATGTGCACCGCAGAGGACGTCACCTGGGTCGACGGGCCGAGCGGGGTCGTCGGCGCGACGGTGGGTCGCGCGCGTGCGCTCGTTCGTGGCCGCGAGCGTGAACGTTCGAGCGCAGCTCCCGCCGACCCGGGCGCACCCGTCGAGCGCAACGACACGTTCGACCTCTTCTCCGTCGCCGCTCGCCTCTCCCCCGAAGGGCACCTCCTCGACGTCGGCGACGTGAACGCCCTCACGCGCACGAGCGGCGCAGACGAAGGGCGCCCGGTCCTCAAGGGGCGTCTCGCCGCGTATGTCGTCGCGCTCGACGGTCGGCCCGAGGCGGTGCACGTCATCGACCTCGACGGGCACGACGCGAAATCCTACGAGGAGCTCAGCCGCTTCCAGCGCTTCCAGGTCGGCGTCGCCGACTGGCAGCAGACGGGGCAGTCGCGCGGCGTCAAGCGCACCGTGTTCGCGCTGGTCCCGCCGCCGCTCAAGGCCGACCTCGCATTCCGCCCCGACGGCAACCTCGAAATCACGACCGAGTCCCGCACGCTCGTCGTCAACCCCATGCGCGACTCTGTGGTCGACGGCACCGCGTACGTGCGCGTCACGGCCGAGGTGGTCGCCAAGCCGCCGACGTTCGGGCCGTGGATGAGCGATCGTCTGCGCGCCGTCTCCTGGTTCGGCGACGAGAAGAACCAGATCCTGAAAGTGGTCGCCTTCACCGCGCTCGAGTGGTGGAAAGGCGCGAAGACGAAGATCACCGGCGATACCGGCGAGAAGGACGCGCAAGAGGATCTCAATGCGCTCAATCAGGGCAACGGCGCCTCGCCGCCCCCCAGCTACAGCGACCCGGAAATCGGCTGGCCGCCGAAGCCGCTCGACCCGCTCGTCAAGCCGCCGCTCAGCGGCGAGGGGCAGTGGGTCCCCCTCGAGAAGGACGCTTTCATCACCCCGATCCCCGGCGTTCCCGCGCCGTTCCTCACGACGTTCGTACGCGGTGATCCCGCGGCGCCGCAGACGCGGGTCTACGTCACGCTCTGGGACCCTCGGCTCGTCGCGCTTCACATGGAGGCCGGCACCGTGGAGCCCGTGAGCGCGACCGGCGAGGCCGGGCCCGGACAGATCCCGCGCACGCCGGAGGTGATCCGACACGTCGTCGCCGGCTTCAACGGAGGCTTCCAGGCGACGCACGGCGAGTTCGGCATGCAGGCAAACGGCGTGCTCTACCTTCCGCCCAAGCCTTACGCTGCGACGGTCATGGAGCTGCGGGACGGCACCACGGCCTTCGGCGCCTGGCCGAACGCGGCCGAGGTCCCCGACGAGATCCTTTCGTTCCGGCAGAACATGACTCCCCTCGTGCAAAACGGCAGGTACAACCCGTGGGGGCGTGCCTGGTGGGGCGGCGTTCCGCCGGGCTGGCACGATGCCGTTCACACCACGCGCAGCGGCGTGTGTCTGACGAAGGAGAACTTCGTCGCGTACTTCTGGGGCAACGACATCGGGCCCGAGCCTCTCGGTCGAGCCATGCTCGTGGCGCGCTGCGCGTTCGGTATCCACCTCGACATGAACCCGGGCCTCGCGGGCTTCGAGTTCTACAACGTGCAGACGACCGCGAACTTCGCGCCGCTCGGACGACCGCTCCAGCCGGACTGGGAGTACGAGGGCGGCTTCAAGGACCTGCCCGATTTCAAATTCCGCGCGCGCCGCATGGTGAAGAGCATGGGGCACATGCTGTTCCCTCGGTACATCCACCGCGACGCGCGCGATTTCTTCTACCTCACCGCGCGGACGGTGCTGCCCGGTACGCCGATCACGGGCGGCGGCGCCGCGGAGGCCGGAGAGGCTGGAGAGGGCGGCACGTTCCGCGTCAAGGGGCTTCCGCAGCACGGTTATCCTTACGCGGTCGCGATCACGAGCGTGCGCCTCGGCGCAGAAGCGACGGACAAGCGCGTGCGCGTGCTCCGCGTCGACCCGCGCACCGTGCGCGCCGAGGCCGGTCCGGGCGCAGCGCCCGGCGCCTGGTCGGAGACCGACGCCGGCGCCGGCGCCTCCGACGCGCTCGTCGCGGTGTTCGCACGAGCGGCGCGTGCCCCTTCCGGCGCAGCCGCGAGCGATCGCCATCACCGCGTGGGCCACGACGCCGGCGAGGCTCCCACGGGTGACGGCCGGAAGCTGTGGCTCGGTTCGCACGTCTTCGCGATCGAGAAGACGCCGCCGCGCGCCGCGACCGCGCTCGCCGACGTCGTCGCACTCGCCGCGCCTGGTGCCGCCGACGCGCGCGCGGCCGTCGGCATCTCGGACGAGGACGGTATGCTCCACTGGATCGAGCTGATGGCCGAGGACAAGTCCAACGCCGCGACGGCGGAGCGCATGATGAAGCTGCTCGAGCAGCTCGGCTGCTCGTCGCGAGGCCTCGTCGCCGCCGAGGTGCGGGCGTTCCTCGGCGGAAGCCTGGACATTGGCGCGCAGCCCGCGTCTGCAGCCGCGCCCATCGCGCGCCTCCTGCGGACGTCTGCGCCCGGGGCGCGCGCGTACTTCGAGTCGACGGAGGTGCAGCCTCAGTCGGTGTGGTTTGCGCTCCAGCAGCAGCGCGTCAAATGGCGCCCCACGCTCGCGCCGCCCGACAAACCGGCCGCATCGGGTAGCGCCGCAACGCCCGCGCCCGCGCCCGCGCCCGCGCCTCCGAAGTGAGCCGCATCAGCGCGGCGCCGCGAGCGCTCTTGCCTCGTAAACGAGCGCGAGGTTCTTCATTGCCATCTGGCCCGAGACCACCCTGTAGTCGCGTTGCCGGTTTGGCCCGTACGAGAGGAGCTGGTTGTCGTCAGTGACCACTTCGCCTCGCGCGTAGTTGTCCATCGCGACTCCGGCGAGCGCGAGACCAGCCTTGACCGCGACCCCGTCGAGGTCGCGGTCGATCCCCGTGCGCGAGAGACCGGGCCACGCCGTCGCGAACGCGAAGGTCGGCTCGCCCACCCGCCCGACGACGATGCCCGTGCGGTCGTAGGGATCGATCCAGAGCACCGCGTCGCCGAAGACGGACCGGAACGTCGTCGTGATCGCGACCGCGTCGTGCACGGAGAGGAGATGAAAGGGCACCCACTGCGCGACGACGCCTCCGGGCGCGAGGCGCGCCGCCGCGAGCCTGTAGAACTCCTCGGAGTAGAGAGAGTTCACGCCCGCGAAGTTGGGAGGCATCGGTTCGAGCGTGATCACGTCGTACACGTGGTCGGTTCGACGTAGCCAGGCCCGGCCGTCCATCACGTTCGGGTGGACGCGAGGGTCCTCGAGCACCGCGTGGTTGGCGTCGAAGAAATGCGCGGCGCGGAGCACCGCGGGATTCAGCTCGACGATGTCGAGCGAGTCGGGGGCCTCGCTGCGCACGGCGTTCGCCGTCTGTCCGGTGCCGAAACAGATCACGAGCGCTCGCTTCGGATCGGGGTGCATCACCATCGGCAGCCGGCCCATCCAGACCATGTAATGAGAAGCCGCGCTCACGTCGGTCGCGGAGAAGCCGTCGATGACCAGCATGCGCGCGTGATCGGCGGTATCCGCCACCACGACCGACGCGTTGGGCCCCTCTTCGAAGGAGAGGACCCGCGTGACGGGGCTGTTGAAGTTGCCGAGCACCCGCGCGCGCCCGACGCCGGTCTCGGCGACCACGGCTACGACGAGCGCCACGAGCCCGACCACGGCCGCGCGCGAGCGGCTGCGGCCGCGCAGGGTCACGACCGCGGCGGCGACCGTCATCACGCCGAGGAGCCACGCGGTCCGCGCAAAGCCGATCGACGGGAGGAACAGCCACGCAGCCGCGAGCGAGCCGCACACGGCGCCAATCGTGTTCACCGCGTACGAGCGCCCCCACTGGGCGGGCTCGACGTGCTCCTTCAGGATCCAGGGAAGACAGGTCCCGACGAGGAGGATGGCCGGACCCAGCACGAGCAGGCTGACCGTGAACCACGCCGCGTTGGTTGCCCAGTACCCGAAGATCGTGGCGTCCGCGATGCGATCGAAGCGTTCGACGATCGGCGTCGCGACGAGGATCGCCACGCCGGCGGCGGCAAGCACCGCACCGAGCGGAACCTTCTTCCTCGCGAGCCACGAGGCGAATCGCGCACCGGCCGCGAGCGGCACGAGCACGGACGCGAGCATGATCGCGAAGCTGTGCGTCGTGCTCAGGAACGCAGCGCGCAGCGCGCGAAACCAAGCGACCTCGAGGCCGAACGAGACGAAGCCCGAGAGGAAGACGAGCGGCGTCGCGAGACGTACCGCGCTCTCGCCGACGTGTACCTCCGCGGCCATCGTCGCCGCCGTCGTTTCTCCGTCGGCGTGCGTACGCGTGAGCCAGGACGCGGCCGCGACCGTGAGGTTGACACACGCCAGCGCGATCGCGCTGAGCTCCACGCCGAGATACGGAAGCGCTACGAAGCTGACGACGAGGACGCCAGCCGCGGCGCCGGCCGTGTTCATCGCGTAGAGGCTCGCGATCGACGAGCGCGACGATCGCGTGAGCAGGCCGAACACCGGAATCGTCGCGCCCATGGCGAGCGTCGCCGGCCCGAGCAGGACGAAGATCGCGACGAGGTGCACGATCGGGGCGACGACGGGATGCGCGCCGTAAAGGACGCCGTCGAGCCGCTCGATCGCGCGAAAGCCCGGCAGCAACGCCACCCCCGCGAGCGCGACGACGACCTCGAGCGAGCCGTAGACACGCAGCGGACGTGACACGACGCGACCCCCCAACACGCGCCCCATCAATGCCGCGCCGACGCTCATCCCCGCCATCGTGGCGGCGAGGGTCACGGCGGTGCCCTTCGCGGAGACTCCGATCGCGAGCGAGGCCTGGAGCTGCCAGAGCACCTCCCACGAGAGCGCGGCCGCACCCGCGAAGAAGACGAGGACGAAAGCGAGCCGTGGTCCCGTGCTCGGCCCTGCGTCCTGCTGCTCGACCCGCGTCTCCTCGGTCACGAAAGATACGTTACTCGCCGTGCGCAGCGCGCGATCGCTTTCGTCACGGGGCAGCTCGCGGGTGCCGCGTCATGGGATAGGATCACCGTGCGCGTGGCGGGCGGGTCATCCCGTCGGATGACGCGCACGCGCGTGTCGTGGGACTCTCGCGACACGCGCTCGCGAAGGTCGCTCTGCTTGGGGACAGAAAACACATTCGGCCCGTATGCCTTGCAGACACGCCTCCACAAGGGCGTGACCGCGGAGGTCTTTCGGGCGGTCGACACTCGCTCGGGCGTCCTCTGCGCGCTGAAGCGCATCCTTCCCGATTCGAGCGAGGAGGAGGACTTTCTGCGCGAGCTCGAGGACGAAGCGCGCATCGCCTCGCGGCTCGACCACCCGAGCATCGCGCGCGTGCTCGATTTCGGCGCGGTCGAGGGGACCGCGTTCATCGCGTACGAGCTCGTCGACGGCGTCGACCTGCGCGTCCTCTTCGAGAACGCGTCGCTCACCGGCGAGCCCCTTCCCCTTCCCTTCGTGCTGCACGTCGTTACCCGGGTCTCTGAAGCCCTCGGCCATGCCCACGACCACGACGTCGTCCACCGGGACGTCAGCCCACACAACATCGTGGTCGCGCTCTCGGGCGACGTGAAGGTCATCGACTTCGGCATTGCCAAGGCCAAGGGCCGCAGGACCCGTACCGGGGCCGGCATCATCAAGGGCAAACTGGGCTACATGAGCCCGGAACAGGTCCGCGGCGGGGGCCCGGAGAGCCCCGTGGGTCCCCTCACCGACGTGTTTTCTCTCGGGATTTGCATGTGGGAGCTTCTCACGCTAAAGCGCCTCTTCAGCGCCCCGAACGAGATTCTCGTCCTGGACATGGTCAAGCACCATGTCCCGGAGCCGCCATCCCGCCTGCTACGGCACCCGCTGGAAGGCCGCGAAAAGCTCGATCGGATCGTGTTGAAGGCGCTCGCAAAGAACCAAGACGAGCGCTACCGTTCGGCCCGCCTACTCACGAAGGATCTCGAAGAATTCGTCAGTAATGCCGGGGCCATCGCGACACGCGACGACATCGCGTCCACGATGCACCGGACGTTCGGTGAACGGGGCACGCGGAGTATCATGGAGCTTCAGGAGACGCGGATGTCAGACGACAACAAGAGCGGTTCGGACCTCGATATCTTCGAGGGCCTCGGCAAGAAGAGCACGCCGCGTACGGCCGCCGCGCCGCCCCCGCCCCCTCAGTCCGCGTCGGTTCCGAACCTCGTTGCGGCGCCCGCGCCCGCGCCGGCCAGGCCCCTCATGGACATGAAGAAGACGCTCATGGGGATCCCTGCTCCGGCCCAGGCGCCAAGCGGCTCCGGCATCCCCGCCGCGCCGCCGCCGCCGCCGACCATTCCGTCCGCGTCCGCGCCGGCCATGGCTGCCGCGCCCTTGTCTCCGTCGGCGGCCGGTCCGCCCTCGGGCGGCCGCATCTCCGCGCCGCCCCCGGTCCCGTCGTCTCCTCCGCAGTCCGGCGCGATGCGCGTCGCGTCGGCCTCCAGCGCACCCGCCGCATCACCGTCGAAGCCGCCGCCCCCTCCCGGCCGCGGTTCGCTCCCGAATTTGGTGGCGCAGACGGGCTCGCCGAGTCCGTCGAACATGCCGCCGCCCGCGAGCGCGCGGCCCGGTCCCGCGGCGACCGTCACGAGCGCGTCGGCGCCCCCTGCCGCAGTCGTTCCGCCCGCCCCGCCCACCGCGCCGAACGGCGGCGCGAAGCTCAACATGGACTGGGACGACGACGACGAGGCCACCCACGTCTTCGACAAGGAGAGCAAGGACGGGGCGGAGGCCGCGCCTCCCGCCGGCCCCGAATCGCGTCGCCCCGAACACGCGAGCATGGACGACATCCTCAGCAAGCCGCGTCCGACGTCACAGGCGCCGGCCGCCGGTACGCCGCCGCCGCCGCCCGCCGGCGGTGCCACCGCCACGCTCTCCGGCGCGTTCGGTGCGCTCGGTCAGCCGCGCGAGAGCTCGAACGGCGCAGCCGCTCCGAGCAGCCCGCCGTCCCAGCAGTTCCGCTCGGCGCCGCCGGCCTCGCAGTCCCAGCGCTCCGCGCCGCCCCCGCCGCCAGGCTCGCTCCGTCCGTACAACCCGAGCACGTCGACGGCGCCGATGCCGATGCCGCCCCCGCCGCCTCCGGGCCAGACGACGACCGCGCCGATGCACATGCCGCCGTCGCAGCAGCGCTCGCAGCCGCCGATGCCCGGCTCGATCCCGCCTCCGCCGCATCATTCGCAGCCGCCGCATCATTCGCAGCCGCCGCAGCAGCACTCGCAGCCGCCGATGCCGCACATGCCGCCGGTCAACCGCAACATGGAAGCCACCGCGGTCGTCCCGCGCCAGCCGCAGTCGAGCGGCGCCGCGATGTGGGTCGCCCTGCTCATCGGCGTGTGCATGGCCGTCGGCGTCGGCGTCTACTTCCTCATGCCGCGCACCGGCACGCTCGTCGTCAACGTCGCGGATGCCAAGGGCGGCGCCGTGAGCAAGCTCGAGATCACCGTCGACGGCAAGAAGGCCTGCGAGAGCGCGCCCTGCATCGTCCGCGACGTCGCCGCGGGCGTGCACGAGGTGAAGGTCTTGGCGGTCGGCTTCGAGGAGCCTGCGGCCCGCGCCATCACGATCGAGTCGCGCAAGGACTCGTCGACCGATTTTTCGCTCTCGGCGTCGAAGGCGGCGGCGGGCGGAGGCACCGGCCTCAAGGTCGCCGGCAACCCGCTCCAGTCCGGCGTGCACCTCATGGTCGACGGCAAGGAGATCGGCCCGCTCCCGCAGGAGCTGCACGACATCACGCCCGGCTCGCACGCGGTGAAGATCGCCGGCAGCGAGCGCTACCAGGCGTTCGAGAAGTCGGTCGACGTCAAGCACGACGAGCTCACCGACCTCGGCACCGTTGCCCTCAAGGTGCTCAAGGGCAAGGCGACAATCCAGCTCGGCACGCCCGGCGCGAAGGTCTATCTCGTCAACGGGACGAACCGCAAAGAGGTCCCTCAGTTCCCGATCGCGATCGACTTCGATCCGAACGAGAAGTGGAACCTCGAGGCGAAGATGGTCGGCATGGAGGACTACGCCCAGCCCATCAGCTTCGACGACGGCCAGGCCGAGAAGACGATCACCGTCACGCTGAGCCCGAAGGGCACGAGCGCGCTCACCACGGCGCCGGTCGTGAAGGCTCCTGTTGCGCCGGTGCAAGCGCCCTTCGTCGCGGCTCCGAAGGAGCCGGCCGCCCCGAAGGAGATCGGAAGAGCACACG
>JAYSXP010000106.1:0-17902 GCA_043717125.1 Polyangiaceae bacterium | reverse complement strand
CGGTCTCGCCGTCCGCGAGCGCGCGTTCACTCCCGTGCCTCTCCAAGACTCGCGTGACGCGCACCACGTCGTCGTGCGGGCCAGGCACGTAACGAGGCCCGGACGGATGTGCGAGCGGGGTGCGGTCGACGAGACAAGACTCCACGAACAACGTGCGGTTCGGGAGCAGCTTCGTGAAGATGACGCTCACGAGCCCAGGATCCAGCTCGTCATCCGAGCGCCACGCGCCGCTCATGAAGGCCGGACCAAACGGGAGACGAAGCGGCAAGCTTGAGCGTCGCGCTGCGCGAGGGCGAGCTCGACGCCGTCGCAGCGTTGCGGACCGCCACGAGCCGCTTGTTCTTCTCCTTCTCGAGACTCTTCTGGCGACTGCGCTGAGAGGACATCGACCCTCCGATCTCACGCCTGCGACACCGAAGCACCCGTGCCGGAAGCCCCGACTCCGGGCGCCCGGAGCTCGGCCTCCGGACGTCCGGAGCTCGGCCTCCGGGCGTCCGGAGTCGCCGCCGGGCGCCCGGAGTCGCCGCCGGCTGACGCCGAGCGGTCGTAGGGACCTAGCCGAAGAGATCGCGGAGCTTGTCCATGAAGCCCTTGCGCTGGGGCTGGACGTCGTCGCCGATCTCCTTGGCGAGCTCCTCGATGAGCTCCTTCTGGCGCGGCGTGAGCGATGTGGGGACCTCGACGGTCACCTCGACACGCTGATCGCCTCGGCCGATGCCTGCGCGCTTCGGCATGCCCTTGCCCTTGATGCGGAGCGTGGTCCCCGGCTGGGTCCCGGCCGGGACGCGGAGCTTTCCCTTGCCGTCGAGCGTCGGGACGACGACCTCGGCGCCGAGCGCCGCCTGCGTGAATGCGAGCGGCACGGCGCAGATGACGTCGTCACCGGCGCGGCGAAAGAACGGATGGGCCGCGACACGGATCTCGAGCTCGAGGTCGCCTGCCGCCTTCTCGGGCTTCGGGCGGTTGCCCGCGCCGGTCACCACGCGAGTCGCGCCGTGCTCGACGCCAGGAGGGATCGTCACCTCGATCTCGTTCTCGTTGGAGACGAGGCCGCTCCCCTTGCATCCGTCGCACGGGTGGACGACCACGGTGCCGCGGCCCTTGCAGCGCTGGCACGCTCGCTCGACGGCGATCGGGAGGATGCCCTGCTGAAAGCGGACGCGACCACGCCCGTTGCACGCGCTGCACGTGTCCGGAACATGGCCAGGCGAGGAGCCCGAGCCGCGGCAATCGACACAGGAGATGACACGTGCGTAGCGCATCGACTTCGTGGTGCCGAACGCGGCCTCCTCGAACGTGACCTCGAGCTCGCGCTTCAGATCGCCCTTGTCGCCGCGACCGACACCGAACACGCCGAGCAGATCGCCGAGGATGCCGTCGACCGCGATGTCGCTGAAGTCGATGACGCCGCCGGCGAACGGGCCGTTGTTCGCGAAGGGGGAGCCAGACTCCTCGGCGCGGTGGCCGAATCGGTCGTACATCGCGCGACGCTGCGGATCACCCAGTACCTGGTACGAGGTGTTGAGCTCCTTGAAGCGAACCGCCGCGGCGGGATCGTCAGGGTTGCGATCCGGGTGGTGCTGCGAGGCCAGCTTCCGGAAGGCTGCCTTGATTTCCTCAGGGGTCGCCCCCTTCGTCACGCCAAGGATTTCATAGTGGTCGCGCTGCCCCATTGGATTTCAGCGACCTGACGTAGCACAGGGGGAAGGTAGCGCGCACCGGGGGTGGGCGCGCCGGCATCAAATCTGCACCTGCTCGGGCCGCAACAATACGACTTCACTGGCGTTGACCGAGCCCCCGGGTTGAACGTTTACTACGGGGTTCCCTTCCGAGCATGAGCGACCTTCCCGCAGCTTCAGCCGACTACAGCCTGCGGATCCTCTGGTCCCTCGCTCGCTGGGTCGAGAACAAGAAGGGCGCGGACGCCCTCGAGAAGGTCGCGGAGGCCGCGGGCGTGAAGGCGCGCGACTTCGACGGTTCGACGGTCTGGGTGTCGCACCAGCAGTTCGAATCGATCCTCACGCAGGCGCGCACGCTCGTCGACGATGACGAGGCGTTCGGCAAGGCCTGCGCGTATCGCTTCGAAGAGAGCTATGGCGCTCTCCGCTACATGATCTGGGCGCTCTCCCCGCAGCGCCTCTACGAAGCCGTTGTGAAGGTCTCGAAGCAAGTCACGAAGGCCGGCAAGTTCGAGGTCGTCAAATCCGCGCGTTCGAGCTTCGTGGTGCGTTACCGGAGCACGCTCCCCGAGTCGCGCCTCATGTGCCTGTCGCGGCAGGTCCACTGGGTGCTCGGACCGACGATGTGGAAGCTCCCGCCCGCGCAGCTCGAGGAGCGCTCGTGCATCGCAAACGGAGACGACTGCTGCGAGTACGATCTTCGGTGGTTCGAGAGCTGGCGGTTCTTCCCCATCCTCGTCGGCCTGGTCGGCGGCGCGATCGCCGCGTTCGCCGCGCAGCTCATCAGCCCCGCCGTGGCCCTCTGGATCAGCTTCCCGATGCTCGGCGCAGCGATCGGGCACGTCCTCGAGCTCCGGCGGATGCACGGCGTGAACCTGAAGCTCGGCCAGGAGCTGAACAAGGTGCTCCACGAGCTCGGCCAGAACGAGGCGGAGACGCGCTCCGAGGTCTTCGCGCTCAACCAGCGCCAGCGCGAATGGATCCGCCTGATGGAGGCCCAGGTCACCGATCGCACGACGACGCTCGAGAAGATCGTCGACGGCCTCGATTCGCTGCAACAGTCGCGCGTCAGCTCGATCCGAGGCTTCTCGCACGACCTCCGCAATCCGCTCTTCGTCGTGCGAGGCAATGCGCAGTTCCTGCGCGAGCGATTCCCGAACGGGGAGGAGGGCGAGGCCCTGCAGGACATGGAGGTTGCCGCCACGCAAATCGAGACGATGCTCTCGAAACTCATGGAGGTCGCCCAGCACGACCCGGGGTTCGTGAAGCTTGCTCCGAAGCCGGTCGCCATCGAGCCGCTCGCGGGTGTGTTCCGTCGGCGCTTGCGCGCGCTCGTCCACGGGCGCGACATCAAGGTGAGCGTGTTTTGCACGCGTGAAGCACCGGCATCGATCGTCGTCGACCCGCTCGTCTTCGATCGCATCGTCGACAACCTGCTGACGAACGCATCCAAGTACACCCATCGCGGCAGCATCCTCCTCGAGCTGAGCGGCACCCCAGAAGCGATGGCGAGCGAGGGCGCGGGCTTCCTGACGCTCAAGCTCTCCGATACCGGCGAGGGCATTCCCAACGACAAGGTCGCGAAGATCTTCCGCCCGCGCCCGTCCAACGAGCCGACATCCGCGGCAAGCTACGGCATCGGTCTCTCGAGCGTGGTTCGGCTGCTCGCGCAGATCGGTGGTCGCCTCGACGTGATGACCAAGGCGGGGGTCGGCACCACGTTCTGGGCGCATTTCCCGGTCAGCCCGCCGACCGCGACCCATCTGTCCACCGGAAGCGATGACAACCTCGAGAGCATGATCACCCGCGTCGTCACCATCAGAAAGGCAGAAGGCTCTTGACCATCTCGGTGCCGCCGCCTCCAGTTTCGAGAGTCCCCGGGGCTCGCGTCATCGACGTGTTTCTCAAGTATCTGAAGGCCGAAGGCGTGAACGTCGTCTTCGGGATCCCGGGCGGACTTCTCTACCCGTTCTTCGCAGTGATCGAGGCAGATCCGGAGATCACCTTCATCATGGCGAAGCACGAGGAGGGCGCCGCGTTCATGGCGGACGGCTATGCGCGCGTCGGCCGCCGTCTCTCGGTGTGCGCCGGCACGTCCGGCCCTGGCGCAACGAACATGATCACCGGCGTCGCCTGTGCGTTCGCGGACGGCGTGCCGATGCTGGTCGTCACGGGACAGGCCGCAACGCACGCGATGGGCAAGGGGGCGGCGCAGGAGACGTCCCGCGAGGACATGGACATCGTCGCCATGTTCCGCCCCGTCACGAAGTACTCCGCGATGGTGACGACACCCGACAGCATGGCGCAGCACCTCCGGCGCGCGCTGCGCCACGCGCTGACGGGCCGTCCCGGTCCTGTTCATCTCAACGTCCCGGTCGACCTCTGGGAGAAGCCGCTCGCCGAGGCGTGGTTCGACCCCAAGACGTATCGACCGGAGACCAGCACGTTCGACCGCGTCGCCGTGAACCGCGCGGCATCGCTCCTGCTCACCGCGAAGTATCCTGCCATCTTCGCCGGGGCGGGCGTGTGTAGCGCCGGCGCCGAAGAGCACCTCCGCGCGCTCGCCGAGCTGTTGCCCGCGCGCGTTGCGACGACGCCGCGAGGCAAAGGTGTCTTCCCCGAGAACCATCCGCTCGCGCTCGGCGTGATGGGCTTCGCGGGCCACGCAGCCGCCCGCGATGCGCTGCTGGGCGACGATGTCGACGTGCTCTTCACCGTGGGCACGTCGCTGAACGAGACAGCAACGCTGAACTGGGCGCCGAAGCTGCGGAAGAACCGCACGTTCCTCCAGCTCGACATCGATGCCGATCGCATCGGTCGGAACTACCCGGTCGACGTGGCGCTCGTCGGCGACGCGCAGACGATCCTCGTCGAGCTCGTCTACCATCTCCATCGCGCGCTCCGCGAGGGATCGAAACCCGCGTCGATCTGGGACGAGTTGCCGGCCCCGGTGAGGGCGTTCACCGATCCCGAGCTTCGCGATTCGGATCGTGTTCCGGTCACGCCGCAGCGCTGGCGCAAGGACTTCGAGGAGGCCCTGCCGCCCGACGCGATCGTGTTCTCCGACATCGGCGGGCACATGCTGTCGAACATCCACTACCTGACGATGCAGGCGCAGCAGCGGTTCGTCCTGAACCTGGGCTTCGGCTCGATGGGACACGGGACCGTGGCACCGATCGGCGCCGCGCTCGCCGGCGGTGGGCGCCCGGTCGTCGCCATCATCGGCGACGGCTGCTTCACGATGAACGGCATGGAGCTCATCACGGCGTTCGAGTACGGCATCCCGAAGCTCGTCTGGATCGTCGAGAACAACAACATGCACGGCATCACCTACTACGCGAGCCGCGCACTGAGCTCGGGGGCGCTCTCTTCGGTTCGCTACAAGAAGCCGCTCGAAGTGGCAGCGATCGCGCGCGCGATGGGGCTCGCCGCGTGGATCGTCGATCGGCCCGGCCAGATGCAGACCGCGCTGCGCGAGGCGCTCGATACGCCCGGGCCGGCGCTCATCGAGGTCAGGGTCGACGCGAGCGTTGCACCGCCGCTCGGTGATCGCGTGAAGTCCATCTCGGGGTTCGTGGAGAAATGAGCGAAGCAAACGCGGGGCCGATCGAGGCGCGCGAATGGCCGCTCGAGCTCTCCGCGCGGGCCGTCTCGGACGCCGACGGGCGCCGGCTGTTCGGCTACGACGTCGAGCGCGATCTCGCGCATCACTACGCGTTCTCCGACACGTTGCTCCTCGCTCTCACGGGTGAGCTCCCCGACGAGCCGCGCTCGCGCGCGTTTGCGGCGGTGCTGACGTTCGCCTCGGCGATATCCGTGGCGGAGGCGGCCATACACGCTCCGGTCGTCGCGCGGCTGTGCGGCGTCCGCACCGGAGGTGTACTCGCGATCGGCGCGATCGCGCTCGGCGAGCAGGCCGACACGCTGCTCCGGACGATCGGCACTGCGCTCGACTCCGACGTGACCGAGCTTCCTTCCGAGCTGCGGGCCCCCGACGCCGCGGAGCGTGCCTCGGTCGAGCGCTTGCGATCGGCAATCGGAACCGCTCTCGATGTTCGCGCGCTCACCGCGGACCCGAGCCGTGACGTCGCGATCCTCGCGGTGCTTCGCGCGTGTGGTTTGACCACGGCGTTCCAGCTCGGCGCCGCACTGTCGGTCGCGCGGCTGCCAAGCGTGATCGCCGAGTCGGTGTCGACGAAGGCCGGCGACTTCAAGGGCTATCCGATGGACACGCCACACTTCGAGTACGACGGCACGATGCCGGCGCGAAGCGGCGCGCGATGAGCGTCATTCGAACGGGCGTCGGCCGCGCGGGACCCGGCGACTACGAGCAGTTCGGGCTCAGCGTGTACAAGGACCTCGTCGGCCGCACGTCGTATCTCGGCCTCATCGCCTTCGCGCTGACGGGGCGGCGCTTGACTGCCACGGAAGAGGACATGCTCGACGACCTCGCGGCGTCGAGCCACGTGACCGAGCCGCGCGTCTGGCCGATCAAGATCACGTGGATCACGGGCGCGCTCGGTCGTTCCGTTCCCGCCTACATCTGCGGAACGATCGCCCTCGACAGCGACATGGTCGGCGGCCGCGTCGCCGAAGACGCGGCGAAGATGCTCGTCGACCTCGATGAGGCGGTGACGGCTGCAGGCGGCGGAGACGATGCGGTCGCGCTCTTCGTGAACGAACATCGCCATCTCTACGGATTCGGCGTCCCCTTCCGCGCGAACGACGAACGCCTGGTCGCGTTTCGAGTCGCGCTCGAGCAGCGCGGGATCGTCGGCGGTCGCTTCTGGCAGCTCGCTCAGCGGTTCTGGCGCATCGCGCGCGACTCGCGGCGGGTCGAGGTGAACATCATCGGGGCGACGGCCGCGATCTGTCTCGACCTCGGGTTCACCCCCGCCCAGGTCGCGCCGATGGCGGTGATGCTCCTCACTCCGACGTTCCTCGGGAACGCCACCGAGGCGGCCGCGCAGTCACCGGACGTCCTCAAGCGTCTGCCGCCCGAGGCGATCCGCTACGTCGGTCCGCCGCCGCGCGAGAGCCCGCGCGCGCTCGCCGCGGCTCAGAGCTCGAAGCAGTAGAGCCGGGCCTTCGTCGTCGCGACGACCTCGCTCGTGACGAGGCTCCACGGCCCTACGCTCGTCACGCGGTCGCTCGCGTGAGATGGCGAGGTTCCTAGAGATCAGGTCGCCGCCGGCGAGGCCGCCGAAATTGGCGTTCCTGGAGGTCGAGGTCACGACGACACGCGACGCCTGCTTACCGTGGCGTCGCCGACACCCGAGTCCGCGGGTGGCTGGACGACGTCGAGGGCCTGCGCACCGGCGTCGAAAGGCGCCACTTCGCGGGCAGCTTCACGCCCTCTTCTTCACCGAGGTCGGCCGTCGCGCATGCGACGGGCAGCGCCGCGAGAACGCCGAGCACGATCCAACCGTTTCGAGCGCGTGAGGTTCAGCAGAGCGCGTCCTTCCGCGCACGGCGGCCATGTGCTACCTCCTCGCCCCTCTCGATGGTGCCCGTTTTCAAGCGACTTTCCCTCTCCGAGCAGCAATCCCTCATGGCGCGCATCGTGGCGCGCTGCAAAGGGACGCCCGGTCAACCGAGCCCCGTCGTCGTCTTCGATCTCGACGGCACACTGATGGACAACCGGCCCCGCACGCTGGCGATCCTCAAGGAGCTCGCCTTCGAGCTCAAGAACGAGGCGCACTCCGCCGCGGAGGTCTTCGCGGCCGCCCGCGCCGAGCACCTCGCGTACCTGCTGGGTGACACGCTCCGCAAGCTCGGTCTCGAACATCCCGAGCTCGCTACGCGCGCCGAGGCCTACTGGAAGTCTCGCTTCTTTTCGGACGAGTACCTGAAGCACGACGTCGCGATCGAGGGTGCCGTCGAGTTTGCGAAGGCCTGCTACGCGGCCGGCGCGGTGCTCGTGTATTTCACGGGTCGCGACCTTCCGCTCATGGGCCTCGGTTCGTTCCAGAGTCTCCGTGATCTCGGCTTTCCGATCGGCATCGTCGGCACCGAGCTCGTGTGCAAGCCGGACGCCAAGATTCCCGACGAGCTCTTCAAGCGTGAAGAGGGGCCGAAGCTCCTTCGCGTGGGTCGCGTCGTCGCCGCCTTCGACAACGAGCCCTGCAACTGCAACGCGTTCCGCGAGATGAACCCCGAGGCCGAGGTCGTCTTCGTCGACACGCAGCACCTCCCAGGCGCGCCGCCGCTCGACTCGGGCGTCGCTATCGTCGCCGACTTTCGCATGGCCTGATCGTGCGCCCCTGGACCTCGCCGCGTGCTCGCGTCGCCCACGCGACGTTCGCCCTGCTCGCGGTCGGGGCTTGCAGGGGAGCGCCCGGCGCCTCCGAGGGGACGCCCGATGCCGGCGCGACGCCGAGCCCGCAGGCCAGCGCGATGCCCGCGCCGCTCGCAAACACGCCGACCTCGGGCCCCAGCGCGACCGTGATCGTCATGCCCGAGGGTGGTCCACCTCCGGTTCCGTTCCGCGGGGACGTTCCGCTCGCGCCCGACACGCTCGCGCGCGAGGCGGTCGGCTACACGCTCTCCGCCGTGATGAAGCAGGCCGACTCGAGCGGTCCGCCGCGCGCGCAAGAGGTCAACCTTGCCGGGCTCGACGCGGCGCGAAAGAAGACCGAGCTCCGTCTCGCGATCGAGCTCGCGCCCTCACGGATGCGCGTCGCATTTCTCGGCGCCGGGTGGATGTTGCCCGCCGACACGGAGCTGCGCGCGCGCTCCGACCGCTACGGTCACGTGGTCGTGTGGCCCGGGGGCGGCGCGTACCGGCCGCTCGCGCCGGGCACGCTCCGCGCGCTGATCGGCGAGCGTCGCTTCGATGTCGCTCCGGTCACGTCTGCGGAGGTCGTGCTCAAGGACGAGGTGGGCAAGCGGATCGGCGTGCGCACGCGCAAGGTGGAGGTCGCGACCCGCGCCGCGAAGGCTGCGTTCGAGATCGGGCGCATGCCCGACCTCGGTGACGGCGGCGCCTTGCTCTGCCGCATGCTCCTCGACCTCCTGAACGCGCCTCCGTCGACGTCGCTCTGCGGCGATGGTGAGTTCCCGCTGCGCGCCGAGCTGCACTGGACGACGCGCGGCTCGATCGCGTTCGAGGTCACCGGCATGCTGAAGCGCGAGAAGGTCGACCTGCCGACGACCTCGCTCCTCGTACCTCCGCCGAGCGCGATGTTCGCGGTGGGGCTGTTCCCGATCGCGGGCGTGCAGGCGTCCCTCTCGCCCTCCGAGCTCGCGGCCTTCCGAACCGGTCCCGTCGAGATGCCCGCGGTGCCCCACGGCAACGGCGACGGGCTCGTCGTGGCGAACTCGAGCGATCAGGTCCGTGTCCTCCACGTCGACGGCATCCCCGTGGCGTGGGTGGCGCCCGGCGCGAAGGACGTGCTGTCAGGCCTCCAGCGCGGCCGCTACATCGTGCAGCTGCGAACGTTCCTCGGGGACTCGTTCGAATCGCCGGTCACACAGACGGTTCCCGGGCTGGTCCAGTTCGGAGTCTCGGACGCCGGTGTGCGCTGACTCTAGGTGTAATCGTCGCGCGTGAATGTGACGTCGCCCGTCCCGCTCGACTCCGCCTGTGCCCGCAAGGTCTCGACGACGGCCGTGATCACGTCGAAGCGCGTCGTGGGGAGGTAGTACTCGTCCTCGTCGATGTCGGGCATGCCGGCCAGCCGCTGATCGATGAGCTCGCGCTCGGCAGGGTCGAGCGTGAGGTGAGCGTTCCAGCCCGGCTCGTCCTTCATCGTGATGGCCTCGCGAGCGATGCCCACGGGATTGAACGAGAGGAAGACGTGGTGGAAGTAGAGACGCCACGACTCGTGGGAACCTTCGGCAAACCACTCGGCCGCAAACTCCTGTCGCATGACCTCGCCGAGGTAGGCACCCACTGCGGGGCCGACGAGATCGATGCTCTCCGGCCGTGCCTCGTACGCGATTCGGCCTTCGCGGATGTACTGGTAGACGAGGCTCAGGGTGTCGGGGGTGCCATCGAGCGCGACTTTGTACTTCGAGGCCACGAAGCGCATGCATGCGGCGACGAGCTCGGCCACCTGTGCGGGAGGTGCTGGAAGGGCGTCCGCCTCGGACTCAGGCTCGCCGTGCGAGTCGGGGTTGCCGTGGATGCCGGCGCCGTTCGAACCATTTTGCTGCGGAGGGTCAGAGGCCATCTTGCGGGTCCCTCTATATACCCCTTCCCGTTTGGTGCGATGCCGCCTAGCCTAGTTCTTCCATGCGGATCGGTGTCTTCAGCGACATCCATGCGAATCTCGAAGCCCTTTCAGCCGTTCTCGAGGCGTTTGGGAAAGAGAGCATCGATGTCTATTACTGCCTCGGCGACACCGTCGGGTACGGCGGCTCGCCCAACGAGTGCGCGGACCTCGTGCGCGAGGTTGCCAAGGTAACGATCCTCGGCAACCACGACGCCGCGGTCTCCGGCCGTATGGATTACTCGTACTATTACGAGGCGGCGCGTCACGCGCTCGACGTTCACGCCGCGATGATCTCCACGGAGAACATGGCGTGGCTGAAGCAGCTGCCCTACCAGCACATGCTCGAGGACGCGAACGTCCTCCTGTGCCACGGCTCGCCGGTTCGCCTCGAAGAGTTCGAGTACATCTTCGCGCCCGAGCAGGCGCGCGAGTGCCTCCCGCTCTGGGACAAGCTCGGTCACCTCACGCTCATCGGGCACTCGCACCTCTGCAAGGTGTTCGCGCTCACGAAGAACAGCGTCGAGGAGATACCCGCGGTCGACTTCGAGCTCGCGCCCGACAAGAAGTACATCGTGTCGGTCGGCTCGGTCGGTCAGCCCCGCGACTTCGACAACCGCGCGAGCTACGTCGCGTACGACACCGACAAGAAGCGCTTCGAGTTCAAGCGCATCGAGTACGACATCGAGCTCGCCGCGGACAAAGTTCTGCGCGCGCGCCTCGAGCGCAACTTTGCGCACCGCCTCTTCATCGGGGTCTGAGACCGCGGGTCTGATCGCGTGCGTGCAGTCGCGTGCGTGCAGTCGCGTGCGTGCAATCGCGCGCGGCCACCGAGGCGTCGGTTGCGCGCGTTCGAAAGAACGCGGGGGCGCAGAGGCGCGGAGCGAACGCGGAGGTTCTTTGGCTCGAGACACGCGCGTTGATTCGCGTGTCTCCAGCCAGATCATCTCTGCGTGTCCTCCGTGTGCCCGCGCCCCCGCGTTCTTTCGCTTCTCTGACTAGCGACCGGCGTCGCCGCTGAGGCCGCCGCCGATCGTGGGGTGGACGGGCGGGAGAGCACGGCTCCCCGGGAGCTCGGCGACGACGTCACGGATGAACGTCGCGAGGTCGACGTCGATCTTGTAAGTCCGGTTGCCTGCGCCGAGCGTGCCCTGGACCGCCAGCGCGATCTCGCCGCCGCGCGTGCGGTCGACGCGTGCGGTCGTGATGCGGCAGTCGCAGCGGGCGGAAGGCGTCACGAGCATCGCTTCGCCCGGGACCTCGAGCTCGATCCGCTCGAGGACCGGCCTCGGCGGATCTTTGGGGGTCGCTCCGGGCTCGAACAATACGGCGATGCCGAGCCGTGCACGTCGGTTCGGAGAGGGGGCGATGCGGGACGTCTCGCTCTCGCCGATCATGCCCACCTCGACGCGCGCGCGGTCGCGTGAGGTCACGACGACGCCACCGCGCGCGAACTCCGAGGCCAGGTCCGCCTCGGTCGTCGGCGGATCGGGCGTTGTCGCTTCGCCCTTCACGATGAGCTTCCCACGCGCGGCGGGCAGCTTGGCGAGACCGCTGAGCGGCGGCGCGAGCAGTGTGCGCCAGCGGGCGAGCTCACGCCTGCACGACGGCATGTCGTTCGGGAGGAGCACGTTGCAGCGCGCGGGGTCCTGCATGGACATCGCCTCGCAGGTCGCGCGGACCGCGGTGCGCGGCTCGCCGGTGCAGAGCCGCGGATCCTTGCCGGCGACGGCGAGGCACATGACGTTGCGGCCGCGTGTCGGGATGCCCTCGAACTGGAGGGGGCACGTGTCGGGCGTCTGCGCGACCATCGCGACCCAGCTCTGGCACCGCGAGCGCAGGGCGCTCGAGTCGATGCGGTCGCATTTCTCCTTGCTGTGATCCTTCGCGGCTTCGAGCAGGCGGCACGCGTCGCGCAGGAACGTGTCGTAGCCGATGGCGCGCAGGGCATCGCCCACGAGAGGGTCGATGTTGGCGCGCTCCTTCACGCAGGTGTCGACACTGACGAAGCGTTCGAGCTCTGCTTTCAGATCGCCGGGAGGCGCAGGCGGGTCGGTGGTCTCGCTGAGGGCGCCGGCGTCGAGGCCGAGGAGCGCCATCACGCTCGCGGGGCTGGCCGGCGCCACGCTTGCGGGAGGCGCCGGCACGGGGGGCTTCGCGTCGTCGCAGGCTATGGCCGTCGCCGCGGCCGTCGCGAGCGCGAGGAGCGCCGCGCCAAGTCGCGAAAACCACCGCGAAAGGGGGACGGCCATGGCCACGGATTACCACGGCAGGTCCCTGGGATGAGCCGGCTTGACACCTGGCCGAACGGCGCTAGTGACTCACTCATGAGTGACGTAACTTGCATGAAGCTTTCCCTGATCTTCGCGGGCTTGACGGCACTCTCGGCGGCGGGTCTCGGGGGCTGCGCGTCGGCGGCGGAGGCCGATTCGGTCGATCTCGGCACGAGCGAGGCGGCGCTCGGCGAGGCCGGGACGCTGACCTTCGGCGCCGACTCCGGCGTGAACGTCTCCGGCACCCTCCAGAAGGGAAAGAAGGTTCGCGTCGCCTACGACGCGAATCGCCTGACGGCCTGCCGCGGCGACCAGAACGGTCATCCGGGCTGGACCATCACCGGCTACTACAAGCTCGGCAGCGGCGACGTGCACTCGTTCGAGGCGGGCGGATTCTCGCCGTCGGGCGGAAGCTCACCGCCGGTCATCGCGCTCGACGCCTCGGGCGACCTCCAGGTCTGGTTCCAGAACAACAGCGTCTGGGGCTGCAACGCCTACGACTCCGCCTTCGGCCAGAACTATCACTTCGCCGTCGCACCCGCCGCGAACGAGCCTGGCTGGGTAGGCGACGTGCGCGCCGTGATCTCGCGCCAGACCTGCAATGGCCCGTGCGCGAGCGATTCCCATCCGGTGACGGGCGAGCTCCTCTACGGCACGTGGGCCCGGCAGCGCGCGGCGTACCGCGGCATCACCTTCGAGGTATGGAAGGACGGGGTCACGGACCACGACAATCCCGAGCTATGGAAGCAGCTCGACGTGCAGGTGCACTCGCGCGCCTCCGGTGTCGGTGCGTTCACGAGCAGCTATGTCGCCTTCGAGCGTCGTCTCGGCAACAACGCGCGCTACCTCGCGGACCTCACCGCGCTCGACCCGATCAAGGGTCTCTTCGCGATCAGCAACGTCGCCGACTGCCCTGCGTTCCCGCTGACCGCACCGGCCGCGAATGGCGGGCAATACGTCGAGGCCAACCTCGAGCTCTACTTCACGGTGAACGGTGTCGACGTGCGTCCGGAGGGCGGCGGGACGTTCCACGTGCGCTACCAGAACTACCTGAGCGCGTACGCGCTCTGCGTTCACTGAGCGACTTCAGGATCACGCGTGCTCGACCGCGAGCGTGAACGGACCGATCTCGAGGACGTCGCCTGGCCGTAGCGGCGCACGCGTCACGCGTGTGCCGTTGACGAGGATGCCGTTGGTCGACGCCATATCGACGACGACCCACCCGCCCTGAGCTCGCTCGATGATCGCGTGCTGTCGCGAGACGTTGCCGTCGCGCAGCGCGAAGTGGGCATCACGCGCGCTCCGTCCGAGGACGAACCGATCGTGGTCGACGACCACGCGCTGGTCGCCCAGACGCAGCGCCAGGACCTCACCCACGGCCGTCTTCTGACCGACGAAGCTGCCGGTCGGCTTGCGCGAGGGAGGTGGTGGCGGCGCGAGGACGGGAGGGAACTGCGGCGGTCTCGTGAGCGCGGGCTTCCTCGGAGGTGGCGGGGGCGGCGCAGGAGCGACCGGCGCGACCTTGAGTCCCTCGTCGGCGAGCAGACGCTTCATCGCCTCACCGACAAGCCAGTCGACGGAGCACTCGAGCTCGTGCGCGCGCCGCTCGAACGCGTCGTAGAGGTCGTCGCGGCAGACGAACGTGCGCGGACGTCGTCCATCGTTATTTTCAGGCGATCGTGAGTCGCGTCGGAGGCTCATGGCGTTCATCGGCGTGGGGGTGCCCTTCCACCGAGTTCAGGCCGCGACCCGAACGCCCTTTCGGACGTGAGCCAAGAATAGTTCGCCGAGTATGGAGCGAGGTCGCCGGTTGTGGGCCTCATGACCCGTCGCGATCGATCAGCGGAGCGTGCAGCGGATCTGGTGCGTCGTGATCTCGATCACGTCACCGTCCGCGAGCATGCGCCGCGAGACGCGCTGCCCTTCGATGTAGCAACCGTTCGTCGAGCCGAGGTCCGCGAGGTACCAGGCATCACCGACGCGCTCGATCGCCGCATGCTGCCTCGACACGTTCGCATCGTCGAGGACGAGGTCGGCCTGCGACTTCGAGCGGCCGAGGATGAAGCGGTCCTTCGCCACGTCCATCGCGCGGTTCTGGTAGGTCAGCGAGAGGACCGCTGGCGCGGCAGCCCGACCCCGCCCAGGCGGCTGCGAATAAGGCGACCCCGCCGCCATGTAGGGATCCGACGGCGGCAGCGGCGGCGGGATCGAGCGCGAGGGCGGCGCTCCTCCCATCGCGCGCGCGGGCGGAGGCGGCACGGGCGACGCGCCGCTCGGGAAGCGTTGCGCACCACCGCGCGGCGGCGGCGGTGGCGGAAGCGCATGTCCGATCGGCGCGGTGAACGGACGCTGCAACGGGATTCGTCCGCCGGGCGGCTCGGGGAGCTCCGCCGCCGTGCGCCCCGCCTGAGCTTGCGGTGGAGGAGCTAGTCCGCGAGAAGTCGGGCCATGCGCGCCTCGTGCGCTCGGCTGGCCCGGAGCGGCGGCCGGACGACGCATCGCGTGTGCCTCCGCCGTCGGCGCCTGGAGTCGCTGCGAAGGTTGGCGGATCGCGCCCGTTCGCGCGAGATCCGGAGCGTTCTCGGCGGCGTAGTCATGCGGAAGCGGATCGGCTGCGCTCGGCTCCTCCCCCGTCGCGCCTCCATACGAGCGATGCCGTGCGTACGAACGCATCGCATCCGCAAGGAGGTCGTCGACCGGCGCGCCTTGCTCGCGCGCCATGTCTTCGAACGCATCCCACAAAGCCTCGCGACACAGGAATGTCCGCGCGTGCATCCCCTTCGCCTCACCCCCAGGATAGAGCAGGCCAGCCGCAACATCGACATCCTCGGCATTCGCCCGCACGAAGGCGCCGCAACGGCCGTCCTCGCAGACGAGCACGTGCTCCGTGACGGCCCGGGCTTTTCCAGCGGAAAGCTGGTTCGTCGCGTGCCGTGCCAGCGTGTCGACGTCCGGATGGTCGCCGGGCCCGCTACCCGTCACCCGCGCCACTTCCGAGCGGTGGGCGCCGAGCCATTGCCTGAGCTGTCCGTCGTCGTTCATTTCGGCCCAGGCTCCGTGATGCGAAGAACGCGCCGGAACGCGCCGTCCAACCGCTCCATGGATGGCTCCCCCAGCGCGTCGCTCTGCGCAAGGGCGGCGAGCGACGCCGACGCCGCCTTTCGGTAGAGATCCCGGAAATCCGCGAGCCCGAGGGCAGGCCGGCGGAGGGACGTGCGAAGCGCCTTCAGCGCCTCGCCATCCCCCGGATCTCCAGGAGAAAATCGCCTCGCCGCGAGCGCCGCGCGCCCTTCCGGGTCGAGGCTCTCGAGGATCTCGAAGAAGACGACGGAGTAGCGGTAAATCGCGAGGTACTTCCGGTCCGTGACCGTTGCGTCGCTGCACCCGAGGGAGGCGCGCCAGGCCGCCACCTCGAAGTCGCCGCGCATCAGCTCGACCACCATGGTGTATCCGACCGGGTCGACCGCACGGACTGCCTCCAGGGCGCGCAGCACGCGGCCGGGAACCGTCGGGTCGTCTCCGTTCGGGTCGGGGCGGTCCGGCGGCTCCGACCACGGCTGCTCGCGCGCGTCGCGAAACCGCCGGCGTACCGCGTTCCGACCCAGATAGAGGTAGGGCCACGACGTGAGCCAGAGGCGCGCGTCGAGCGGGGCATTGCCGAACGAAACGCGGAGGATCTCGGGATCCCACTCCGGCTCGAGCCAGCTGACGAGCGCGTCACGCGCGACGTCCCGGCCGTGGGAGCGAAACCTGCGCTCGAGCAGCTCCTCGACGTTGCAAGGCATCGTCAGCAAGTGCCGGCGGTTCTCGAGCGTCGGATGCGCGATGAGGAGGCAGTGGCGCTCCTGCATCGGCGCGTCCTTCTCGAAGAGCTCGCAGGCCGCGCAGCATGGCGGCAGCTCGCTGGCAGCGCGTCCATAAGCCACCGCGGCATCCTAGCCGACCTACGCAAGGCTGTGTCGTGTGCGCCGCACACGACCTAGTGCGCCGAGCCGCGAGGAGTGCCAAAGTGCGGGTCTATGGTTCGCCCTCGCGCTCGCTTGCTTGCTCGAACGGCCGCGCTCGTCGGTCTTGCTGCCGGCGCAGTGGCGGCGTGCTCCTCCTCGAAGGACACGCCGCCCGACTTTGCCGACCCCGATGTCCCCGCGCATGACACGAATCCCGACGGGCTCGCGTACCCGACCGATCACCTCGGCGGTACCGCGCACCACTCCAAGATCGCGGGCGATCGCATCCCCAATTTCACGTTCCAGGCGTACGTCGACGGCGATCGCGCGGCGGGCCTCAAGACAATCTCGCTCGCGGACTACTTCGATCCGCAGCAGAAGCGAAACAAGGTCCTCCACATCGAAGTCTCCGCCGTGTGGTGCACGATTTGCTCGAGCGTCACCAGCGAGACCGTGAAGATCAAGGACCAGCTGGCGGCGGAGGGCGTCGTCTACCTCGAGGTGATGACGGCCGGAAACCGCCCCGGCGCGGGTCCGAGCCTCGGCGACGTCGACGACTGGGTCACGCGCCATCGGTCGAACATCACGACCGCGATCGACGTCTCGTCGCGCCGCACGGGCAGCATCGGGGTCGATCCGGGCGTTCGGCCCTGGGACATCGTCGTCGACACGCGGACGATGGAGATCCTCGAGTCCTCCGGGGGCTCGCCGATCGACGTCGCGACGTACGACCGGAGCTACCTCAAGGCCGTGGCCTCGTACGCTCCGGCCTACTGAACAGAATAGGCACCACTGGGGGTTTATAAGGATTGGGTGAAACCTTGATACCTGAACAAAAAACCAGTATATGTTCAGGCGCTCAAACGCACCTACACGAACGCGAACTACCTGCGGAGCCCCCATGGATGACAAGTCTCGCTCGAAGGCCATCGACCTCGCTCTCGCCAGCATCGAGAAGGAGTACGGCAAGGGCGCGATCATGCGCCTCAAGGACGGCGCGTCGCTCGCAGACGACGTCGTCGTCATTCCTTCCGGCTCGATCGGCCTCGACATCGCGCTCGGCATCGGTGGCTACCCGAAGGGGCGCATCATCGAGATCTACGGCCCGGAGTCGAGCGGCAAGACCACGCTGACCCTGCACGCCATCGCGCAGGTGCAGAAGGCCGGCGGCGTCGCCGCGTTCATCGACGCCGAGCACGCGCTCGACCCGGCGTATGCCCGCAAGCTCGGCGTGAAGACGGACGAGCTGCTCGTCTCGCAGCCGGACTACGGCGAGCAGGCGCTCGAGATCGCCGACATGCTCGTCCGCTCGAACGCGGTCGACATCATCGTCGTCGACTCGGTCGCGGCGCTCGTTCCGAAAGCGGAAATCGAGGGCGACATGGGCGACAGCCACGTTGGCCTCCAGGCGCGGCTCATGAGCCAAGCGCTCCGCAAGCTCACCGGCACGGTCGCACGTTCCAACTGCCTGCTCGTCTTCATCAACCAGATCCGCATGAAGATCGGCGTCATGTTCGGCTCGCCCGAGACGACGACGGGCGGCAATGCGCTCAAATTCTACGCCTCGATGCGCCTCGACATCCGCCGCATCGGCCAGATCAAGGAAGCGGCCACGAGCGACAAGAAGGACCCGGTCTCGATCGGAAATCGCACGCGCGTGAAGGTCGTGAAGAACAAGATGGCCCCGCCGTTCCGCGAGGTCGAGTTCGACATCCTCTACGGCCAGGGCATCAGCCGCTCGGGCGACATCATCGACCTCGCGACCGACCTCGGCCTCGTCGAGAAGAGCG
>JAYSXP010000105.1:0-17904 GCA_043717125.1 Polyangiaceae bacterium | reverse complement strand
GGCTTCCGCATGGCGTGGCCCGGCTCGACGGTCGCGGCGCGCTTCGACGGAACGGACGTGACCGTGCGTCTCTCGCAGACGGACCCCGGCTATTCGGGCGGGCCCACCTGGTTCAACGTGATCGTCGACGGCGTCGTGAAGGCGCCGTTCTCGGTCACGGGGCTCGCCGAGGACCACATCCTCGCCGCCGGCCTCGCTGCGGGGCCACACAAGGTCGAGATCGAGAAACGCACCGAGGCGAACCACGGCACGGTGCGCTTCGAGGGCTTCACGTTCACCGGCGGCACGGGGCTCCTCCCGCCGCCCGCGCGAAGGCCGCATCGTATCGAGTTCATCTCCGAGTCGACGATCGACGGCTTCGGTGTCGAGGGTGACGCGATTTCGTGCGGTGTCTTGGCGCCGCCGCAGTTCGACAACGTCCGCAAGAGCATGGCGATGTACGCGGGCACGGGCGTCGCGGCCGAGGTCCACCTGACGGCCTACTCCGGCAAGGGGATTTCCAAGAACGGCACGGCCGGCGACACGCTCACGATGCCCATCCTCTTCGATCGTGCGCTTCCCGATCCGGACAACGGCACCGCATGGAACCATGCGAGCTGGGTGCCGGACGCGATCGTGATCTCGCTGGGCGGCGTGGACTACGGCGAGGGTGTCGCCCTTGCGCCCGCCGACTTCCAGACGAAGTACGCCGCATTCGTCGCCAAGCTGCGCACCGTGTACGGGAACGCGCCGTACATCGTCCTCACTGTGTGGTCGCAGATCAAGAACAACGGCGGCAACGACGAGCTCCGCACGCCCGTGACCGCCGCCCTCGACGGCGTCGTCGCGACACGTGCCGGGCTCGGGGATGCGAAGGTCTCACGCTTCTCCTTCCCGGAAGCCGACCCGTCCGTGGAGACGGGCTGCTACTCGCACGCCAACGACGCCCACCACCAGGCGATGGCGGCGCTGCTCGTCACCCAGCTGAAGGCGACGATCCCCGGCTGGTGAGCGGCGCGGTCACTCGTCGATGACGCGCAGGCGCTTCTTGTCGCCGAGGCCTTTCTTGCTGCCCTCGACGTCGGGCGTCTTCACGAAGACGTCGCTGGGCTTGGCCGGCGCGGGGGCGGGCGCGGGCTTCCACTCGGCGTAGTCGTCCGGGAGCGGGCCGGGCAGCGTCGGCTGCACGGTGCGCTCGAGGAGCTGAAAATCGTGGCGAACCACGAGCTCGAGCGGCAGCTTCTTCTCCGGGCCGTGGTTCTTGAACCACGCGCGTGCCGCCGTGACGTTGTTGATGAGCACCCAGTGCTGCGGGTCCGTCTTCGCGGCGAGCGTGAACAGATCCATCATTGCGTCGTAGTCGCCACGCGCCTGCGCGATGCACGCGAGATGGTTGTAGACGAGGCCGGGGCACGGATACCCGAGCTCGAGCGCCTTCTTCACGTGGGTCTCGGCGAGATCGAGCTTGCCCTCGTGGTAGTAGGCCGCGCCGAGATCCATGTGCGCCGCGTGGTAGCCGGGCAGCCGCGCGAGGATCGCCTCGTAGTCTGCGGCCGTATCGCGATAGCCGACGCGGAGCCCGTGATTGGCGAAGAACCACTCGTTCAGGAAGCGCATCGTCTCGTCGTCGGCGTCGAACGGAGTCTTGAGCTCCTGGAACGTTCCGGTGAAGAACTCCTCGCGGTTCAGCCAGCCAGCCTTCTCTGCGGCGTGAAAATCCTTCGTGCCCGGGTAGATGGAGAGGCACGAGAACACGTACTCGTGCGGTCGCGCCTTCTCGAGGAAGCGCAGCGTCTCCTCGAAGGTCTTCCGGGTCTCACCGCGGTTACCGAGCATCATGTAGTAACGGATCTTGATGCCGTACTTGCGGGCGAGCTCGGTGGACTCGAGGATCTCCGCAGGGGTGATCTTCTTCTCGATCTTGTCGAGGATCATCTGCGAGCCGCTCTCCACGCCTAGCGAGAGCCGCTGACAGCCGGCGAGGCGCATCTCGCGCAGGAGCTCGTCCGAGAGGAGGTCGACGCGCGTGTCACAGCTCCAGAAGAAGCCCATCTTGCGGTCGCGCATCTTCTGACAGAGCTCGAGGACGCGCTTCTTCTGGGTGGTGAAGGTGTCGTCCTTGATCTGGATCATCTTCACGGAAAGCCGTGCCGAGACCTTCTGCATCGCGTCGAGCACGTAGTCGGTCGAGTTGGCGCGGAAGCCCCTCCCCCACGACGTCTCGGCACCGCAGAACGTGCACGACCACGGGCAGCCGCGCGAGGTCATCAGGATGTGCGTGTCGAAGTACTCGTGGGGCGACGCGAGGTCGTCGAGGTCAGCGACGTTCTTGCGCTCCGGGCCCTCGAGGATGGTGTCGCGCGCGGCGGGGTCGCGATAGACGGAGCCCGCGATCCCTGCGGTGCTCTCGCCCTTGGCGAGACGCGACACGATCTCGAGAAACGTGACGTCGCTCTCGCCGACGCACACCGTGTCGACGTGCTCGTAGTGACGCAGGAGCTCGGGGCCGAGCGGCGTCGCGTGCGGCCCGCCCACGACGACGTGCGAGCGTGGATGCCGGCGCTTGATGGCCTCCGAGACCATCCGAACGCCTCGGCGATTCGCGGTCCAGCACGACATGCCCCAGACGTCGGCGTCGAGGTTCGCGACGATCTCCTCGACCTTGGCCCAGGCGAAACCCGAGAGGTTCAGGACCTTGACCTGATGGCCCGCGCGGAGCGCCTGCGCGCCGAGCGCGAAGAGGCCGTACGGCGTCTGGTAGAAGTCGGCGTCGAGGTCGCCCTGCTTGTACTCGGGCGGCGGGCCGTCCTCACCGTAGCTCTGCGCCTGCGGGTCCTCGGGCCCGGCGATCTTCCACGGCGGTGGGTAGACGAGAGCGATGCGCATGACGGCAATGATGCCACACGGCACGGCGCCGGACCGCGTCCGGTCACTCGACCGTCTTCTGGGCCCAGTTCAGCGAGAACGTGATGGGCTTGCTCCCGTCGTAGGAGGTGGCGACGCCGCTCACGGTGCCGGCGGTCCAGAGGCCGGTCGCGGCCTCGGTGATCGTGACCGTGCACCATCCGCCCGGGTGGACCGGGCGTGCCTCCGTGGCTCCTCCGCCAGCCAGGTAGTAGTCGATCGTGAGGTCGATCTTGTCGCAGGTCGCCACGCCCTTGGGGTTCTCATTGAGCTCGAGCCACATGCCTGCTTCGCGGCTCTCCGCGAACGGGATGACGCCCCCTTGGAACAAGCCCTGGATGGACGGGGCGTGCCCTGTCGTGTTGCCCGTCAATTCCTTGTTCAGGAAGAGCTGCGTGACCGGCGCCTTCGTCCCGTTGATCGTGATGTCGTAGTGCGGGGTCAGCGGGACGGCCTCGCTCGTGCTGGCGTCGGACGCGGCGCCGCCGTCCGCCTTCGGGGTGCCGCCGTCCGATCGAACGGTCGTGCCGCCGCCTCCGTCGGGGCCGAGATCCTTCGAGCCCGTGGCGCCCGTGCCGTCGCCCGTCCCGGCGTTTCCAGCGACGCAGCCCGTGGCGAGAAGCGAAACGGAGACGGAGAGGGAGAGGGAGAGGGCGAGCGCGAGCGCGAGCTTCATGCCGGCTACCCTGACACTTCATTTTACACTGTCAAATGAATGCCCTTGGCCCGCGGGAAATCGGGGTCAGGGCGATCACGCGCCGAGGGGCGCGAAGAGCACGTCGACGTCGTTCTCGGAGAGCGCGCTCGCCGCCGCGCCGTTGCCGAGGATCGCGTCCGCGACGTGGCGCTTGCTCCGCTGGAGACCGAGGATCCGCTCCTCGACGCTGCCGGCCGCGAACAGGTGGTAGGACATCACGGGCTTCTTCTGGCCGATGCGGTACGCGCGGTCGGTCGCCTGCGCCTGCACCGCCGGGTTCCACCACGGGTCGTAGTGAATGACGACGTCCGCGCTCGTCAGCGTGAGCCCGGTGCCGCCGGCCTTCAGGCTGATGAGGAAGACCTCGGCCTTGCCGCCTTCGAACTTGTCGACCGCAGCCGCGCGGTCGACCGTCGCGCCCGTCAGCTCCGCGTAGACGATCTTTCGCTCCTTGAGGCCCGCAGCGAGGAGGGCGAGCATGCTCGTGAACTGCGAGAAGACGAGGACGCGGTGCCCGCCTTCGAGCTGCTTTTCGAGCAGCTCGAAGAACATGTCGTACTTCGCCGAGTCGCGGATGGTCACCGCAGAGCCCATGCGCACGAGCCGCGGATCGCAGCACACCTGACGAAGCTTCGTGAGCGCGCCAAGGATCGGAATGGTCGACGCGGCCATGCCCTTCTTCCGGATGAGCCGGCGCACCTCGGCGTGGGCCGCGACGCGGATGCTCTCGTAGAGCTCGCGCTGCGGACCGCGCAGCTCGATCGGGCGCATGACCTCCGTCTTCGGAGGGAGCTCCTTCGCGACGTCGCGCTTCAGGCGGCGGAGGATGTACGGGGCGACCAGCTCGCGAAGCGCCATGAGGCGCTCCTCGTTCCGGCCCTTCTCGATCGGCACGCGATAGAAGCGACCGAAGTGCATCTCGTTGCCGAGGAGACCCGGGTTGACGAAGTCGAGCAGCGCCCAGAGCTCGCCGAGGTGGTTCTCGACCGGCGTGCCCGAGAGGCAGAGCCGATGCTCGGCGTCGATCGCCCGCGCCGAGAGGTGCGCCTTGCTGCGCATGTTCTTGATCGTCTGCGCCTCGTCGAGGATCACCATGTGATAGGCGGTCTTCGCGACGAGCTCCTCGTCACGGCAGAGGATCGGGTAGCTCGTGATGACGACGTCCGCGCCCGCGGCCTTGTCCCACGAGCGATCGGCGCCGTGAAACACGTGCACACGGAGGCTCGGCGCGAACTTGGCGATTTCGCGATCCCAGTTCGACACGACGGACGTCGGCGCAACGATGAGCGCGGGACGATCGAGGCGACCTTGCTCCTTCTCCGTGAGGAGGTGCGCGATCGTCTGGAGCGTCTTGCCGAGGCCCATGTCGTCGGCGAGGATGCCGCCGACGCCGCGCGCACGAAGGTTCTGGAGCCAGGTGAGGCCCTCGACCTGGTACGGACGAAGCGAAGCGACGAGGCCGGCCGGCGGCTCCGCGGGAACGAGCGCGGGCGCCACCAGCTGCTCGGCCCAGGCGCGAGCGGTGCCGTCGCCCCCCATCGTGAGGGACGCGCCGTCGGCGACGAACGCCTCTTCGAGCGCGAGGAGCGCGGGCGCGCGGACCTGCGGAAACTCGATCTTCCCCTTCTCGCCGCTCGCGCCTTCCCAGAGCTCCGCGAGGACGCGCAGCAGGGCGCGCGCGCGCTCGGCGGGCACCGGGAGATAGAGGCCATCGCCGACAGGAAGAGCGAGACACTTCTTCGCGCTCTGCGCGAGCTCTGTGAAGCCCTTGCCATTCGACCGCTCGATGAGCTCGATCAGCGCGGGAAGCAGGTTGACGCGGCGACCGTCGAGGTCGATGCCGAGCTCGAGACCGAACCAGTCCGGGCGATTCGTCGTCTCGCCGCCGCGGGACACGCTCTCGACGTTCGCGTACCAGGCGGGCTCGCGGTGCGAGTCCACGACGCGAAACGGGTAGTCTGCGGCGATCTCGACGTCCCAGCCGAGCGCCCTGAGCTGCGGAACGACGTACGCGCTGAACGCGCAAAAATCGTGGACGTTGCCCTCGCAACGGATGGCGTAGTCGGCGTGGACCGACGTAGCCCAGTCGTCGAGGCAGTCGAGTGGCACGGCGCCGAAGCTCTCGAGAAACCGGCGGGCCCGCGCCTCGCCGTCGAGATCGCGGAGCTCGGTCTCGCTCTCGTCCTCGACACCGTCGGAATCGGAGGCGAGGTAACGGATACCGTCGTACTCGAAGGAGAGCTCGAGGAGCGGGACCTTCTCGGTCTTGAACACGGAGCCGAGGCCCTCGGTCCGATGAATGACCACATCATCGGCAAAGAGCCGGATGCAGGGGATGCACGCGACGGTCCCGAGCGCCGCCTGGTGGAGGCTCTGGAGGCCCGGGGCGTTCCCACCGATCTGCGCTTGCGTCTGAAGGTCACGGACCGCGCGGTGCCGGACCACAGGCCTGGACTCACTCTTGGGGGCTGCCGGAACCCGCTCTGCACTCCATCCGCCACCCGCATGATTCGGAGGCGAGACGTCCTCGATCGATCGCACGAGGCCCTTTAGATCACAACCGATCTGAGATGTCGATAAGTTGCGCGCGATAGTTGCGATGTGTGACCGGTCGCGAAGGGCCAGCGAGTGGTCGCCGGCACGCGGCGGCCCATGCAATGGGTGACGGCTCTCGTGCCTCACACTCTCCATGCACACTGCACCGCCGCCAGGCGCGCACGCGCCCGTACCGAACCCGCACCTCCACACGACCGGTCACGCGGCGGCGCCGAGCGGGCACGTCGGGCCGTCGGCGCCCGCCGGGATGCAGGGGCCCGCCGGGATGCAGGGGTACGACCCTCCTCCCTACCGTCAGGCTCCGGCGTGCGCTCCTCTTCGTCGTGGTGCCAGCGGCGCTCGCCGTCGCGGCCCGCGCACGACGTACCTCGCCACGCCTGGCGGTGGTGACCGGGCTGCTCGCCGCAGTCGCCGCACGATGCTTCTTCGACCCGACGCCGGGCACCGTCCTCGCCGGGCTGGGGCTCCTCGTGGCGTTCGGGCTCACGCTCCGCGCGCGGCAAAGTGTTCGTGCCCGAGGTGATCGTCTCGGCGCTGTCGGCCGTTGCGAAGCTCCCTTCGCGCCTCGGCGCCGCCGCTGCGGGGATCAGGCGACTCACGGCGCGAACGCGGTTCGGGAACGTGTCGCTCCTTCCCATCGTCATCCCGATCGCGCTCTGCATCGGCTTTGCCGGGGTGTTCGCGCTCGCCAACCCGGTCGTCGCGCACGGGTTCGGGGTGGCGTGGGGACTCTTGGCGAGTGTCGTCGGCTTGCCCTCTCCGGCGCGCATCTTCGTGTGGGTGCTGGCGCTCGCGTGCGCGTGCGCGTGGCTCCGACCGGCGGTCCGCCTCGCGCGGGGCAGCGAGGCGGCGAGCGAACGAGGCGAAGCGGCCCCCGTGACGCTTCAGGTCGCTCGCAACGCGCTCGGCGCGCTCAACGTGCTCTTCCTCTTCTACAACGCTCTCGACGCGGCCTATCTCTGGTCGGGCGCGCCTCCTGCCGGCATGCAGACGCAGCAGTACGCGCACCAGGGTGCGTTCTGGCTGACCGTCGCGCTCGTGATGTGCACCGGTGTGATCGGCATCATGTTCAAGGGCGCGATGGCGCACGACGCGCGCGCAGCGACGGCGCGCACGCTCGCCTACGTCTGGATGGGGCAGGGGCTCGTGCTCGCGCTCGGGACCTACCGCCGTATCGCGATTCACATCGGGCACAGCGAGCTCTCGGATCTCCGCATCGTCGGGATCCTCGGCACCACCCTGGTCGTGGTGGGCGTCGTTGCGGTCGCGCTGAAGCTCCGGCATCGGCGCACGTTGACCTGGCTCGTGCGCCGCCAGCTCGACGCGTTCGCGTTCGTCACGGTGTTCTACGCCGTATTTCCGACGCACCTCGTGTCGGCGCGAGTCAACGTCGCGCGCATCGAGGGCGGCGAGTACCCGCCGATGCTCCACATGTTCCGGCAGTCGTCGCAGCCCGAGAGCGCGGCGGAGCTCTTGCCGCTGCTGCATCACCAGGATCTGCGCGTCCGTCAGGGCGTCGCGACGCTCCTCGAGCAGGAGCGCACGAGCCTCGCGCACGTGGTCGAGCAGCAGGGCTCGTGGCGGGAACGCGATGTGGCATCACGTCGAACGCGGCGATTGCTCGACGCGGCAGCGCCGGAGATCGACGCGGTGCTCGGCAAGGTGGACCGCACGGCGGCGCGACAGGTGCTGCTCGAGATCTCGCGCGTCGCGGAGGAGGGACGGTCGCTCGAGGAGCTCCTCGCGGTGCCGAACGCGGACGCGTGGTCGCGCGAGGGCGGGACGAGGACGCGCGGAGACGTCTACTGAGCGACGGCTCAGAGCCCCTTGAAGAAGCCCCACGACACGTTCACGGCCTGGCCCCAGATCGGGTAGTGGCGCACGCCCGGCGCAAGGCAGTACATGACCGGCTTGCCGCCTGGGCAGCCGTCGGCCAGCTGGCATGGAGCGGGCGTCGTGGCGCTGCGGCTCGTGCCGCAACCGTTGATGTTCGCCCAGTAGTTCGCGCCGTAGTCGCCGCCGATGCTCGTGTCGAACTCGCCTTCTGTCTCGAGCACCGGCAGGCCGATCACGCCGGGGCAGAGGGGATAGCCGTCGCCGCCTTGCGGCTCCTGCGGTGCCCCTCCGGCGTGGATCGCCATCGCCTTCCAGATCCCGGGCTTGCGACAGGCAATCTCGTTCGCAATGAAGCCGCCCTTGCTGTAGCCGAAGCCCCAGACCTTCGCGTCGTCGATCGAAAGCTTCGCCTTCACGGCGTCGATCGTCGCCGCAACGAGCTGCTGGTCCGGGTTCTGATCGTACGGAGTGAAGAGATCCTCCGCGTGGGTCGGATACGCGACGATCGCGTCGTCTCCGGCGACGTCGTCGAACGTGAGCAAGGAGCGAAAGCTGGTCCCGTCTTGGCCGTCTCCGTGGAGCGCGATGATGAGCGGGTACTTGCGCGCGGCGT
The DNA here is from genome assembly GCA_043717125.1 of Polyangiaceae bacterium. Classification (GTDB taxonomy): domain Bacteria; phylum Myxococcota_A; class Polyangia; order Polyangiales; family Polyangiaceae; genus Labilithrix. The sequence continues at coordinate 9,319 of JAYSXP010000105.1, read as the reverse complement.
CGTAGGTCTTCGGGACCGCGAGCACGAAGCTGCGTGCCTGGCCCATCACCGTGACGGACTCGTTCGTGACGTTCACCTTGGAAGGCTTCGTTCCATCCGTCACGGCGGCGCCGTCCGGATCGACCACCGCGCCGTCCTCGAGCACCGTGCCACCGTCGCCGCCCTCGGGACTCGTGGTCGCGCGCTGCACGACCGTGTCGGAGCACGCGAGCACGAGGATCCCCGAGAGGAAACCGAGCGAGATTGCCAGCACCGAACCGCCGACGACGAGAGAACGCATGCTCGACCTCAGTCTAGGCGACGCACGGGCATCGTGCACGCGCCGCTCTCGGCTACGATGGCTCTCCCGTGATCCAGCCCACGCCGCTCGCCTTCTATTTCGACTTTGTTTCCCCCTACGCCTTCATCGCCTGGACGCAGGTCCACGCGATCGCAGAGCGCAACGGCCGCACCGTTCTTCCGATCCCGGTGCTCTTCGCCGGCCTGCTCGACGCACACGGAACCAAGGGGCCCGCCGAGATCCCCGCGAAGCGCACCTACACCTTTCGCGACGCCTACCGGAAGGCGCACGGGCTGGGCTTGCCTGCGCTCAGGCCACCGCCGTCGCATCCGTTCAATCCCCTGCTCGCGCTGCGCGTCGCGTCGCAGCCGCTCGCGCCCGACGCGCAGCGGCGGCTCATCGACGCGCTCTACGAGAGCTCCTGGGTGAGCGGCGTCGGCGTCGAGACACCCGAGACCGTCGGAGCTGCCGCCGCGCGAGCCGGTCTCGACGGTGAAGCGCTCGTTCGTGCCGCGGGTACGCCGGAAGCAAAGGAACGACTTCGCGCCGCGACCGCGGAGGCGGTCGCGCAGGGCGTGTTTGGCGTTCCCACCGTCCTCGTCGACGGCGAGATCTTCTGGGGCACCGACGGCCTCGACCACGTCGAGGTCTTTCTCCGCGGCGAGGATCCCGTCCCCAAGGACCTCGCCTGGGCCGAGCGACCCGCCACTGCGATGCGTCGCGCGGTCCGCCCGACCTGAGACCTGGCGCCGCGCCGCATCCTCGGTTAGAGAAGCCGGGTATGGGGGTCACGGGGAAGAACGTGAAGCTCGGGCTTCGTGGCGCTGCCATGACCTTCGCGCTCGTCGTCGTGTGGCTCGCCAGCGCCTGTGCGACGCGGCCGGCCATGACAGGGGGCGCTCCCTCCCCCTCCGTGAGCTCGACCGCGACGGCGAACCAGCACGAAGGCGACACCGACGAGGCCGACGACGAGACACGCGCCGCGAGCGACACCGATGCCATTCGTGGTGAGGGCGAGCCCGCCGGCCCGTGCGCAGCCGACATGGTGCTCGTCGACGTGGACTCGCCATCGCCTCGACGCTTCTGCGTCGACGCGTACGAAGCCTCTCTCGTCGAGGTGCTCGCCGACGGAACGGAGAAGCCGTTCCCTCACTACCTCCCCGTCGACGGTCACGACGTTCGCGCGGTGAGCAAGGCGCACGCCTTTCCTCAGGGCTACGTCAGCGAGGTGCAGGCGCAGGACGCATGCAGCGCGTCGGGCAAGCGCCTCTGCAACCACGACGAGTGGAAGACCGCATGCATGGGTCCCGCTCACACGACGTTCCCTTACGGCGACGCGCGCCAACCCGGGACGTGTGCCGACCACGGCAAGAGCGCGGTCGTTGCGGTCTTCGGCGCAAAGGCCGTCGCCGCGAGCACACCGGTCGCCCCGTCCTCGCCGGCGCCGGTGAGCGCCGCCGCGAGCTCACAGCCCGCCAAGCACTCTCACGCCACCAAGGGTCGCGCCGCGCAGACCACGAAGCCGCGCGCGACGGCGTCGAAGGCGACGAAGGGACACGCGCGGCCGCTTCCGAAGAAGGGCGTCCACCACACGGGCAAGAAGAGCACGCGCCCCGCATCGGTCGATCCGGGTGTCTGGGCGAAGCTCAACGATCCCGCGCTCGGGCAGGTCGACGGCGCGCTCTCCAGGACCGGCGAGCACGAAGGCTGCGTCAACGGCTTCGGCGCCTTCGACATGGTCGGCAACCTCCACGAGTGGGTGGCGACCGACCCTGTTGCAATTCACGGCACCTTTGCGGGTGGCTACTACCTCGATACGTCGATCAACGGCGACGGCTGCAACTACCGGACGGTCGCCCACGCGCACGAGTACCACGATTACTCCACGGGTTTCCGTTGCTGCTCCGCGGCCGCAGCGTCAGCGCCTTGAATTCGTGCCCGGAGGCGGTATAGGACCGCCCTCCATGATGCACCGATCGACCCCGTTCTTCGCCTTCGTCGCGCCCCTCGCCACCGTCGCTCTCGGTGCACTCGCCGTCGCTGCATGCACGCAGACGAAGGTGATCCACGAGGTCGACCTTTCGCTCGCTCCCGACAGCGGCGCCGCGGTCGACGACGCGGGCACCGGCGACGCCGGCGAGGGCTCCACCACGCGTGTCGAAGGCAAGTCGTCCGATCTCTTCGGCAGTACCGCCGCGAGCTACGCGTACGTCGACGACGAGACCGGCGTCGTCGTCAAGGTCGGCTACAGCGTCCCGGTGAAGGCGTTCTCGGACGCGCCTGCAGGTTCTCCTTTCCAGGACGACCTCGTCCTCGAGATGCCCAAGGTCGCGCGCGACCAGACGATGCTGAACCACGTGCGCGTCAACTGGCTCACGTCGGGCCACGGTCCGAGCCCCTACAGCGCGCCGCACTTCGACATGCACTTCCAGCGCGGCACGGTCGCCGAGGTGGACGCGATCGACTGCGCCGCGGACAAGCGCCTCCCGCCGACCACGGCCCTCCCCACCGGCTATGGCGCGCCCGAGCTCTGCGTGAACGCGATGGGCATGCACTCCTGGCCGCAGGCTGACAAGGGCAGCACCTGGGCGGGCTCGATCATCATGGGCTACTGGGCCACGAAAGTGAGCTTCATCGAGCCAATGATCCCCAAGGCAACGCTCCTCCAGAAGAAGACCTTCGAGCTACCCATCCAGAAGCCTGCATCGACGGGCGGCGCGCACACGCTCTATCCGCGCCGCCTCACGGCGAAGTACGACGAGACCGCGCTGACGTACGCGTTCGAGTTCGATCAGTTCGAAGAGATCGACTGAGCGCTTCCGCCCTCGCGATCCCAGGCGACTGCGGCATCGCGCGCGCCCGGGTTCGCGCGGCAACGCAAGAAGCGTTCGGCGCTACAGTGCGCGGATGGCGGCGCGGATCGAGGACTACGGTCTCCTGGGTGACTGCCAGAGCGCAGCGCTGGTCTCGTTGAGCGGCTCAATCGACTGGCTCTGCATGCCACGCTTCGACTCGGACGCTTGCTTCGCGTCGCTCGTTGGCACGGAGGAAAACGGTTTCTGGAAGATCGCGCCGCTGTCCCCCGTGCGCAGCGTACGGCGCGCCTATCGCGACGGCTCGCTCGCCCTCGAGACGGAGATCACCACCGACGAAGGCACGATCGTCCTCGTCGACTTCATGGCCGTCGGTGAACCCGCGGCCGATCTCGTGCGGCTCGTGATCGGCAAGAACGGGAACGTACCCATGCGCATGGAGCTCGTGCTCCGCGCGGGGTACGGCCGAACGGTCCCCTGGGTGCAAGCCATCCCCAACGGCATCGAGGCGATCGCGGGCCCCGACCGCTTCCGGCTGACCTCGACTCCCGCGGCGCCGCTACGCGGCGAAGGCCTACGCACCGTGACCGATTTCCTCGTCCGCGCGGGCGAACGCGTTCCATTCGTCTTCGACTGGACCCCGTCGCACATCCCCGCGCCGTCGCAGGTCGACCCCTACGAAGCCTTCGATCGGTGCGAGGCGTTCTGGGCGGCGTGGTCCTCGAAGGCGAAGGTCGAAGGCCCGTACGCGGGCATCGTGAAGCGCTCGCTCCTCACCTTGAAGGCGCTCACTTACGCGCCCACGGGCGGGATCGTCGCCGCGCCGACGACTTCCCTCCCCGAGCAGCTCGGCGGCGTCCGCAACTGGGACTACCGCTTCTGCTGGGTGCGCGACTCGACCTTCACGCTCTACGCGCTCCTCAGCGCGGGGTACATGGAGGAGGCTCGCGCGTGGCGTGACTGGCTCCTGCGCGCCGCCGCAGGCGCGCCCGCGCAGCTGCAGATCCTCTACGGCATCGCCGGTGAGCGACGCCTCACCGAAGTGTCGATCGACTGGCTCGCGGGCTATGAGGGGAGCCGGCCCGTGAGAATCGGCAACCTCGCGTCGGAGCAATTGCAGCTCGACGTCTACGGCGAGCTCATCGACACGCTGTACCTCTGTAGCTGCTCCGGGCTCGCGACGAGCACCGAAGGGTGGGCCCTCCAGCGCGCGCTCGTGAACCACCTCGAGACGGTCTGGACGGAGCCGGACTGCGGGATCTGGGAAGTACGCGGCGAGCCGCGTCACTTCACGCACTCGAAGGTGATGTGCTGGGTCGCCTTCGATCGCGGAGTCAAAGCGATCGAGCAGTGGGGCGCCGAGGGTCCACTCGACCGCTGGCGGGCTGCGCGCGATCGCGTCCACGCAGAGATCTGCGCTCGGGGCTTCGACCCTACGCACAACACGTTCGTGCAGTACTACGGGTCCACAGAGCCAGACGCGAGCCTCCTCCTGCTCCCGCTCGTCGGCTTCCTTCCACCCGAGGATCCACGGATCATCGGCACGATCGAGGCCGTCCAGCGACGTCTGATGAACAGCGGCCTCGTGGAGCGCTACGTCACGGAGGAGCGCGTCGACGGCCTGCCCACGGGCGAAGGATGCTTCCTTGCCTGCTCCTTCTGGCTCGTCGACGCCCTCGTGCTCCTCGGCCGGAGGGACGAGGCGATCCCTCTCTTCGAGCGGCTGCTCGCGCTGACAAACGACCTCGGCCTGTTATCGGAGGAGTACGACGTGGCGAGGCGTCGTATGCTCGGGAACTTTCCTCAGGCCCTGTCACACGTCGCGCTCGTCAACACGGCGCTCAACCTGTCTCGGCTCGAGGGTCCCGCGCACCATAGACGGAGCATGTGAAAACGATGGCACTGTGGGCAGATTTCAAGAAATTCGCGTTCAAGGGCAACGTCGTCGATCTCGCGGTCGGCGTGATCATCGGCAGCGCATTTGGCCTCATCGTCAAGGCGCTCGTGGAAGACCTCGTGATGCCGATCGTCTCGCTCGCACTGCCGGGCGGTGACTGGCGCGCCGCGGGCATCGTGCTGAAGGCTGGCGCCACTCCGAAGGAGGACGTCGTGCTCAAGTACGGCGATTTTCTCGGCGTCACGCTCAACTTCGTCATCGTCGCCTTTGCGCTCTTCCTGATCGTGTCGCGGCTCCTGAAGGCGCTCAACGTGGTGAAGGACGCGCCGCCTCCGGACGTGAAGGAGTGCGCGTTCTGCCTCGAACTCATCCCGAGCAAGGCGACGAAGTGCAAGGCGTGCACGTCGGAGCAGCCTTCGAAGGCGTAGTCGCGCGATGGCTTCGAAGAAGGAGGTCGTCGAGATCGCCGGTCGCGAGGTCACGGTAACCAACCCGCAGAAGCTCTATTTCCCCGCCGCGGGGTACACGAAGCTCGATCTCGTCCGCTATTACGTCGCGATCGCGGAAGGCGCGGTCCGAGGCATCGCGGGACGGCCGATGGCGCTCAAGCGCTACGTGGACGGGATCGACGAGCCGCCGTTTTTCCAGAAGCGCGCACCGGATTCGCGCCCGGCGTGGATCGAGACCGTCACGCTCTCCTTTCCCTCCGGGCGCACCGCCGACGAGATCGTGGTGCGAGACGCCGCGCAGCTCGTCTGGATCGCCAACCTCGGGTGCGTAGATCTGAATCCGCACGCCATACGCTCGGACGACCTCGATCATCCCGACGAGCTTCGCATCGACCTCGATCCGCAGCCCGGCATCGCCTGGAAGCAGATCGTCGACGTCGCGATGGTGACCCGCGAGGTGCTCGAGCAGGTCGGCCTCGTCGGCTGGCCGAAGACGAGCGGCTCGCGAGGTATCCACGTCTACGCACGCATCGCGCGCGAGTGGGGGTTTGACCAGGTCCGGCGAGCGGCGCTGGCCGTCGCGCGCGAGGTGGAGCGCCGCGCGCCTGCGATCGCGACGAGCAAGTGGTGGAAGGAAGAGCGCCACGGCGTCTTTCTCGACTACAACCAGAACGCGAAGGACCGCACCGTGGCGAGCGCCTACTCGGTGCGGCCCACCCCGGACGCGCGCGTTTCGATGCCGGTGTCGTGGGAGGAGCTCGCGACGTGCGAGCCGGGTGATTTCACGTTGAAGACGGTCCCTTCGCTCTTCGCGAAGCACGGGGACGCGCACGCGCGGATCGACGAAGCCGCGGGCTCGCTGGCGACGCTCCTCGAGGTATCGACACGTCACGAGAGCGAGGGCATGGGCGACGCTCCCTGGCCGCCGCACTACGCGAAGGCGGCCGGCGAACCGCCGCGCGTCGCGCCGTCACGTGCGAAGGGCGCCCCCAAGCCTCCTCCTCGCGCGAAGGCGCCGCTCGTGATCGTGGCCAAGGCCGCGCTCAAGAAGGACGCGCTCGACGGGCTCGAGCGTTGGAAGGAACGACATCCTGCGGCAGCCGGGCGTCTCATCCCGGACGACATCCTCGTCGACGCGATGCGCGGGCGCTTCACCGCCTGGTACCGGGTGCGCGTGAACCTGCGCCACGTGCCAGACGCCGAGCGCCCGCAGACCGAAGCACCCGACCCGGACTACGAGCCGACGTGGGGCGGACCGGAGCGCTAGCGAGGAAGAGGAAGCGTCGCGTGGAGCGGCGAGGTCTCGAGCTCGAAGTGGAGCGTCGCGTTGGCGAGGTCGGCATGGTGGAACGTCGTCGACATCGGCGCGCCGTTCCGGGTCACCCCGCGCGGGAAGCGATGCTGCTTGCTCGGGACGTACCCGATCGCGAGCTAGTCCGGCAGCGAGGATCCCCTGCGCGAGGGTCGTGTTCGCTCTGACGCTGAATTCACTCCGAGGAGCGCTCGCGGACCTCGGCGCCGAAGATCTCCTTCAGCTCGAACGGCGCGCTCACCTCGAGCTGGTCGTAGCGGCAGTCCGTCGGCGGCTTGTCGGGGCGCCAGCGCTTGAAGTGCGTCGCATGGCGGAAACGCGTGCCCTGGAGGTGGTCGTAGCCCACCTCCGCGACGAGCTCGATGCGTAGCGGCTCCCAGGACAGATCCTTGCCCGCGTTCCACCGGCTGCTCGCGCCCGGCTTGCGCTGGTTGTCGTCGTTCCACTCCGCCCACTTCGACCACGGGTGACCCTCGCGTGCGTTCTCGCGCAGCGGCTCGAAGAGCTTCGCGAGCTTTGCCCGCTCTTCGCGCTTGAAGGAGGCCGCGACGCCGACGTGGTGCAAGACACCCTCGGCGTCGTGGAGGCCCAGCAGCATCGAGCCGACGAGCTCGCCCTTTGCGTCCTTGTACCAGCGGAAGCCTGCGACCACGCAGTCGGCGGTTCGCGCGTGCTTGATCTTCATCATCGCGCGCTTGCCCGGCAGGTAGCCGAGGTCCTTGGGCTTCGCCATGACGCCGTCGAGACCCGCGCCCTCGAAGCGACGGAACCAGTCCGCGGCGACCGCGGGATCGCTCGTGATGGGCGTCAGGTGGACCGGCGCCTTCGCCTTGCCGAGCACCTCCTCGAGCTTCGCCCGGCGCTCGACCTGCGGCACGTCGCGAAGGTCAGCATCACCGAGCGCGAGGAGATCCCACGCGACGAACGACGACGGCGCCTCCTTCGCGAGCTTGGCGACCCGTGACGCCGCCGGATGGATCCGCACGAGCAGCGCGTCGAAGTCGAGCACGCCTCCCGTCGCGATGACGATCTCGCCGTCGAGCACGCACTGCGAAGGGAGCTCGGCGCGAAGCGGCGCGAGGAGCTCAGGAAAGTAGCGGTTGAGCGGCTTCTTGTCCCGGCTCTGGATCGTGATCTCGTCGCCGTCCTTGAAGACGAGCGCGCGAAAGCCGTCCCACTTCGGCTCGTAGATCCAGGAATCGCCCGTGGGGATGGAGCTGGCGAGCTTCGCCAGCATCGGCTCGATCGGCGGACGGAACGGAAGGGCCACGCCGGCAGGTTATCGCCGTCAGGCGATCTCGGCGACGATCACCGTCACGTTATCGGGCGCGCCGCCTTCTTTCGTGAGCGAAACGAGCGCATTGGCCGCCTTCGCGAGATCGCCGGGGGGCTTCGCGATCGCATTGATCGTCGCGTCGTCGACGACGTTGGTGAGGCCGTCCGAGCAGAGAAGCAAGCGGTCTCCGACGGCGAGCGAGATGCGCCCGAGCACCACGCGGACCAACTGCTGCCCCATGACCTGGAGGATGATGTTCTTGCGCGGTGAGGCCTCTGCCTCGGCGGGCGTCATCACGCCGGCGTCGACGAGCATCTGCACGTAGCTCTGGTCGTGCGTGACCTGGCCGATCACGCCGCCGCGCATGAGATAGGCACGTGAGTCGCCGATCTGCGCGACGTAAGCGGTCATGCCGTTGAGCAGTACCGCGGTGAGCGTCGCGCCCATGCCGCGTCGATCGGCGCGCTTGCCGGCCTCGTGAACCTTCTCGCTCGCCACCTCGATCACGCGGCGGAGCGTCTCGCCGTCCGCGGCCTTCTCCTTGACCGCGCGCAGCATCCCACCGAGCACGCCCTCGACCGATAGCGCGCTCGCGACCTCTCCGGCCTTCGCGCCGCCCATGCCATCCGAGACGACGAGGAGGACGCCGCCTTTCCCCGTCGGCCACTCCGCCGGGGTGCCACCCTGCCATCGCTGCGCTTTCGACAGCTCGGCCATCGTGAAGGAGTCTTCGTTGGCTTCCCTCACCAGGCCTCGGTCCGTCTGACCGAAGGCACGCACGGTTGCACCGCTCATGACCCCACCTTCATTTGCACGACGTGGATCGTGTTAGGGCAGGCTGCCACGCTGCAGCTCGAGCGCATCCGTCCCTTCAACATCAGCGTAGAGGTTTACCTCAAGCTTCAGCAGCTTCGATGGAAGATCGTCCGGCGCCGTTGGCGGCGGCACGTGCCAAAGCGCCACGCGTGGCGTCACGGGAGGTCGACGAAGCGGATGGGCAACTCGCCGAGCTCTCGGCGCAAGAGCGGCATCGCGACATTGTAGACGGGTGTGCCGCTCCGGGTTCGCCCCTCGAGGGTGCCGCGATGCGCATGGCCGTGAAACGCTACCGTCACCGGGTAGCGCTCGAGCGGCTCCTCGAGCCGACTGCAGCCGAGGAACGGGTAGATCTCGAGCGGCTCACCTTCCACGGTCGCGCGAATCGGGGCGTAGTGAAGGAGCGCCACACGGCGGTCCACACGTAGCCGCGCAAGCGCAGACTCGAGCTTGAGCGCCTCGTCGAGCGCCTCCTT
>JAYSXP010000104.1:0-6296 GCA_043717125.1 Polyangiaceae bacterium | reverse complement strand
TATCGCCGGCGATCGTCTCGACCAGCGGCCCGAGCTGCCGTGGATCACGCGTGAGGAGGAGCGCCTCGACGCCGCGGTGCTGATACCCGAGGTGGATTTCGAGGTGGTGGACCCGTTCGCCGAGGCACATGAAGCGAAAGCTCCCTGGCTCGATGACGCCGGCGTGGATGGGACCCACGGCGACCTCGTGCACTTCCTTCCCCTTGATCTCGTAAAAGCCGTACGCGTCGCGCCCGGCTGCGCCGGTGCGCTCGAAGCGGACCGGCTTGAGCCAGGGATGACCGGCGATACGAACGGCGTGCTGCTCGTGGAGCTCGCGCTCGAAGCAGTGCATCGCGGCGAACTCCGGGGTCAGCGCGTGATAACCGACGTGAGGATCGAGAACGGTGCGGTGGACCCTCCTATGCGATTCTCTGTCCTCGATCACGGCGGTAACCACGACACCCGCCTGTCCGGCGTCGGCCGCGCGCCCGTACATGATCAAGGGCCGTGCCCCCTCGCGGAGCGAGGTCTCCAGGCCCTCGCGCCAGGCTTGCGAGTCGAGGATCGCCAGCTCGTCGGCGGGTACCACCCAGGCGTTGGCCGAGCTCATTCTGCCCCCAGGGAGGCCGCGACCTCGCGGAAGAGGGAGTTCACCGCGTTCGGCATGTAGATCCCCATCGCCACGAGCGCGACGAGGAAGGCGAGCTTCGGCGCTGCCGCCACGAAGCTCTGACGGGGCCAGTGCACTTCCTTCTTCGGCTCGCCCCAGATCATCGGGAAGATCGTGCGGCCGGTGGCGACGAACGAGAGCGCGATGAGCGTGCAGAAGACCACGAAGACGGTGATCTGCTTCGCGCGCACGAGCCCCGACAGGATGATGAGCTCACCGAGAAAGCTCCCGAACGGCGGGAAGCCGAGGAGCGCGAAGGTCCCGATCATGAAGAAGAGGCCGCTGTAGGGCAGATCCTTGATGAGGCCGGCGACCTCCCGCGTGTCCTTCGTACCGTAGTGAGCCTTGATCTTGCCGGCGGTCAGAAAGAGGATCGCCTTGATGAACGCGTTGCTGACGACGTAGAGCATCACGCCGTAGGAAGCCGACTTGCCAATGCCGAGCCCGATCGCGATGACGCCCGCGTGATTGATCGATGCATAGGCGATGAGCCTCTTGTAGTTCCGCGTCGCGACGATGCTGACCGTCGACACGGCCATCGACAGCAGGCCGACGACGAGCAGCTCGGTCGATACGAGCTCGCGGTCGCCGGCGCGATAGACCTGGAGAACCCGGATCAGGCATACGAGCGCACAGTTGAACTGGACGGCCGCCAGCAGCGCCGTCACAGCCGGCGGCGCCTCGTCGTACGTCTCGGGCAACCAGCTGTACATCGGGGCGAGGCCGAGCTTCGTTCCGTAGCCGAGGACGACGAGCGCGAGCCCGATGCGCCGCCACAAATTCGCTGGCGTGCTGGAGAGCGTGCGTAGCTCGTTCAGAAACGCGGTGGGCGTTCCTCCCTCGGATTCGACGCTCCGTGCGAGGCACATCAGGCCGATCAGCGCGATCCCGAGACCCACCGACGAAAACAGAAAATAGCGCCACGAGGCGCGGCGGCTCGACGGAATCCCCTCTCGAACGATGAGCGGGGCGGCGGCGAGCGTCGTCACCTCGAGAGCTAGCCACGCCGCAAGCAAGTGATTCGAAAGTACGACGAAGTTTGCGGCTCCCATGAACACGAGGGAGAGACGCGCGAACTGCGAGACCGCGTCCTTCAGCTCCGGAGCCGTGCGCGTTCGATTCCACACGTAGCCGGCGATGCCGAGGAAGATCACGTTGATGACGACCAGGAACAGTCGCGCCGTCGCATCGGTCGTGAGATATCCCCCCGCGAGCGGCGCGCTGCCGTGGACCGTGAACGCCACGACGATGGCGGCGGCTGCCTGAACGATCGACACGCCGAGGAGCGCAACGGGCGCAAAGGAGCGCGCGGCGCGAGCACCGACTCCAGGCGCAAGCAGCGCCGGCGCCAGAGAGAGGTAGACGAGGTTCATAGCGGTGCCGTCCCGGCCGCGTTGGACGACGACTCTTCGCGCGATAGACCGATGAGGTACCAGCGATAGAAGCCCATCGAGACGAGCAAGACCGCCGTCTGACCGAATCGAAGGGCGAGAGACTCGTGACCGGAGCCGCTCCCCAACTCGAAGAGCGCAATGGCGTTTTCGATGCGCATCAGCCCGATGATCTGGCTGGCGGGCCCTCTTCCGGTCGAGAGCACGAACATGCCGAGAAGCAGGGCCGACGCGGCGACGGCGACGAGGGTCTGCTCGTCGCCCTGTGCAGGCACGAGGACATCTGCGGCCCGGAACGCGAAGACGATCAGCGCCAGTGCCATCGCCCACGAGAAGAGGTTGGGCGATATGACGTCATTTCGGGCCGCAGCTCCTCGAGCTCGGAACACGAAATAGATCGCGAGCGGCAAGCCGATCGCGCGCAAGACCACGAGGTCGAACAGCGTGATGCCGTTTTCGAGCGAGAGATGAACGCCATGCTGGCGGAGCGCGATCGCGGCCATGAGCCCGCCCTGGACGGAGAGGCCGAGGAGGCTCGTCCGCCACGTTCCGACGAAGAGCGGAACGAGGAGCGTGAGGACGAACGCGATCAGGAGGCCCGTCACCCGGCACCCCCGGTTCGAAAGGTCGTCGCGAGCAGCGCGACGCCTGCGGCGACGAGCGCGACCACGATGTACTGCGGCACCGCTCGGAGTTTGAGGCGCGCCACCAAGGACTCGATCGTGCCTATGGCGACGCCGAGGAGAACGGTAATCGCCAGGTTCGCAGCACCGATGACAACTGCGCTCGCGCTCCCGACGAAGGGGTTCAACAGCGCCGCGATGAGCGAGAGACCGACCGTGAGCTTCAGCGCCGAGCCCACGTGCAGCGCGGCGAGGTCGGGGCCGCTGTGGTCGAGGATCATCACCTCGTGCACCATGGTCAGCTCGAGATGGGTCGTCGGATCGTCGACCGGCATGCGCGCCGACTCGACCTGCACCACCACGAAGAGCGCGACGAGGCTCGCGAGCCATACCACCGCGAGGACGCCGTCCGTCGGGCGCAGTGCGAGGATCGAAGCGAACGACCTCTGACCGGTGAGGAGACATGCGGCGCCGGTCACGAGTATGAACGCGGGCTCGAGCAGCGCCGAAAACGTGGCCTCGCGGCTCGCGCCCATTCCCTCGAAGGAGCTGCCCGTGTCGAGCGCACCGAGCATGAGCGCCACGCGACCGAGGCCCCAGACATAGGCGAAGGCGACGAAGTCGAACGGAAAGCTCAAAGGAGAGGTCAGCCCGAGGACCGGGACCATGAGCCCGGACACCACTGCGGTCGTGAGGACGACGTACGGAGCAAGCCGGAAGACCATCGTGGTCACGTCGCTGTAGACGGGTACTTTGCGCAGCAGCCGGATGACGTCGTACGTGAACTGCATGAACGGCTGCCCCCGGCGTCCCGACCAGATCGCCTTCGTCCGGTTGATCGCGAAGACGACAATCGTCGGCATCACGAAGAGCGCCGCAAGCTGGGAGGCGGTGGCGAGCGCGCTCATCGTGCCGCTCCGATCAGGAGACCGACCGCGATGACGAGCGCGAGCAATCCCGCGGCAAATGCGAACCGCGGCTGCTCGGGAATGCGATTCGACGCTTTGGTGATCATCTCCTCACCCTGGCCGAGGACCTCGAACATCCGCCGCTCGACGGCGTCGACGTGGTGCGTAGCGATATGGCCCGGCTCGGCCGGAAAGATCTCGCGTGACACGTGCTCGCGCCGGAGCTGCGGAAGAAACGCTTCGAAGAGACCCGTGAACTGCGCCGAGAACGAGCTCGCCGTGTACTGCATGCGGGTGTTGGTCGCCACGTAGCCGCAGCCCCACGTCACGTGTCTGCGGGCCCGGCGGCTCGAGTACAAGCCGACGAGGCAAGCAATGACCGTGACGGCGAGCAGTACGCGCACGGCGGTTTGAACAGGTCCGAGCAGCACTGCAAAGCTCGTATCGGCGGCGGGCACCCCGGCGACGGCGAACAACGAGGTGGCGGCGCGCGTCACCGCGAGGCCGGCGCCGGGATACAGACCGAGGAGCACGATGCCGGCCGCATGGAGATACATCGGCGCAGTCATCCACGGCGGCGTAGGTGCCGAGACGTGCACGGATGCGTCACGGGGGCGCCCGAGGAACGCGACGCCGAAGGCTCGAACCATCGACAGCGCACTGACCGCGCCGACGAACGCAAGCAAGGCGGCGGACGTGACGAGCGCCGCATTCGACGACGCCGACGGCGCGGCCCCCGAGAGGAGGCCGGAGTAGATGATCAGCTCGCTGACGAAGCCATTGAGCGGAGGGAGCGCCGATATTGCCGCTCCTCCGAGCAGGAACAACCAGCCCGCACGGGGTAGACGCCGCAGGAGACCGCCGAGGCGCTCGAGATCGACCGTGTGCGTGGCACGATAGATAGCGCCCGCTGCATAGAAGAGCAGGCACTTGAAGAGCGCGTGATTGAAGAGGTGCAGCAATCCTCCTCCGAAGCCAGCAGCGACGAGCCCTGGATTGCCCCACGTTGTCCCCAGCAAGCCCACGCCAAACCCCATCGCCGCGATGCCCACGTTCTCGGTCGACGAGTATCCGAGCAGTCGTTTCAGGTCTCGCTGCGCGGACGTGTAGAGCACCCCGAAGAACGCCGAGGTTGCGCCGAAGACGAGGACGGCCCACCCCATCCATTCGTCGGGCTTCCCGAGCAGGAGCATGAAACGCAAGAACGCAAAGAGGCCTGCCTTGTGGATCACGCCAGACATGAGCGCCGACACGTGCGCCGGTGCTGCGGAATGGGCGCGCGGAAGCCACGCATGGAAGGGAAAGAACGCGGACTTCAGTGCGAACGACACGCCGAGGAGCAGGAAAGCCGCGCTGCGGAGGCGGCCGGGCTTCGCGAGGACGACGCCGAAGGAGCGGAAGTCCATCGACCCGCTCTGCGCGTAAAGAAGCATGAAGGCCGCTACGAGGACGAACAGGCCGAGGTGCGTCGACACGAGGTAGTTGAAACCCGCGAATCGAATTTTCTGATTTCGGTAGTCCCAGATCACCATCAGCCATGCGGCGACGGCGGCGATCTCCCACCCCACGAGAAATACGAGTGCATTCTGCACCGAGTAGACGATCAGAAACGCGAGCGACGTCATGTTCAGCAGCGCAAACTGCGGTCCGCCGTTGCGCCCGGCCGTGAAGTACGGCTTCAGGTAGCCGACTGCGTAGACCGTGCCGAGGAGCGTCATCGGCAGCGACCAGACGAGGAAGAACGCGCTCAGCGCATCGACGCGCAGCGCGACGATCTCGACCGGATAAGACCACGCCCAGGAGCCCTCCATCGCGGTGCCGCTCTTCAGGACACCGACGAGCGGAGAAACGGTGAGCACGCACGCAAGCGCCTGACTCGAGATCGCCGCCGCCGCGCGCAGGCCGTTGCGCGGAAGCGCGAGTGCCAGGATCGCTCCTCCGATCAAGACCGCACAGGCGAGGACGACTCCGATCATCCGAGATCACACGTGCCGGTGAGGCCGAGTTGATGCGCTTGTGCACGGACGGCGTCGGTCACCGCGGCGTGAACGGCGCGGTCGAGCGGATTCGGAACGAGGTCGCCGGGCGCTGCCATCCTTGCGATCACCTCCGCAGCGGCGATGAGCATCTCGGGTCGAAGGGTCCTGCATCGCGCGAGGAGAAGCCCGTTCACCAGACCTGGGAAGGCGAGGGCGTTGTTGATTGACCGTCCATCTCCGGCAAATGCGGCGCCCGCGGCGAGGGCCTCATCCGGTCGAATCTCCGGGACCGGATTGGACAGCGCCAGAATCACCTGCTTGCGCTGCACGAGGTGCGCGGGGATGAGGCCACCACGTCCGGTCGTCGCGATCACGATGTCTGCCTCGAGCAAGATCGTCTCGAGCGGAACGCATCGGACGCCGAGGTCCCGAACGCGCGACAACGCCGCTTCGTCGGGATCACATACGAGCATCTGACGGACTCCGTAGCTGCAAAGGAGCGTCGTGATCGCGGCGCCAGCGGCACCAAGGCCGATCTGACCGACACGCGCCTTTCGAAGATCGATCGACGACAGTTGACAGGCATTCAGGACCGCGGCGAGCGCGACCGTGGCGGTGCCGTGCTGGTCGTCGTGGATCACCGGCTTCCTGAGCTTGCTCCGCAGCTCCGCCTCGATCTCGAAGCAGTCGGGGCTGCGTATGTCCTCGAGATGGATCGCCCCGAACGTCGGCGCGGTCCGCAA
>JAYSXP010000103.1:0-17974 GCA_043717125.1 Polyangiaceae bacterium | reverse complement strand
TATCCGGCGTTCCATGCGGCGCTCCTAGGGCTGGCGCTCGCGGGATGGGCCGTCGCGGCGCTGCTCCTTCGCGAGCAACGCAACCTTCGCCCGCTCTGTTATCTCGCGCTCGCCGCGGCCCTCGGAGCCGCCGCGTGGACGCCGCGCGCGGCACGCGCCGTGGTCGGTGACGACAACCTCCGGCGCGTGCTCGTGGAGCATGCGCCGGTGCTCGGTCGGGCCGTGATGGTCGCCTCCCACATCGCGCCACCGCCCCCGATCGACGAGGACAACCCCGAGGCGACGGCCGCCGCGCTCCGCCGCCCGAACACCACGGTCCGTGCGCTCGACTGGACGGGCAGGGACATCGTCGTCGTCACGATCGACGCGCTGCGCGCCGATCACGTTTCGGCCTACGGCTACGCGCGCAAGACGACGCCCAACATCGACCGTCTTGCAGCACGCGGCGCGCGCTTCGAGCACGCCTACTGCCCGACGCCTCACACGTCGTACTCCGTGACGTCGATGATGACGGGAAAGTACATGCGTCCACTGCTCGGGATGGGCGCAGGAGAGGACTCGGAGACCTGGGCCGGCGACTTGCGCCACTACGGGTTTCGCACCGCGGCGTTCTACCCGCCAGCCGTCTTCTTCATCGACGAGCATCGCTTTCGCCGCATGAAGGGCGAGGGGCTCGGCTTTGAATACCGCAAGGAGGAGTTCGCGGCGCCTGAGCTCAGGCGCGCGCAGATCTCCGAATACGTCACGCACGCGCCCAAAGACAAGCCGCTGTTTCTCTGGGTCCATCTCTTCGAGCCGCACGAGCCTTATGTGCTCCACCCGGAGCACCGCTTCGGCGGCGAGGGCAGCATCGAGGCCTACGACAGCGAGATCGCAACCGCCGACGACGAGGTCGGGATGATCGTCGACGCCGTCGAGAGACGGCGTCCCGGCGCGATCGTCATCGTGAGCGCCGACCATGGCGAGGAGTTCGGCGACCACGGCGGCCGCTACCACGGGACGAGCGTCTACGAGGAGCAGGTGAGGGTGCCGCTCGTGATCGTCGCGCCGGGGGTCCCGCCGGGCGTCGTCTCGACCCCCGTGCAGACGATCGATCTCCTCCCGACCACGCTCGCGGCGCTCGACGTTCCGCTGCCCGCCCGCGTCCGCGGACGCGACCTGGGCAACGTGCTGACGCGCAAGGCCAACGCGGACGACGAAGGCCTCGCGTTCGCGGAGACCGACGACTACACGCTGCTCGCGCGCGGCGACGACCGGCTTGTTTGCGTGCGTAAGATTGCATCCTGCACGCTCTTCGACGTGCGCACCGATCCGCTCGAGACGCGCCCGGTCAACGACCGTCCCGAGCGCGTGAAGGAGCTGCGCCGCCTCACCGCTGCGGTCGAACGCGAGAACGGCAAGCTCGAGGCGACGACGCTCCCGGAGGCGCTGCGCCGCGGGCTCCAGGGCGACCGAGACGCGGCCGAGGACGTCGCCACGCTGTTCGACGACGCGCGGGTCGAGATCCGGCGCGATGCCGCCCGCTGCGCCTTTCGCCTGAAGGCGCCCGTGATGGCGCCGCAGCTGCGTCGTGCGCTCGCGCACGACGAGGACGCCGAGGTCCGGAAGTGGAGCAGCCTCGCGCTCGCGCGGCTCGGCCCCGTGGAGGGCGACGCCGGGGCAGGGATGGGGAGCACGCCCGAGCCCCGCCCCGAAGACCTCCTGCGCGACGCGAGCGCCTCCCTCCGCTACGCTGCGGCGCTGGCGCTGGCCGAGCGCGGCGACGCGCGCGGCCAGGGCGAGCTCGTGGCACGCGCGGAGAGCACGCTCGTGCCCGGGTCGCGAGAGCCGGGCGAGCTCGACGACGCGCGTGAGCTCCTCGCCGCGCTCGCGAGGCTCCGCGCGCGGAGCGCGACGCCCGTGCTCGTTCGCGCGCTCGAGGACGTCCGCCTCCGGCCCTTCGTGGTCGACGCTCTCGCCGAGATCGGCGACGCGCGTGCCGTGGCGCCGCTCCTCGCGACGTTCACGGTCGAGCGCTACGTCGACGTGCGCCCGAAGGAGGCGCGAGCGCTCCAGAAGCTAGGCGCGCACGAGGCGCTCCTCGGACCGCTCCGTCGCTTCGCGGGGGTGCCCGATGCGATGACGGAAGCCGTGGAGATCGCGCGCGACGTCGGCTTGCTCGTCCCGGTCCAGGGTGGATGGAAGGCGACCACCGCGACTGAATGGCACGCCGACGTCGAAGTGACGGTGCCGGGGGCCGGGCCCGCGCGTCTCCTCGTTCTCGGGCTCGGGCCTGGCGGAGGTCCCCTTACGGCCCGGGTCGACGGTGCTGCAGCTCCCCTTACGCAGCACGGCGCGGTGTGGACGGCGGAGCTCGGATCCGTGGGCCCGAAGGCGCGCGTCGAGGCCTCCAGCGCCTCCGGCGTTGCGGCCTTCTGGGTGGTTCGGAGGGCGGACGACATCCCGCCGCCAGCGCCCCGCGAGTGGCAGGCGGACGGCGGCCTTTGACGCGCCGTCCCCAGCCCGACTAGAGTGCGCGCGCACGCCCGAGAGACCAGGTGTACCCGTGACCGACGAAAAGACGAGCGAGGACGAGGCCAAGGACGACGCGGTGGAGCGCGCGCCAGACAGCGCCAGCCCCGAGGCCATCGCACGGCGCGTCGCCGCGCTCGGCGAGGAGGACCAGAGCGAGAAGCTCGCGCGTGACGAAGAGCGCAAGCTCGCAGAACGTCGCGCCGTCGGTAAGAAGAAGACGAAGAAGGGCGGTCTCGAGGTCGCGGCCTCGAAGAAGCTCTCCAAGATCGGCACGCGCGCCGAGCCGAAGCGCACGCTCGCCGTCGCCGCCGACGCCGACCCGCTCATCGAGAAGACCGCGAAGCTCAGCGAGTGGGCCAAGGAGAACCAGAAGACCGTCCAGGTCGTCGGCGCGCTCCTCGCCGCCGCGCTGCTCGGCATCGCGGGTTTCCTTTACTTCGAGCACAAGCACGAGACCGAGGCCTCGGTGCTCCTCACGAAGGCCGTCGAGGACGAGCGAGCCCGCATCGGCGAGCCGCCGAAGGACGACGTGGACGACAAGGCGCCGGTCGATCCGTCGCCGATGTTCAAGACGTACGAGCTCCGTCGGGAAGCGGCGCTCGCGAAGTACCGCGAGGTCGAGACTCGTTTCCCGAAGACCGGCGCCGCGATCCTCGCGCGGCTCGCCGAGGGGTCGCTCCTCCTCGACAAGCACGAGCCCGACCCTGCCGCTGCCGCGTTCACGGAAGTGAAGGGATCACCCCTGGCCGCCGCCGATCAGGAAGTGAAGGGGCGCGCCCTCGAGGGCCTCGGCTTCGCGTACGAGCTGAAGGCGCAAGCCGTTCCGGCCGAAGCCCCGAAGTACCTCGACGAGGCCGCGAAGGCCTACAAGGAGCTCGAGAGCTCCGTCGACATCCGCGGCTTCAAGGAGCTCGCGATGTACCACCAGGCTCGCGTGGCGCAGGCCCGCGGCGAAAAGGACAAGGCCAAGGAGCTCCTCATCAGCCTGAAGGAGCGCCTCGGGAAGACGGAGGACAACTCCTCCAACGTCCCGCAGGGCCCGGCGTTCCCGTACCTGAAGGAGGTCGCCATGGACCGCCTTCGCGAGATCGATCCGTCGGCCGCGCCGACTAAATCCCAGCAGACGACGCCGGGCGGCAACCCGTCGCTCTCACCGGCGCAGATCCGCAAGATGATCGAGGACGCGCAGAAGAAGCAGAAGTCCGGCGGCGCGCCGCCCGGCGGAGACAGGCATTGAGGCGAAGCCCGCTCCTCGTCCTCGCGTTCGCCGTTTCGGGCTGCGGCCTCACGGACGTCTTCACCGGGGACAAGGTCAATCCGGGGGTGCCGAGCTGGTACCACCGGCCGAGCGCCTCGATGTCCCTCTTCATTCATCGCACCCTGACGGCGCCGTCGCGCGCCGCGGGTGAGGACTGGGAGCGCGGCAAGCCCGAGATCGACGCCGTCCACGATCGCGTGTTCGTCGGCTCGTCCGATCACGGCCTCTACGCCCTGCGCGCCGGGGACGGCAGCACGCTCTGGCGCTACGAGACGGTCAACGTGGTCCAGAGCGAGCCGCTCTACGACCCCGAGATGGACTACGTCTATTTCGGCTCGAACGACGGCGCGCTCTATTGTGTTCAGGCTGCCACGGGGAAGCTCGTCTACCGCTTCGACACGGGCGCCGAGGTCTCGAAGAAGCCCGTTCGCGCCGGGGAGAACCTCTTCTTCTCGAACGCGTCGGACTTTTTGTTCTCGATCGACCGCCGCACCGGCAAACCGCGCTGGCAGGCCCACCGGACGCCCGCATTGGGCATGGAAATCAGTGGGCACTCGGGCGCCGCGCACGACGCCGCGTCGAACCTCGTGTTCATGTCCTACTCGGACGGCCACGTCATCGCGTACGACGGCCGCGACGGCGCCGAGAAGTGGACGCCCGTTGACCTTGCGGCAGAGGCCGAACAGTCGGCCGGGGAGGCCCCGCGCTACCTCGACGCCGACACCACGCCCTTGCTCGACGATCACCCGCAGGGGCGCGTCGTCTACGTGTCGAGCTACGCCGGCGGCATCTACGCCCTCGACGCGGGCACCGGCGCGCGTGTCTGGTCGAACGACAAGGCGATCGGCGTCACCGACATGCTGCTCTGGCGTGAAGGCGCGCACCGTCCGAACCCGGACGGCCCTGACAAGGACGGGCCGCTCGTGCCCGAGCGCAAGCTCCTCATCGCTTCGAGCGCGACGTATGGGCTCACGGGCCTCGACCCTTACACGGGCCGCGTCATCTGGCGGAACAAGGTTCCGGAGGGCGGCATCACCGCGCCCGTGCCGATCGCGGGGGCGATCCTCGTAGGTACGAGCCGCTACGGGCTGTTCTTGATGTCGCCCCGCAACGGCCGCGTCATCGACGGGATCGATCTCAACACGGGCTTCGCGCAGACGCCCGCAGCGTTCGGCGGGCGAGCCTACGCGATGACCAACGCGGGGACCTTCCTCGGCATCGTCGTGTCGCCACCGCTCCCGCTGAAGGCCGCTCCGCGCTAACCTTGGAGCCATGCTCCAGGTTGCGTGCGTCCGGTCCGTTGCGTTCGCTGGCATCCTTTGCGCTCTCGCCGTCGGCTGTGCGTCCAAGGACGATCATCCCGCGGCCTCGAGCTCCTCTGGCACGTCGGGGACGTCGGGGACGTCAGGCACCTCCGGGACGTCCGGCAGCTCTGGCAGCTCGGGCAGCTCTGGCACGTCGGGCGTCCCCGCGAACTTGCCGGAAACGCGCGACGGCGGCTGCTTGATGGACTTCAGGGCTCACGCGGGCACCACGAACTTCTCCATGACCCAGGCGGCGCCGAGCACGTGCACGACCGACACCGGGCACACGACGCTCACGTGGATCCAGGACAACGTGGCGGGCGGGCTGATCACGAAGCGTACGACGGTACAGATCGTCCTGTCGCAGCGACTAGCCTTGGGCCAAATCTCGCTGACGGCGCTGAACGTCACGGTCCAGGAGAGTGAGATTGCCGCCGGTGCCGACGGCGGCAAGGCGTTCGCCAAGACCGCCATCTGGACGATGCCCGCAGGGTCCTGTCAGCTCACGGCCGAGCTGCGCGAGTACTGGGGCACGAAGACCGCTCCCGGCGACTACCGCTACACGTCCCATATCGCGTGCACCGAGAGCGCCCAGCCGGCGAACGTGGACGCGCAGCCGAACGCGCTCCTGGTCGACTCGCTCAAAGAGTTCCACGTCGTCCAGGACTGAGCGCGGAGTCACGAGGAGCTGGGAGGGATTCGGGGAACCCCTGGAAACACGGCCTTTACCGGCACTTCAAATTTCGCATAAGATGCATTATGTCAACTCGCGGTGCGGGGTGTGCTTCGGTGTGCTTCGACGAGACCTCCTCGGACGGGCTCCGCGGTTGACGAGATCCCGGGTCGGAGCGACCGTGCACCCATGCTCGACGGGCTCGCAGAGGCGCAGCAAGGCCACGGACAAGGCCGCGGAACCGTCGTGGCACGTCAGGAAGGTGATCGCACCGTTCTCGCGCGCGTCCATGCGACCAGCCCGCTCCGGTTCGTCCGTCCCACGTTTCCCGGCTCGCGCGCCGCGAGCGTATGCCTCGTCACATTCGGCGGCGGTCTCGTCGACGGCGACACCAACGACATCGACCTTAAGGTCGAGTCCGGCGCCACACTCGTCGTGTTCACGCAGGCCACGACGAAGGCGTTCCGCGGAGCCTCGACGCAGAACATCCGCGCCGAGGTGCACGGCGGCACCCTCGTGCTGCTCCCCGATCCCGTCGCGTGCTTCGCGCGATCGCGATTTCGACAGCGAGTTGACATAACGCTCCACGGCGAGGGCTCGGCGATCACGCTCGACGGCTTCACGTCGGGTCGCGCAGCCTTCGGCGAGCGCTGGGCCTTCGACGCCGTCGATCTCGCAACGACGGTGCGCGATCACGAGCGGCGCATCCTCGTTCGCGACGCGCTCCGCCTCGACCGCGCCGACGGGCCGATCGAGACCCGCACCGATCGCTTCGAGGCCTTCGCGACCGTGCTCGCTATCGGGGCGCGCGTCGCCACCGTTGCCGCGGGCCTGCTCGACCCAAGCGTCGTCACGCACGAGGTCGTCGCCGCCCCTAGCCCGCTTGGCCCTTGCCCCCTCCGGCCCGCTGGCGCCATCGTCCGCATCGCCGGCACCACCCCCGAGAGCACCCTCGCGGAGGCGCGCAGGCGACTACGAAACCTTCACGACATCGATGTCGTGGATCCCTTCGCTTCGCGTCACTAACGATCGGAGCCGACCTTGCACCTCGCACCCCGCGACATCGACAAGCTGCTCCTCCATGGAGCAGGCTTTCTCGCGCAGAAGCGCCTCGCGCGGGGCCTGCGTCTCGGTTACCCCGAGACCGTTGCGCTCATCGCGACCCAGCTGCTCGAGCTCATCCGCGACGGCCGCCATCCCGTCTCCGAGCTCATGGACGTCGGCCGGCGCATGCTCGGCCGGCGTCAGGTGCTGCACGGCGTCGCGGAGCTCGTTCACGAGGTGCAGGTCGAGGGCACCTTCGAGGACGGCACGAAGCTCGTCACCGTCCACGACCCGATCGCCTTCGACGACGGCGATCTCGCGCTCGCGCTCTACGGAACCTTCCTCCCCGTCCCCGACGCCTCGGTCTTCGCCGCGAACGTCCTGGGCACCGCGCTACCTCCGGGTCACATCGAGGTCGTGCCGGGTTCGATCGATCTCTACTCCGGACGCGACCGCATCACGCTCCCGGTCACGAGCCGCGGCGACCGTCCCATCCAGGTCGGCAGCCACTATCCGTTCTCGACCGCAAACACGGCGCTGCATTTTGATCGCGTAGCGGCTGCGGGCCGACACCTCGACATTCCCGCAGGGACCGCGGTGCGCTTCGAGCCCGGGGAGACCCGCAGCGTGTCCCTCGTGGCGAACGCGCAGAGCCTGCGCCCACCGGCGATGTCGCCAGGCGCGATGGCACGGAGCTTCGATCGCGCCTCGGGCCTGCTGTCCGACGATGACGACGAGCACACCCAATGAGCGTCATCGACAGGCGCGCGTACGTCGCGATGTACGGCCCGACCACCGGCGACCGCGTCTCGCTCGGCGACACGGGTCTCGTCATCGAGGTCGAGCGCGATCTCACCTCGTACGGGGACGAGTGCAAGTTCGGCGGCGGCAAGGTGCTGCGCGATCGGATGGGGCAAATGCCCGGCGCGAACGACGACACGTCGCTCGACGTCGTGATCACCAACGCGCTGATCGTCGACTGGACGGGCATCTACAAAGCGGACGTCGGCATCAAGGGCGGACGCATCGTCGCCATCGGCAAGGCCGGAAATCCGCAGGTCATGTCCGGCGTCGACCCCGCGATGGTCGTCGGCGTCACCACCGAGGCCATCGCCGGCGAGGGAATGATCCTCACCGCGGGCGGCGTCGACTCGCACATCCATTTCATCTGCCCTCAGCAGGCAGACGAGGCCATCGCCAGCGGCATCACCACGTTCATCGGCGGCGGTACCGGCCCCGCGACCGGTACGAAGGCGACGACGTGCACGCCGGGCGCGCGCCACATCGAGCTCATGCTCCTCGCCACCGACACGCTGCCCGTCAACGTCGGGCTCACCGGCAAGGGCAACTCGTCGATGTCAGACGGCCTCGTCGATCAGATCCGCGCTGGCGCCGTGGGCCTCAAGCTCCACGAAGACTGGGGCACGTCGCCGGCCGCGATCGATTGCTGCCTCGAAATAGCGGAGGAGGAGGACGTCCAGGTCACGATCCACACCGACACGCTGAACGAGTCCGGTTACGTCGACGACTCGATTGCCGCCTTCAAGGGCCGCACGATCCACACGTACCACTCGGAGGGCGCCGGCGGCGGCCACGCCCCGGACATCATGCGCGTCGTCGGCGAGGCGAACGTCCTCCCCAGCTCCACGAACCCGACGCGCCCGTTCACTGTGAACACTCTCGACGAGCATCTCGACATGCTCATGGTTTGCCACCACCTCGACCGCACCATCCCCGAGGACGTCGCCTTCGCCGAGAGCCGCATCCGTGGCGAGACCATCGCCGCCGAGGACGTGCTGCACGACCTCGGCGCCATCAGCATGATCTCGTCCGACAGCCAGGCCATGGGTCGCGTCGGCGAGGTCGTCTGCCGGACCTGGCAGACCGCGGCGAAGATGAAAGACGAGCGCGGGCGCCTTCTCGAGGAGAGCGGCAGCAACGACAACCTCCGCGTGCGGCGCTACGTCGCGAAGTACACGATCAACCCGGCGGTCGCGCATGGAATGGCCCATGAAATAGGGTCCGTCGAGATCGGTCGCTGGGCTGATCTGGTCCTCTGGCGGCCCGCTTTCTTCGGCATCCGTCCCGAGCTCGTGCTCAAGGGCGGCTTCATCGCGTGGGCACAGATGGGCGATCCCAGCGCGTCGATCCCCACGCCGCAGCCCTCCTACATGCGGCCGATGTTCGGCTCGATGGGCCGCGCGAACGGAGCGACGAGCATCGCGTTCGTCTCGCAACGCGCCATTTCGGAAGGCCACATCGCGGCGCTCGGCCTCGCGAAGCGCATCAATCACGTGCGTGGTTGTCGCGGGATCGGCAAGGCCGACATGAGGCTGAACGACGCGCTCCCGCTCATGAAGATCGACGCCGAGTCGTACGAGGTCTTCGCCGACGGAAAGCTTTTGCGCTCCACCCCGGCTACGCGAGTCGCGCTCTCGCGCCTCTACTCGATGTTCTGAAATGAGCTCGTGGCTCCTCCTCCAGCTCGTCGACGGGGCATTCCCATCTGGCGGCTTCGCGCACTCCGCGGGGCTCGAGCCGTCGCTGCACCTCCGCGGCATCGGCGAGCTCGAGCCATTCGTCGACGAGGTCCTCTGGCAGTCGGCGCGTAGCGCCCTTCCCTTCGTCCGCCGCGCGTGCGAGGCGCCGACCGAGCTTGCCGCGATCGACCGGCTCTTCGACGCGACCTCGACGAGCCACGTCGCGAATCGCGCGAGCCGTGCGCAGGGCCGTGCGCTCGCGGGCGCGGCCCGCCGCGTGTTCGAGCAGGACGGCATTCTCCGCATCGCGGACCACGTGCACGACGGGCCGGCGCATCACGCGCCGGTGTTCGGGGCTATCTTCGGGACGCTCGGCATCGGCGTGGCCGACACGCAGACGGCATGGCTCCACGGGGTCATGCGCGGCGTCCTCTCGGCGGCCGTGCGGCTTGGCGTCGTCGGACCCCTCGAGGCCCAGCAGATCCAGGCAACGCGAACCATGGCGCTCGACCGTATGCTTGCATCATGCATGCAACTGTCGGTCGACGACGCCGCATCGACGTCGCCGTTGCTCGAGCTCTTCGGCGCTCTCCACGACCGCCTCGACGGGCGGCTCTTCCAGTCCTGACGCAGAGAACGCGAGGAAACGATGTCTCACGACCATCCCGACGGCCACTCCCACGACCACGGGCCTACCCACGACAGGCACACCCACGAGCACGGGCACACCCACGAGAAGCTCCACGGTCCCGGTATCTTTCGCGCTCGCGCCCCGCGCAGGCCTCGCGACTTCAAGGCCCGTGCGTTCACGGTCGGCATCGGCGGCCCGGTCGGGAGCGGAAAGACGGCGCTCGTCCTCTCGATCTGCAAGAAGCTGCGCGACACGATGCGCCTCGGCGTCGTGACGAACGACATCTTCACCCGCGAGGACGCCGAGTTCCTCCATCGGAACGAGGCGCTCCCCGCAGCGCAGATCCGCGCCGTCGAGACCGGC
Source organism: Polyangiaceae bacterium (assembly GCA_043717125.1). Lineage (GTDB taxonomy): Bacteria > Myxococcota_A > Polyangia > Polyangiales > Polyangiaceae > Labilithrix. The sequence continues at coordinate 7,707 of JAYSXP010000103.1, read as the reverse complement.
GGCTGTCCGCACGCGGCCATCCGCGAGGACATCACCCCCAACCTCGACGCCCTCGAGCAATTGATGCGCGACGTCTCGCCCCAGCTCCTCCTCGTCGAGAGCGGTGGCGACAACCTCGCCGCTCAGTACAGCCGCGAGCTCGTCGACTTCACGATCTACGTCGTCGACGTAGCCGGCGGCGACAAAGTCCCGCGCAAGGGCGGGCCTGGCGTCACGCAGAGCGATCTGCTCCTCGTGAACAAGATCGACCTGGCCGAGCATGTCGGCGCGAGCCTCGACGTGATGTCCCGGGACGCCGCGCGCATGCGCCAGGGGGGGCCTGTCATCTTCACGCGATGCAACGTCGGGTTCGGCGTCGACGAGGTGATCGTCAAGGTCCTCGCGGCGCGCACCGAGGCCCTCCAAGGAGCCATGCCACCGGTCGACCCGTGCGATCGCTGCACTTGACGACGCAGCTCCGCCGAGGCACTCGACGGACCATGATTCCGCGCTCGACTCGCCTCTCCGTGTCTGCTGCCGCAGTGCTTCTCTTCGCAGGCGGCGCGGGCTTCAGCATCAGCGCCTGTTCGTCTTCCAGCGACGCCGGCACCGCGGCCGATGCGGCGACGGATGCGACGACGGACGCGCGCGTCAAGGTCGATGGCGGAAAGCACGACGAGGGCGACTCGTCCACGCAGACGCCGGAGCAATGCGTCGCGGCATGCAACGCCGCCGCCTCCGCGAGCGCGAAGTCGAAGTACGGCGCCATCGACACCTGCTGGGCCGCAAGCTGTCAGGGTCCGTGCGTCGACGATCCGACCACGCCCTTCGATGCCGGCGTCGGCGACGGTGGGGATGCCGGCGGCGTCGACGCCTCCGATCTCTGCGGCACCAACCTCACCACGGGCGACATGAATTGCGACACTTGCACGCAGGCAAACTGCTGCGCTTCGTGGGGTGGCTGCTTCAACGACACGGACTGCAGCGCGCTCGACAAGTGCATCGGCGCCTGCAGCCCCTGACCTCAGCGAGGGGCGGTCAACCCCCACTGCTCGTCCTTTTGCGCGCGTGTGAGAAGCATCTTCATCGCCTCGAGCAGCGGCCTGTCCTCGTGAAGGACGTGGTAGACCTGCTCGGTGATCGGGACGTCGACGCCGAGCCTCTGGGCAAGGCGCCACGCGGCGCGCGCCGTGAGGTAGCCTTCGGCGACCGTGCGCTGCTCGGCGAGGTACTTCCTTGCCGACACGCCCTCGGCCACCTTCAGTCCTAGCGAGCGGTTGCGCGAAAGCGCGCCCGTCGACGTCAGGATGAGGTCCCCCACCCCGCTGAGGCCCATGAACGTCAGCGGGTCACCACCGAGGGCCACGCCGACCCGCGCCATCTCGGCGAGCCCACGCGTGATGAGCGCAGCGCGCGCGTTGAGCCCGAGCCCGATCCCGTCGCAGGCCCCCGCCGCGATCGCGAGGACGTTCTTCATCGCGCCGCCGACCTCGACGCCGATCGGATCCTTGCTCGTGTAGACCCGGAACATCGGCGTGTGGAGAGCGTCCGCGACGTCGGCGACGGCCTCGGCGTTCTTCGAAGCGACGACCACGTCGGTCGGCAGGCCCGAGGCGACCTCACGCGCGAAGCTCGGGCCCGAGAGCACGCACATCGATGCGGCATCGTGGTCGGGCATGGCCTCGGCCGTCACGTCCGTCATGAGGCCGAGCGTGCGCTCGTCGATGCCCTTCGAGGCGACGACGATGCGCGCCGTCTTGGACACGTGCTCGGCGACGAGCCCGGCCACGTCCCTGAGGAACGCCGACGGCGGCACCAGGATGACGATCTCGGCTCCGGCGAGCACCTCGGCAGGCACCGTCGACGCGCGGAGCGCCTTCGGGAGCGCGACGCCATCGAGGAAGAGGCGATTTTCCGCGCGCTCGTTGATGTCGCGAACCACGTCGGGCTCGCGACCCCAGATCATGACGTCGTGGTCGATCCGTGCGGCATGTGCCGCCAGGGCGGTTCCCCACGCACCAGCTCCGATGACGGCGATCTTCTTCGGCACGCCCGGAGCATACCGCGAGCGCGCGACCTCGAGCTGCTACGCGTCAGGTTCGATCACCAGCGGGACGTCGGGTACCGCTGTGGGCTGGGTGGCGATTGCCTCGACGACGAGCTTCGACGGCGCCTCGCTCGCGACGCACCAGAGCTGGTGGGCCGCACGCGTCGCGCCGACGTAGAGTGCGTGACGGGCCTGCGGCGTCTCGCCGTAGCTCGACGCCGTCGTCTCGAGGAGGATGACCTCGTCGAACTCGAGGCCCTTGGTCTGGCGGACGTCCGTCACGTCGAAGCCCCGCTCCCACGTGAAGTCCTGTTTGCGGACACGGCGCACGTTCGGCACCTCGGCGCGAACGAGGCCCTCGTAATAGACCTCTGCTTGCTGCGGGAACCGCGACAGGAGCGCGACGTTGGCCTCCGGTTCGTTCACCGCGAGCTCACGCAGCGCGTCCGCGAGGAACGCGACCGCTTCACCCGCCGACGCAAACGAGAAGAGCTCGACGGGCGGGCCATGACGATTCGCGATCGGCTCGGACTCGTGCGCGAACGGCCCGAGGACCCCGCGAGCAAAGCTCGTGATCTCGGCCGTCGAGCGGTAGCTGACCTTGAGCGGCTCGATCATGCCTGCGCCGCCGGGAACGCCGACCTCCTTGAGCGTCGAGTCCCAGTCGAACTCGAGGTGGGTCTCGTCGTCCTCGCGCATCCGCTGCGCCATGTCGCCGGCAAGCGTGACGGAGAGCTGCGTCGGGTCGGCGCGTCCGTCTTCCTTCGAGCCGGCGGCGACGTCGAGCAGGACCTTCAGCTCGATCGGGCTGCAGTCCTGGACCTCGTCGACGAAGAGGTGGCTCACATGGAGCGCACCGCCCTCGATGTCGAGGAGCGGCCCGCGCATGACCTGCCAGAGCCGCAGGATCAGCGCGTGATCCTCGCTGTCGAGCGAAGGCGACTCGCCGTCGCGGTCGTGCTCGGAGCGGACGCGCGCTTGGCGCACGCACCACTCGTGGACCTGATCGAGCTGCCCCTTACCGAAGTGGTCACCGAAGAACGTGTCGAGGAGCTCGCGGCTCGTCGTGAGCTCGTCCCAGGCGCCCAGGATGCTGCGTGCTTCGGCGCGGAGTTCCTGCCCCAGCGATTCGACGGCCGAGCGTGTGACCTCCGGAAGGCCGGCGGCGTTTTCGGTGCCCTGAATGTCGCGCTTGCCCGCGATCCACTGCGCGAGCTGGGTGACGCGCCGATCAGGCACGCCGTGCGTCGCATTCCATGCGGCGAGGACGCGCTCGCTCTCCGGCCAGCGCCCGCGCGCCATGGCCGACTCGACCTTCGTGTCGAGCCGCTGCTGGACCTTCTTTCCGATCGCCTCGATGGCGTGGAGCATGCCTGCGTGGTTCTTGACGCGTGAGGCGAGCGGCGGAGTCTCTTCGGTGATCGCGCTCGGGAGACGCGGAAACAGGTCATGGACGACGCGCACCGACCAGCGCGCGAACGTCATCACGGGCACGCCCTCCACGCCGAGGCCCGGAAGAACGCGGCTCGTGTAGTGGATGAGCGCCTCGTTCGGGACGATCACGAGCATCTTCGACGCGCGGTAGCGTTGCGGGCTCGACGCGTGGAGATAGGCCACGCGGTGGAGTCCCACGGTGGTCTTGCCGCTGCCGGCGCTTCCCTGGATGGCCACGAGGCCCACGCCAGGCTTCGTGATGAGCTCGTACTGCTCCTTGTCGAGCATCGCGGCGATGGACGGCAGCAAGCGATCGGCGGTCGTCGCCTTGCCGCGCTCGGACGGCGCGAGGCCGACAGGGCCCACCCCCTCCCCCTTGCCCGGCAGGCGGAGACGCGCGGTCATCGCCTCGGCGCGGCGCCAGCGGCCATCCGTGTCGACGACGAACGTACCTTGTGGAGCCGTGACCTTGCGGAGCTCGCCGTGGACGATCGCGACCGTGCGACGCGCGAGCACCTCGCCTTCGATGGGACGATCGCCGAGCGTCTCCTCGTAGGGATCGCCCTCGCGGTAGCGATAGAAGATCCGGCTGACCGGAGCGTTGCGCCAGTCGACGATGCGAATGCCCGCGCCCGCGTCGAGGTATTGCTTCGAGCCGACGAGCACGTCGCGGCGACGCATCTTCTCGCCCTGGCTGCCTGGGAGCGTCACCATTTCTTCGAGCCGTAGATGCGCGAAGTACGGGCTCTTGCGATCGATGGACCCCACGGTGCTCTTGCCGCGATGCGCGCGCACCGCTCCGAGCGTGTGCATCTGCTCGAGGAGCGCGGGCAGGTCCTCGGGCTTGGCGGCGGCGGCGAGCTCGCGAAGCTCGACGAGGCGTGCGTCGTCCGCCGCGAGCTGCTGGTTCAACGTCGGTCCGGCGGGCGGCGACGAAGAAGATTTGCCGGCGGTGGCCGGATCCGGCCCGAGCGCGCGATAGACGATCTCGAGAAGCTTGAGCTCCTCGCGGACGACGCGCGTCCCCTCTTCGTCGGTCTCCAGACCCGGAACGGGGATCTCGTCGGTCGCTACGCGCGCTTCGGTTGCCTCTGACACGGGGGGCGGAGGCATAGCACGCTTTCTTGTCGGGGACCTCCGGTCCCCCTCGTCGGCTTCGCAGCGAGCCTCCCCCAGGGAGGTTCGGCGCTACGCGCCGACTGGCGTGCGCAGCGCACGCCGTTTCTCGTGATCAGCCTGACAGCGAACATCTCGAGACCCCACGAGTGGAAGCTCACGGTCTCGCGCATCGCAGGCGTGAAAACCGGCGTCGTCTGCGGCGCCGTTCGCCGCAGGCAAATCACAGCCGGTCGAGGTCGCATCACGGGGAGGCTCAGGCGAAGCCCGAGAAGCGGAGCCCCACTTAGAGAATGAGCTGCTCGCCGATGGTCAGGACCGTGAGATTCAAGCCCTTGAGCTTCGCGCACTGCTTCTCCACCGCCGACTGGAAGGCCGGTTTGATGTGGTAGAGCAAGGTCGGCAGGTCCTGCGGCCGCTTGTACTTCTTGAGGTCGGGCAGGAGCGTCTGCGGTGAGTGGTGCCCGCTCAGCGTGGCGACGCGCTGCTCCTCGTTGGGGAAGCTCACCTCCATCAAGAGGGCGCGCAGATCCTTCTCCTTGTTGAGCACCTCCCAGAGGCGATCGGTCGGGCCGGTATCGCCGCTGTAGGCCATCGACGCGCCGTCCTTGTCGACGATGAATGCCGAGGTGTCGATCGTGTGGCTCACACGGATCGCGCGTACGCCGAAGCCGGCCACCTCGATGCGAATCTCGGGTTTGAGGACCTTGTACTGGATCGTCGGCTCCTTCTTCGACGGAATGACCGTGAAGTCAGGCCAGACGAGCCCGTTGAAGAAATGCTTCTTGAGCACGTCGAGCGTCGCGACGGTCCCGACGACGAGCAGCGGCTTGCATCCGTACTGCGCGCGGTTGTCGGCAATGGTCGCGAGGTCGCGGATGTGATCGAGATGCGCGTGGCTCACGAGCACCGCCTCGAGCTGGTACTGCAGCTTCAGGTCGAGACCGCTCGTCAGCGAACCGGCGTCGATCGCAAGACGGTCGTCGAGGACGAACGCGCTGGTCCGGTGTTTCGGCGTCTCCCCACCGTGGCAGCCGACTACTCGGAGCTGCACGGGGATCTGCGACTGCTTCTGGATGAGAGACCCGCGTGGCGATTCATCGGCAGATTGGAGCTTATCGCCTCGCTTTCCGTAGAGTCAAAAAGCGTCCACCTCAACCCTATCGCGCACGGCGCGGTGCCCGCTGGGCAAGACCGCGTCATTCGCAGTAACCTCTCGCCCCATGCGCATGCGAATCAGTGTTTCCATACTCGCACTCTCCGCACTTCTCGCGGCCGCGGCCGTCGGCTGCGGCGGCACCCCCGACGCGAAGAACGCGACCTCCGGGAAGAACGCTGGCGGCGGTGACGGGAAGGGCGTCAAGGACGGCGATAAGGCACCCACGTTCACCATCGACTCGATGAACGGCGCCGGCAAGATGACCGTCGCGGCGGGCAAGGTCACCATCGTCGACTTCTGGGCAACCTGGTGCGAGCCCTGCAAAAAGTCCTTCCCGAAGCTCCAGGAGCTCTACGTGAAGTACAAGGCAAGCGGCCTCGAGATCGTTGCGATCTCCGTCGACGACGAGAAGAACGGCATCGTCGACTTCGCCAAGACGCACGGCGCGAAGTTCCCGGTCGGCTGGGACGACGGCAAGAAGATCGCCGAGAAGTGGAAGCCCGAGAACATGCCGTCGTCGTACATCGTCGGGAAAGACGGCGTCGTGAAGCACGTGCATCGCGGCTACCACGACGGCGAAGAGAACGAAGTCGAGAAGGAGCTCAAAGCACTCTTCTAGGAGGGCGTTGGCGGCCCATCGTCGGCGCAGCGCGACGAGCCGACCGCGGCGCGCGCGACGGTTCGCACGCCGCTGGTCCCATCTCGTCGCACGGACAAAAGCGACGAAGCCCCGGTCCGTGAGGACGCGGGGCTTTGTCGTGTCTGGCTCTTACGAGAGCGCAGACGGCGGGATCAATCCATGTCGAAGTCGCCCATGCCGCCCATGCCGCCCATGCCGCCCATGCCGCCCATGCCGCCGCCGCCGCCACCGCCGCCAGCCGACTTCTTGGCCGGCTTGTCGGCGATGATCGCCTCGGTCGTGAGCATCATGCCTGCGACGCTCGCGGCGAACTCGAGAGCCGAGCGAACGACCTTCGCGGGGTCGATGACGCCAGCCTTCACGAGGTCCTCGAACGTATCCGTCGCGGCGTTGAAGCCGAACGAGCCCGTGCCCGTGCGGACCTTCTCGACGACGACGGAGCCTTCAGCGCCCGCGTTCTTCGCGATCTGGCGAAGGGGCTCCTCGATCGCACGGCGAACGAGGTTCACGCCGAACTGCTGCTCGCCCTCGACCTTGAGGGTGTCGAGCACCTTGCTCGCGCGGAGGAGCGCGACGCCGCCGCCGGGGACGATGCCTTCCTCGACCGCGGCGCGCGTGGCGTGGAGCGCGTCCTCGACGCGAGCCTTCTTCTCCTTCATCTCGGTCTCGGTGTACGCACCGACCTTGATGATGGCGACGCCGCCGGCGAGCTTCGCGAGACGCTCCTGGAGCTTCTCCTTGTCGTAGTCCGACGTGGTGTTCTCGACCTGCTTGCGGATGGTCTCCGTGCGGGCCTTGATCTCCTTGGGGTCGCCGGCGCCGTCGACGATGACGGTGTTGTCCTTGTCGACCGAGACGCGCTTGGCGGTGCCGAGGTCCTTGATCGTGATGGACTCGAGCTTGATGCCGAGGTCCTCGGAGACGACCGAGCCGCCCGTGAGCGTCGCGATGTCCTTGAGCATCTCCTTGCGGCGATCGCCGAAGCCCGGCGCCTTGATGGCGCAGACCTTGAGCGCACCGCGGAGCTTGTTGACGACGAGCGTGGCGAGTGCCTCGCCCTCGACGTCCTCGGCGATCATGACGAGGGGACGGCCCTCCTTCGCGATCTGCTCGAGCAGCGGGATGATGTCGGCCATCATCGAGATCTTCTTCTCGCTGATGAGGATGTACGGGTTTTCGATCTCGGCCGTCATCTTCTCCGTGTTGGTCACGAAGTAGGGAGACAGGTAGCCGCGGTCGAACTGCATGCCCTCGACCACCTCGAGCTCGGACTCCATGCCCTTCGCTTCTTCGACGGTGATGACGCCTTCCTTGCCGACCTTCTCCATCGCG
>JAYSXP010000102.1:0-17996 GCA_043717125.1 Polyangiaceae bacterium | reverse complement strand
GGACGATCTCCTCGGCGGCGCAGACGGTGTCGCAGACGAGCGCGCCTTCGCACTCGAAGGTGTTGGTGCAGGGCGTCCGCTCGATCTTGGTGCCCCCGAACACGCGCTGGCAGACCTTGTCCACGTGCACCTCGCCGTCGGGCGTCACGTCGCTCGCGCCGTTCTTGTAGACGTCGTTGACGGCGTCAAGGCAGCCCTGGACGGCGTTTGGCCGATAGGTCCTGCCCATGTTCGCGGCGGCAGCTGCCGCATTGTTGAAGGTCGCCGCGCGCTTCGACGTGCACGCCTCGACGGAGGCTCCGCACCTCTTCGCGAGGTTTCCACACTCGGCCTCGGCCCGCGCGGACGCGTACTGGTCGGACGAGCCGAACTTCACGGGGTCTTCACTCGAGCATGCGCTCGAGAATGCGAGGGCAAAGGTGCCGCCGAAAGCAAACAGGGTAAGCAGATTGCGGGTGATCATCGGTCCTCCGGGGAGCGCCTACGTTTTCGCCCAAGCCAGCGCGCGCCGCAAGGTTTCCATGTGCGGGGCGCGCGCGTGTCCTCCTTTGGACGCGCCGCGACGCAGCGCTGTTCAATGCGGCGCAAAAAGCCCACCGAAAGGCAAAATTGATGAAGATCGGCCTCGTTTTCGCGGTCGCCATAGGCACGCTCGCGCTCTCCTCGACCGCGTTCGCCCAGGCACCTACTTCGCCCGCACCGACCTCGGCCCCCGATTACGCGGAGAGCCGGGTCGACGGGAGCCAGGTGGTGACCTTCGGCGTTGACTCCCTCGAGGGCGACGCCAACAGCGCGTACGGCTTCTCGATGCGGGCGCCGCCGCGCGTCCTCCGCGCGGGCCTCATCCGGCCACGGGTGAACTTCGTGATGGAGCTCGTGAAGAGCGTCGAGAACCTCTAGCTCGCGGGAAGTGTTGCGGCGGGCGTGGGACGTCGGCGTGCACTACCTCGCGAGCGCGAGCGCGAGCGCGGGCGCGGGCGCGGGCGCGGCATGTCCGACATGTTGACCGACGGCTCGCGCCGCTGGTCGGCGCGTTCGGACGTCTTCGAGCCCATCGTGCTCGGCGAGCGCTCGTACGACGACGTGAGCGCTTCGCGTCGCTTCGTCGCGAACTTCCTCGGCGACGTGATGAAGCGCGGGTGAGGCGGATCCGCTTGCTCCACGCAGGAATCGTGGACTAGGGTGCGCGCTCCTACACTTAGCGAAGGTGGCGGAATTGGCAGACGCGCCGGATTCAGGTTCCCTGAAGCCCTTTCGCGAAACCCCTGCAGGCCCCAAAAATGGGCCTCCCGTTCAATCGACTAGCCCCGAGTTGACCCCTCATGGGGCACCGATGGGGCACTCAGATGGGCCTTCGAATGCGGTCGAGACCGCGCTCGCGCTGGCTCTGACCGAGGCCGCGAAGGCGGGCCGGTTCGACGTGGTCTCGCAGCTCGCGAGGCAGCTCGAGTCGCTGCAGCGCGCGCCTACCGGCGTAGTCGATCTGGAGACCGAGGCGCGCAGGCGCGGTCGACGTTAGGATCGCGCCGTGGGTGATGCCTTAGACGACGATCCTCACCATCGCTGGAGGCTGCGGGCGCACTGGGCGGAGCTGCGCCACCGGGACTCCGACAGATACCTGCAGGCGATGTCCGTTCGCCCGTCCCCCGCAACCGAAGCCATCGTGTACGCGCTGGACTCGCACCTGAGGGATTTACACGAACTGCGATCTGCCGAGATTCCTCCCGGGGACGAGTATCTGCACATGCGCGAGCTCTATGCGCGCGTTCTCGAAGACCAAGGGCACGCTACCGCTGAGGTGAAGGAAGGGCTGGAGCGGCGCGAGGCCGCCTTAGTCGCCAAGCTCGGGGAGCTTGGGCTAGCGAACTACTCGGAGTGCGTTGTCGCGTTGCGTGCGGAGAGCGCGCTCTTCCGTTCGAAGCTGCTCCCAGACGCGCCAGCCGCTCCCGCGCCGAACGTGCCTCGTGGGCCCGACAAGACAGCGCGACGCCGGGCGCCACCGAAGACCGTCGCCCCGAAGGCGGCTGTACCCTCGCGTCGTCGGTCCGACCGCAATGCGAAAATGGACGAGCGCGTACTGCGCCTTCTCGGGCGTCATGTCGACGGCCTCTCGGCGCGAGCGATCGTCTCGCGGCTCGCCGCCGGCAAGGCGCAGGTCGAGAGAGCGCTCCAGAGACTCGAGATCGATCGCAGCGTGCAAAAGACCGGAATCGGCAACGATTCTCGATGGGTGATCGTCTCGATGGGTGACCCGAAAACGAGGGCGCAAAAGGCCCCCAGAGAGTGAGAGACCCGATGTCGAGCGCCACAAGCCAAGCCGACCTGCCCGACGCGCCGCTGACCGCAGCGACCGTGCGCGCGCTGCTCGGCTGGTCGCAGATTCGAGTTGCCGTCGCCGCCGGCGTCTCGGTCGGCACCGTCCGTCTCTTCGAGGCAGCGCCCTTCGCCGTGGAGAGCGCAACGAAGCGTCGGGCTCTCCAAGCGACCTATGCCTCGATGCGCGCCGAGCTGCTGCGCGTTCCCTAGCTCAACTCCCTCTCCCCAGACCGCAAGCGCGAAGCCTCCGACCGGAGGCTTTTTGCTTTTGTCCGTCGAGGTTCTCTTATGCCCCGCAAGCTACGCCCGCGTCCCGCGGTCGCGACATCGCCGAGCCACGTCTCGCAGCTCACTGTGGAGGCGGTCGCAGGCATCGACCCGCGCCGCTTCCTCGAGCTCCTTTCCGCTCACCCCGATGTCCCGCGCGCCGCCGTTGGGCGCCTTCGCGTTGTCGCGCTGGACGACCTTCGCGATTTGCTCGAACGCCTTGCGACCACCGTGAAGGACGCAGGCGACGACGAAGGCGCAGGCGACGACGAGGACGAGGACGAGGACGAGCCGCTCACCGAGGAGGCAATCCTCGCTCGCCTCGGGATGCGGAGGACGGGTTGAGCGCCGCCATTCCGCGTACCTCGCTGGAGCTTCTTTGGCAGGTGCGCGACGTCACCGACCCTCGACTGCGGCTCGTGCACCGGGCCGTGCTTTTCGCGATGGTCTCCTTCCGCGACCAAGCCGGGACGATCTCGCCGTCGGTCACGCAGCTGGCGAAGACCCTCGGCGCCGACGCGAAGACCATCCGGCGCGCCGAGCATGACCTCGCGGGCTGGGGGTACGTCACGGTGCAGGCGCGATCACGTGCAGGCCGTCACCTCTCGAACGAGTACAAGCTCGTGCTTCCGGTGGTCCCGTACTCCCAGGATGCCGGTACTCCCACCACGCCCGTACTCCCATCACGCGAGCAGGGTACTCCCACCACGGGAGTGGGGTACTCCCGGCTTGGGAGGGGGGTACTCCCTGGGACGGTACCCTCTGAGGATCTCTCTGAGGATCAGACTGAGGATCTAACTGAGGAACAAGCTAGAGCCGCTGTCGCGTCTCCCGCGTTCGTTGCCGAGAAGCCGCTGCTGACCCTGACGGGAGAGCGAGAGGCCGAGATGGCGAAGAACAAGAACGAGAAGAACCGGAAGACGGAGAAGAAGATCAATCGTCTCATCCCTGACGACTTCGTCGTGTCGCCTGCGATGCTCGCGATGTGTCGCGCGGAGCGACTGCCCGATCCGCATCGCGTGCTTCCCGACTTCCGCGACTGGGCCCTCTCGAAGGCTGAGACGAAGGCCGACTGGGAAGCCACGTTCAGGCGTTGGATGCGTGACGCGCGCACGACCGCGAACTACCCGCCCATCGCGCAGGAGCCCAGACACGTGCCGCTGCCGCCGGAACCGGAGGGCGACTGTGCACCGCCGTCGCCCGAGGAGGCGGCAAAGCTCGAGCAGGAGCTCCGCGACATCGTGGACCCCGTCAAGGCCGTGGGCGCCAGCTTCGGGGCAGCGGAGATACACGGCGAGACGCTCACGCCCGCGCAACTCGAACGGCAGGAAGCCAAGCGCCGAGCCGAGGTCGCGAAGCTGCGCGTCGAGATCACGCAGTTGAAGGCCGCCGAGGTCGAGTCGAAAGACGCGACCGGAGCAGCTGAGCGCGCGAGCGACGCGGTATCAGGCCGGTCTCTTCGGGGGGAAGAACATCGCGTCTCCGGTTGAGCGCGCAAAACCGTGACGCCTGTACCAGGCGATCAGTCGGTCGGCTTGACCGAGGGGAACAGCCTTCAGCCGGGCGTCGTGTCGCTTCGCGGAGTCGACAAGGTCGGCGAGGACGCGCGAGCCGGCGCCGGTGCCTTGGTCGCGCGCCTTGATCCACGCGATGTCCACCTCATCTTCGGCATTACCAAGCCGGAGACAAAGGAAGACCTGGAGGTCCACGAGCCGCATCTCGTCCTCCTCGACCAGCACCCCATCGGGAGCTCCACTAAGCCTCTTCGCCGTGCGTCGCGAGCGAGCGTCGAATTCGGCGAGGACTCTTCTGGCTGGACTCATCTGCGCCTCAGGTAGCAACGCTTCGAAAAGACGTTCGGGGCGGTTCTTGCACTTCGCGAAGCCTACGTCCGGGACCGCGGCGCCGTCCAGGTGGCCGAGCCCGGAACGCATCCACGCGTGCCGGCCGCGTGACCCGCGTCAGCGGCGCTTAGCGGACGCGGCGAAGGTCGCGCGATACTCGGCGGCGAGGCGCTCGAACTCTCGAGCCTCGATCTTCGTGAGCGTGGAGTAATGCATGAGAAAGAAGCGTTCGGCTTGCTCGGTGGTGTCCCGAGCCATGTAGCTCTCTCGTCTAGAGCCGGACGATTCGCCGTCTGTCGCAGAGACCCGAAGCACGGCCGCGGAAACCGAGCATCCGTCGTAGCGGGGCGGCTTGTGCTTGGTGTGCCTCGGCCAAACCATCAGCAGTTCGAGTTTGTAGACGGCGCGCTGTCCCGCGTCGTGAAAGTAGCGCTCGGACATGGTCGGAGCTTAGCCCATGCCGCGCACCAACCTCGACGGGCGCGACACAACCCGGAAGAGGACCGTCGGCAGGCCGAGGCTAGAAGACGAAGCGAGGCCTGGAGCTGCTCGCGCCCGTGGTGCCCAAGGAGCACCGCGGCGCCGCCTGGCGCCGCCGGGGTCGAGGCGCACGACCTCGGCGGCGCCGAGGCGGTTTGACGAACACCGTGTCGGGCTCGAGGACGTCCGGTCGCCGCGGGTGCGGAATTGAGATCCGGCGTTCCCGCGCTTCTCTGACGAGCGATCGGGCCCTCCGACGACGCGAGCGCCCCATGGCTTGCCCCAACCGCCTCGCATCGCCTGCCGCGCGGGCCCCGACCGAGGTCGGAGGATGCTTTCAGATCGCGCCGCCCACCTCGATGGCTCCAAGCCGTCCGCGAGCTGCGGAGCCCGACACAGAGTCACGTACGCGCCGCACGGCGCCAAAATGAGCGCGACGGCGGACCGATGGGCGCACTGACTAGCCCTGACGACAGCCCCGCCGAATGGCCGAAGAGCCGGCCATGCCCCCGCGTGGAAAGCACCGCGTCCGAAAGCCCGCGGCAGGAGCCACAGACAGCCCTCGGGCCGGCGGGGGTGCGCGGGCCAATTGTTCGACCTCGACACGCCACCGCGCACCACGCGCACTTCTTCCTTGGAGTCATGAATGAACCTTCGATGCGCACACAACGCCTGCCACGCGGTCCTTTGTCTGCCCGAGCTCGCCGCCGCCGATGAGGACCGCGCCGCGACCGTGCACGGATGGCGCCGCATCGCGGCCGAGGCGATCGTCATCACGCCCCGCACGGGCGACCACCTCGCGAAGGCGGTCACGGCGCAGCTGTCCGTGACGTTCGCCGGCCGACCCTGGCGCGCGGTGTTCACGACCGAGCCGATGCGCGCGTGGATCCTCGGCGCGGGTCGTGCCGACCTCGGAGCATGGGCGCCGCCCGCCGCGCAGCTCGGGTGGTCCGTGACCATCGAGGTGCCGCCGCTCGCGTCCGGGCGGGTGTGCTCGGCGCGCTGCGAGGCGGCCGTGGTCGCGGACGCGCGCCGCGACTCGCCGCCCACGTTCTTCGGCGACGATGCGAGGACGCGGGCGATCCTCGCGGAGCGCGCCCGGGGTCAGCACGATCCGCAGCGCGATCCGGAGCGCCGGGTGCAGTGCCCAGGATGCGGGCAGACCGCGTTCGTGCCGCCGCTTGCGGATCCGAGTCGCTACCTGCGGCCGCTCGGCTGGAGATGCATGCCGGCGGGCTTCTACTGCTCTACCACGTGCGCGCAGCGTGTCGCGCCGCCCGCGCCTCCCGTGGACCACGCCGCCGTCGCCGAGAGGGATCTCCAGTTCCGCGCGACCCTCGCGCGAGAGCGGGCCGTGCATGCGCCGCTCAAGTCGGACGCCACCTCGCGCGGTCGAGGCTCGCGATGACGCTCCGCAGGGGCCACGGCACGGGGGCGGGTGTGCCGCGGATCGAGGTCATGCCGGCGGACGAGCTGCCGGCCGGCGTGCCGGGAGAGGCCCGCGCCGAGAGCCCGGGGGACCGCGGCGCGTCGGGCCGATTTGCCCGGGGTAACGTGGTGGCTCGTGAGGGTGGTCGAGCGCGCGCCGGCAAGACACGCCTGGCAGACCGTCTCGGCCTGCGCACGCTCCCCGAGGGCTCCGCGTTCGGGCCGTACAAGGCCGCTGCCGTCTCGTTCCGGCGCTCGCACTGCACGGAGCTGGCTAGGACGGTAGGCGGTGGCGTGTGCGGTCCAGCCCCGTCGTCGCTCGTCGCGTCGGCGGCGCTGCAGCTCGCTTGGTCGAGGTACCTCTCGGACGTCGCGGCGGAGACCGGGGACGCGGACATGGCGCTGAGGTCCTCGCGTCTCGCCGATGCCTCTCGGCAGTCGCTCCTCGCGGCTCACGAGCTGTGCGCGCGTGAGGCCCTCACTCGTCCGCGTGGGCCGGTCGATCCGCTGGCGCGGTGGATGGGTCCGGGCACCCCATGAGCACCATCCTCGACCGCCTCGATGCGCTCGATCGGGCACTGGTCTCGGCACGCTGGCCGGCGACGTCGCCATGGTGGCGCGAGACCCTCGGCACGTTCGTCGCCTCGCACCGCCGACAGCTCGTGTGTCGCGTCGGTCGGCGCGGAGGCAAGTCGTCCACGCTCTGCCGCTTCGCGGTCGCCTTCGCGCTCTCCTACGATGTCTCGCAGATCCCGCCCGGTGACGTGGGAGTGATCGCGTTCGTCAGCACGACTAGGGACGAGGCGAGTCAGAGGCTGCGGACGATCAAGGCGATCCTGGACTCCCTGCAGGTGGGGTACCGACCGATCGAGGGCGGGATCGAGATCGCAGGTCGCCCGATCGTGTGCAAGGTCTACCCGTGCACCGTCGCCGGCGTGAGCGGCTTCACCTCGATTCTCGTCATCGCGGACGAGGTCGCGAAGTGGCACGACGCCGACTCCGGCGTGAACCCCGCGTCGGAGGTGCTCGGCGCGCTGCGGCCGACCATGGCGACGCAGCCGGGCGCGCGCATCGTCCTCTCGTCGTCGCCCCTGGGCTCGCAGGACGCGCACGCCAAGGCCTTCGACGTCGGCGATGACGAGTATCAGTGCGTCGCGTACGCGCCCACGTGGGTCGCTAACCCGACTATCGCGGAGGACGCGACTCGTCGCCTCGAACGGGAGCCGCGTGTGTGGACGCGCGAGTATGCCGCCATCCCCGCCGCCGGCGCGTGCGCGATCTGGAGCGCCGCGATGGTCGACGCGGCTTTCGCGACGCGCGATCACCAGATGGATCTCCTGGGCGCGCCGGTCGTGCTCACCGACCCGTCGGGTCTCCGACACGATGCTTGGACCGCGGGCGTGGCCTACTGGGGTCGGCGCATCGTCTCGGGCGACGACCGCATCGAGTGGGAGCCGTGGATCGGCGCCGATGGTGTGCAGCGACGCGGAGCGGGCAACGTCCCGGCGATGCGGCCGAAGCGCGACGAGGACGGACACATCGTCCTTCGCGAGATCGATCCGGGTCCGAGCACGCTTTGCATTCGCGCGTTGCACGCGTGGCCGAAAGGGAGCCTAGTTACCATCGATCACATCGGCCGCGGCCTCGCGAACGTTGCTCAGGAGTGGGACGCGGCTGGCGTCGCCACAGATCAGTACGGCTCGTTCGGCCTCGCCGGGACGGTCAACCGCTACGGCGTCGAGTGCTTCGACTATTCGCATTCGTCGCGTTCGAAGGAGGAAGGCGTCGAGTACATCTCGCGCCTCTTGCGTGAGGGGCGCGTCCACATCGCGGGACCCGCGCCCTGGGCCGAGACGATGCGCGCGGAGATGCTCAGCTTCGAAGAGCGCATCGGCAAGGGATCGGTCCGCTTTGAGGGCCGCCGTCACGACGATTTCGTGAGCTTGCTTCTACTCGCTCATCGCGCCGAGGAGGCCGGGATCCTTCGAGGCGGCGGACACGGCCCGGCCCAAGGCTCGCGACAGCTCGGCCCCGCCGGCAACAACTACTGAAAGGTGCAATCTGCATGAGTGTTTTCGCTCAGCTTGGCAAACCCCTCCGCTTCGGGTCCGTCTCCCTCGTCCCAGGCACGCTCACGGGCAACCTTCTCGTGCCCCAGGCCGACGAGTGGACGGACATCTACACGATCGTCATCACGACGAACGACACCGCCGTCCAGCAGGTCACGATCTCCGACGGTACGACGGCGATCATCTACTTCGTGGGAGGCGCGGCCTCGAACCCTCCCGTTCTCGACCAAGGCACGACGCCCATCCGCTTCCGCAAGGGCGCGACCATCACCGCTACGGCGGGCGCGGTCACCGCCGCGAAGACGATCGCGATCAACGTGCGAGGGCTCGCTTCTAAGACCTAGCTACTCGTTCACCCGTTCACATTTCTTATCGAGGTTTCCCATGAAAAAAAGATCGAAGAAGACCAAGGGCCGCGACCTCATCGCCGCCGCCGCAGCCACCAGCGCGACCAACGCGCTCGTCGAGCGCGTGAACGCGCTCATCGCACCGCCTGCACCGCCTCCGGCTCCACCCGCGCCGCCGCCGCCGAGCGCGTGGGAGCGCTACAGAGCCCTCGGGGGCAACCCGGCCGCAGAGGCGCTCTTCGCGCTGGAGCACAGCGTGGAGCTCGCTCGCGAGCATGCTGCGCGGGGTCAGCGTTGACCGCCGCCGAACGACTCGAAGAGCTACGCCGGGAGCTGGCGCGCGCGACTAGAGAGCCGTCGTCATACTCGGTCGCGTACGAGGTCCGGTGGCTCACCGAGGCGATCCGCGAGACAGAGGCCGAGATCGCCGCCGCCGACTTGATCATGAACGGGCCGTCCGCGTGAGCACCCCGACACCGACGCTCATGATCGGCACGCCGGCCTACGCGGGGCTATCGCCGGGCTACGTCACGAGCCTCGTGTCGCTGACGTCGACGCTTTCGGCGCGAGGCATCTCCGCGCGCATTCACTTCGTGACGTCCAACGCGATTATCGAGCTGGCGCGCGCCGAGATCGTTGCCGCATTCCTGGCGAGCGACTGCACGCACCTCTTGATGGTCGACTCTGACATCACGTTCCCTGCGGACCTCGTCCGGCGCATGCTCATGCGGCGCGTCGACTTCATCGCGGCGGCGGCGCCCAAGCGCGCGCTCCAGTGGGAGGCCGTCGCAGACGCCGCTCGCAAGGGCGAGCCACTCGACGCCGCGGGGGCGACGTTCGCTGTTGGCTTTGCGTCACCGAAGCTCGAGGTAACGGACGGCACGACGCGCGTGGAAGGGGTCGGCACGGCGTTCATGCTCGTGACCCGCGCGTGTCTGGAGCGTGTCGTGTCGGCGCACCCCGAGCTGGCGCTGTCGAGCGGCGGGGGGGCGATATTTCACCCGATGGTCGAGGGCGGGAAATTCGTCGGCGAGGACATCGCGTTCTGTCGGCGGTGGCGCGCGCTGGGCGGCGATATCTGGCTCATGCTCGACGCCGAGCTAGCGCACGCCGGCTCGTTTGAGTACCGCGGCAACATAGCCTCACACCTCACCTGATGTTGCCCGCGGGCAATCAGTGCTTTCGGCAGAGTTCGTCAGCAAACGGCTTCTTTCGCGCAGCCCTGTACTCGGCCTTGAGCGAAGGAAGCTGGGCATCGGCCTCCTGGATGTTTTGCCCAAGCTGGTGAAGGAAATGCAAATCCACGGCGCCCCCGGGATTGCTTCGCTCCCTGGCGATGTCCTGGACTGCCGAGCGTCGCATCTCGATCTGTTGGCAGATCGGAGCCGCTGCACGCTCGTCGAGACAGCGCGGAGTGGCGCGACAGCGCTTCTCGTCGTCCACGCTCTTCTGAACGGTTACTGCCCAACTCTCTACGTCGGCTGCGAGTCGCGTGCTCGCATCCTTTGGCTCAGGTTGGTAACACCGCAGGTCGCCGAGCATCGACCGGACGTTGGCCACCGCAGTGAGCGCCGACTCGGGGTCGTCGAGGTCCGGCATGCTTGGATGATTCATTTGCATGGCGTTGCTCGCCTGGGCGGAAACCATGCGGGCGCGCTCGGCTCTCCGCTTCGCGATGCTGTCTTTGAATTGTGCGGCGAGACGGCCTTCCATGTCGCTCTTGAGTCCGTCCGGCGCGTTCAGGATGTTCGCCTCAAACGTGCCGAGCGCCTCGCAGGTGGTCACCTTAGCGAAGACCTCTCCGAGCCTGGCTCGTTCGGCGTCGAAGGCGCGCAAGTCCTTGTGACGCTTCGAGGTGGCGTCGCCTTGCTCGGCGTCGGCCCGCGTCCGCTGTTCATCCCAGAGACGTCGCGCCGTTTTCTTGTCCTCAAGAAGAGGCGCGCAGTCCGCGTTGCCCTTCATCATGCACGCCGAGTAACGGCCGCGCGTCTCTGCTTCAAGCGCGATGCACTCCTGCGTGGTCGTGCACGCCATCGCGGTCTTGGCGCGGACTCCTGCGTCCTGATGGACCTGAACGCACCCTGCCGTTGCGACGGAAAGACTTGCAACGAACACCATGGAGCTCGAGTTCATCCGTCCAGGTGGCCAGCGTCAGCGGTGCATGTCAACGGTCGCTCGCGACTTAGCGGGAACCGTCGTGGCGGTGCGCCCGGTGCGACGAGCTTTGTCGCAGCCTAGAAAATAGTTCGCGCCGGATTCTCGTTCGAACACGCGCTCTTGACGCAGGTCTGACGCGCCGCGTTCGAAAAACAAGGTCGACAGGCGTCCTTGGCGAACGCAAAAGAAACGCGAAGGGAGTGCAGAATGAAGACACGGGAACACAACATCAACGTGCGAGTGGACGAAGAGGAACTGGCGATGATCCACGCGCTGGCGGAGCGGACCGACGAGCCCGTCACCCGTCTCGTGCGGCGGTGGATTCAGCAGCGCTACGTGGAGGCGTTCGGGGTCGTGTCGCCGCGGGACGTCGCTCACGGCGCGTCGCCGACGAGGTCACGCCGATGACGGTCTCGGCGAGCGACGACATGAGGGCGGGACGTCACGAGGTGGCGTATGCGTCCGCTGTCCTGTCGGTGGCGCTGGCTGGGTCGGTCCGACCGGAGCTGCAGGCACGCGCGATGCGAAGACTCACCACCGCGCTGCGCGACGCCGCGCGGGCTCCGTTCGAGAGCATCTCGCCGCGCACCGCCTCGACCAAGGGGAAGAGGTAGATCATGGGCACGCCGGCAACGGGCGAGCTGCGCCCCCTCGCGCACGGGTTCGAGGCCCGCATTCGCATCAAGGGCAAGATCCGGAGGGGGTTCGACCTCCTCGGCGTCGGGAAGGACGAGACCGCCGCTCGCGAACGCTGCGCCGCCATGGCAGCGATCGCAGTTCGCCTCCGCAAGGCCGGCCGCGCGGACAAGACCGAAGACCTCCTACGGATGGCCGCGAAGGCGCGGGCGGGCCGGTCGTGGGAGGCGGTGCTCGCGGCGGTGGCCACGCTCACCACCGAAGGCGGGGCGACACCGTTCGACGGCGGGCCCACGGTGCCGACGCTCGGCGAGCACATCAAGGCATGGGCGGGCGGCGAGCTCGCGAAGAAGTACCCGCACCACGTGAAGGTGAAGCGGAGCGCGAGCGACGACGCCGGCCGCGCGAAGAAGCACATCCCCGAGCACATCGCCGATGTGCCCGTGAACGAGATCACGCTCGACCACTGCGAAATGGTGGTCGCCAACCTGGACGAGAAGGCGTCAGGGGGAACGCGCCGACAGGTGGCCCAGCTGCTTCGCAAGGCACTCGCTCTCGCGGTCTACCCGTGTCGCTACCGCACCGATCACCCCGTGCCGAGGGGATGGCTGCCGAGCGGCAAGAGCGCGAAGGCGAAGGAGTGCCTCTACCCTGACGAGGACCGCGCCCTCCTCGCTTGCACCGGCGTCCGTCTGCTTCGACGGCTCGCGTACGGATTCTTGGATCGGGAAGGCATGCGCCGGGAGGAGATGGCCGAGCTCTTGTGGCAGTCGGTCGACCTCGTGCGCGGCAAGATCTACCTGGACGAGAACAAGACCGACGACCCGCGAGACTGGGACCTCGATCCGGGCGTCGCGCTCGCGCTCCAGGCGTGGAAGGAGCGCTACTGCCCCGACGCTAAGCCCACCGATCGCGTGTTCGCCGAGAAGGGCGTAGCGCTCAGCGTGGACCACCTGGCAGAGCAGTTCCGCCGCGACCTTCAGACCGCCGGTGTCTCGCGTCCGCAGCTGTTCGAGCGGAGCGCCGCCCGGCAGCCGATCCGCGTTCATGATCTGCGGAGCACGTTCATCACGACCGCGCTGGCCACGGGCAAGACCGAGACGTGGGTTGCCGATCGGACGGGGCACCGCTCGAGCCAGCAAATCGGCGCCTACCGCCGCAAGGCGCGCACCTGGGCCGGAATGGAGCTTGGCACGCTCGGGTCCCTGTACTACTCACTGCCTGACTTTCGAAAGGCCCTGCGCCAAGCCCCGACCCCTACCAAAGGGTCAGTGCCCCACGCAGTGCCCCAGAAACACCTCGCGAAGGTGGCGGAATTGGCAGACGCGCCGGATTCAGGTTCCGGTGGGGTAAATCCTGTAGGGGTTCAAGTCCCCTCCTTCGCACTTTGCCGGAATGCTTCGGCTTTTCGGTCACTGTCAGGGTCGCCGCGGGGATCTCTCCCGATGAGGCATAGCCGCTTCGCACAGCCGCCAAGCGGCTGCGATCGATGCTGGCGAGCACGCTCTCGGCTGCGCGCTGGTTCGAGTGCACGTAGCGGTTGGTGGTTGTGACCTGCTTGTGGCCGAGCATGTACGCCACGCCGTTCAGGTTGCCGCCGCTCGCCTCGACGCCGTGCGTCCCGCAGGCGTGGCGAAGGTCGTACGGCGATGTCTCCTTCGGGAGCCCGGCTTTGAGCGCGGCCGCCTTGAAGACCTCGACCCATCGCTTCGCGCCGAAGATCGGTCCGCTCTCGGGCGCGATGGCGACGAGCACGGCAAGTGCGCGCGGCGAAAGCGGCAGCTCGCGAGCCCACCGGTTCTTGTCGATGTCGGCGGTGATGTTGAGCGTCGTCGCGCCCGTCGTGAAGTGCTTCGGCACCTCCAAGCGGTCGATCGTCTCGGGGCGTAGGCCCGTCTCCGCCATGAGCGTGTAGCGGTGCAGCGCGGCCCGACGCTCGGCCGTGCGCGGGCGACCACGCCCCGACGCGACTCCGTCCGGAGGCGGAGCCGTGACGGCGTCGATCGCGACGAGCAGCGCTTCCACGTTTTCGCGGGAGAGCTCCACGATGGTCTCCCGCTGGCGACCGGAGCGCGTGCCGGTGGCTCGCTTCGGGATCTTGGGGAACGGCGGCATCACCGCGATCGTCTTCGCGACGTCGACGGAGAACGTCAGGAACGCGCGAACGCCCCACATCTCCTTCTTCACGGTCGAGCGGGTCACCTTGCCGAGCCGGTCGGCGACAAGCCGCGCGAGCGCCGCGCCGTCGATGGTGTCGATGCTGTCGCCGAAGAACGCGGGCCACCGGGCGGCGTACTGGCGGAGTGAGCCGTGCGTGCGCTCGTCGTACATCGCGGAGACCGCCGTGAGCCACGTCTCGGTCAGCGTCGAGAGCGCGCGCGTCCCTTTCTCCGCCTTCGGCTGGGCCTTCGGGATCTTGCCCTCGCAGAAGCCGGCGACGGCGCGACGGATCGCCGCCATCTTCCCGGGGTCGCTCGTCGCGGCGCTCGTCACGAGCCCGACGAGCATGGCCCGGTCGGCGCCGCCCTCGCGGTACCGCGTCACGAGGTCCTGCACCTCGCGAGCGCGAACGCACGCCACGCACGGGCACGGGAACTCGCCCCCCGGCGCATGCGCGGCCCACTGCTCAGCGGTGACCCAAGGAAGCACCTTCGGTAGGCGCTCGCCAGCTGCGATGGTAACGCGCATGAAGTAGCGCCCACGCGCCTCGTATGCGCCTCCCTGAGTCGTGCGTGCCATCGCTCCTACCTCTTGCCCTTCGTCTTTGTCTTCGTCTTCGTCTTCGTCTTTGTCTTCGTCTTCGTCGTAGGCCCCGCGGCGTCGGCGACGCTCCGGAGGAGTCGGCGCATCGCGCGGGCCTGCAGCTCGGGTCGGACCTGCCCCGCCAGCGCCACCGACAGGACAGCGGACGCATACGCCACCTCGTGCCGTCCCGCCCTCATGTCGTCGCTCGCCGTCACCGTCATCGGCGTGACCTCGTCGGCGACGCGACGCGAGCGACGTCCCGCGGCGCGACGACGCCGAACGCCTCCACGTACCGCTGCTGGATCCAGCGGCGCACGAGGCGGGTGACAGGCTCGTCGGTCCGCTCCGCCAGCGCGTGGATCATCGCCAACTCCTCCTCGTCCACTCGCACGTTGATGTTGTGTTCTCGCGTTTTCATGATGTGCACTCCCTTCGCGTTTCTTTTGCGTTCGGCAAGGACGCCTGTCGACCTGGTTTTTCGAACGCGGCGCGTCAGACCCGCGTCATGTCTGCGTGTTCGAACGGGAATCCGGCGCAAACTATTTTTTCGAGGCGGCGACGGAGGCTCGTCGCACCAGGTGCGTGCACCGTTGACATACCGGTCCCCATCGGTGAGACACGCTGGATGCCTCGCCAGCCGCAACCGAGCGATCCCTTTTATGCTTGCTTCGCTGGAACCGCTGGCCGTGCAGCCGTCTTCGAATTGACGGCGCGAATGTTCGTCGACGCGGTGCCTGAGTTGTCCGGATCGCTCACGAGCAAACTCGATCCGCTCATGAAGGACCTGACCGCTTGGATGGAGCGCGAGACGAAGACAATACCCGATGAGCGCGAGTTGCTTTGGCGATGTGCCCGACTCCGGAACAAGCTGTTTCACGCTGAGCTGAGCCGCGCGACTGGTCAGCTCGTGAGCCTCGGCGTGGAGCTTGGGAAGGAAGGGGTCAGGCGCTTCAGTTGGCCGGGCGAGCTGACACCGGAGATCTTCCACAAGGTGATGCAGGAGGGCGGCGAGCCGGTCGGCAAGACGAA
This sequence comes from Polyangiaceae bacterium, assembly GCA_043717125.1. Taxonomy (GTDB): domain Bacteria; phylum Myxococcota_A; class Polyangia; order Polyangiales; family Polyangiaceae; genus Labilithrix. The sequence goes on along the minus strand of JAYSXP010000102.1, from coordinate 2,678 downwards.
GACCACGGAGGGCCGTCTCTTCGGGTGGCTCCTTGAGGCACAGCAGACAGGCATGCTCGGGGCGGCCGCCAGCACGTTTGATGATGGTGCGGACCTTCTCCATCGAGTCCTTGAGGAATGGGTACACGAGAACATGCGCCGAGACGCGAAGGCGGCGAGTGATCGGGAAACCGTTGTGTGACGCCGTGAGGCGGCAGCCGTTTACCCCTGGAGGTAATGCAGCCGTCGCCCGGGCGTGCGACGCTCGGGCCATGGCTCCCAAATCGCGCGAAGGTCTTGTCGAGTCGTCCGCGCGCTTCGCAGCGGCCGTGTCGTTCATGATCGGCGGCGTCTCTGTCTTTGCGTGTGGCTCGAACGGGACCTCCTCGCCGCCTGCGCCCGCAGCCCCGCCCGCCCCAACTGCGTGCCAGAAGACCGACCGCGCTGGAACGTACCTGCTGACGTGGACGGAGCATGCGGGAGGAACCTGCGGCACCATCATGGAGAGTCTCGTGTCGTTCAATGCGCCGGTGCCGACGATGACGGGTGATGGTGGGGTCGGATCGACCTGCACGGTGCACTCCGACGTCTGGAGCGAGAACGACTGCAAGAACGAGCGGACCTTCACCTGCGTGACCAAGGTCAGCGATTCGACGCAGCCCGGCGGCTTCGGCACGGGCACCGTCGACTACGTCGCGGTCACGCGCCAGGAGACAGTCAATGGCTCGACAGTCGATGGCCTCGTGACGGTTCGCCTCGACTATCCCACGCAGGCTTGCAGCGGCACGTACTCCGTGCGCTACGTTCGCCAGTAGGCGGCCCGCGCTCTCGACGATGTCACGCGACGAGACGACGACGCGCGGAGACGTCAACATCGGGTACCGCGTTCCTCTCGCATCAGCTGCGATGCCGCGGCGGTGCGCGTTGCAGCCCCGATACTACTTCCTGCTTGGAAGTGATTTCGAGCTCCGCCTCGGTCGCGCGAATCGCCTCAGCGAGCCAACGCAGCTCGGCGTTGCCCGCGTACGTTGCGGGCTCTCGCTCCGCGCGCGCCAGCTCCCGGCGCAGTTCGTAGAGTCGTTCGGCCGCGGTCACCGGCCACCTCGTGCGCGGTGCTCCGCGATGAGCTCGCCGTGGTGGTCAAGCGCGAAGATCGCCTGAGCGGCGGGGTTGCTCGCGAGCGCACGGTGCTGCTCCCACGCGCTCGGCGGGGGCGGCGGTGCGGGCGGAGCCGGCGGCGGTGCAGGCGGCGTGGTGAGCGCGGCGACGCGTTGCACGATTGCGTTGACGGCGGTGGTGGCGGCGGCGGCCGCGATGACGTCTCGGCCCTGGCGTTTCGCTTTTTTCGACATGGGAAATTCTCCGATAAGAAAAGTGAACGGGTGAACGGGTTAGTAATGGTTGCCGAAGCCGTCGACGTCGCTGCTACCGCGGTGCTCGCGGTGGTTCGAGCCGCCGATGAGGCCTTCGAGATCGCCCATGCAAATCGTCAGCACGACGGCGGCGCGGTCGCCGACGTGCCCACCGCGCCCGGTCACGAGGTAGCCGCCGCTCGGGCGCGCGACCTCGCGGAGGTCGAGCAATTGCTGCCGAAGGATGGCGTCGGGCTCAAGCGCAAGGCACCCCGACATCGCGAGCCGGCGGAGGTGGGCGAGCGCGCGGCCCTTGCTGGTCGCGTTCCAGTTGCACTCGGTCAGCTGCGCCCCCCACTGAGCGAAAAGCGAAGCCGAACTGTACGACTCGTGTTGGTCGCCCACGTACCGCGCGACGCCGCGCTGAGCGCCCGCGCGCACGATCGTGGCGACGACCGCGGCGGCCGACATCAAGGAATAGCTACCATGCAGTCCGTCGAAGCCCGACACCGACAAGATGGGCTCGCTCGACGGTCGATAGTTCGGATTCAAGAGCGGCGAGCCGTCCGCGTCGCAGTGACGGCGCCCGTGCTTCAACGGCTTGCCCGCGCCGAGCTTGATCTTCCCCGTGCGTCCGTCGATCGGCGGCGGGTCCCAGAGAAAGAGGTCGTCGGGGTCGGTGTACACGATCGAGTAGTTCGCGAACGCCCAGGCAAATTCATCGGAGCCCGCTCGCAGCTTGCTGCCGTCGATGGCGCCGATCTCTTCCCCGATCGGGGTGAGCGTCCCGCGCGGCGCGAAGCACGCGTCGATGATCTCCGCGGTCAGCGGCGCGGACTCTCCGCCATCGAGGAAGCAAGCGTCGAACTCGACGGCCGCGTTCTTGGGGTCGCGGAGCCGCTCGCGAGCGACGAGCGCGGCGGTGTGCGGGTCGTCTCGCATGAGCAGCGTCGGCAAGCACGCCGCGATGCACGTGGTAGGTCGACCGTGGTTCGCGTCGTACAGCTCCCACAGTAATCCGAGCTTGATCCATGGGGTCGACTCGATCACGAGTTGCCCGCCGGGCACCACGCGCGCCACGAGCGCGCGAAAAATGTCCACGTCGTTGATGGCCGCATCCTCGTCACCGCCGATGAACGAGCCTTCGGTCAGCAGCGCGCCGACGAGCGTGCGGCCTCGCACGGCGGAGCCGGCGGCGGTCGCCGGAAGGCACTCGACGGTGACGAGCGCCCCGTCGTGGAGGCGCCGGAGCGTGATGGCGTCGGTGGTCTCTCGAACGAGCACGATGCGTCCCGCCGCGGCATCCTCCCTTGCACTCGCCAGCGCGAACGCGAACGCCTGCCGAGC
>JAYSXP010000101.1:0-6319 GCA_043717125.1 Polyangiaceae bacterium | reverse complement strand
GTGGTCCGGAAAGCGATTCGGTGCGCGCATCTAGTCCCATAACCCGTTTGACATCAAGCTTCTCGGCCCCTAAAGAACACATCCATGGCGACCCACATCACCGCAGATTGCATCAACTGCGGCGCTTGCGAGCCGGAGTGTCCGAACGAAGCCATCAGTGAGGGCGAGGAGATCTACATCATCGATCCCGAGCTCTGCACCGAGTGCGTCGGCTTCTACGATCACGAGGCCTGCCAGGCGGTGTGTCCGGTCGAGTGCTGTTTGCCGGATCCGAACCACGTCGAGGACGAGAAGCTGCTCATCGAGCGCGCGCTCAACCTTCACCCGGACGACGAAGAGCTCAAGAAGCGCGCGGACGTGAACAACTACCCGTCTCGTTTCCGCAAGTGAGCGCGTGAGGCTGCGCGGCCCGTCGCGCGCGCTCGCAGTCGCGCTCGGCGCGTTTTTCGGCCTCGTCGGATGTGGAGGCGGAGCGCCCTTGCTTCATCCCGCTCGCACGATGGCGTCGGGTGACATGCGCGTCGCCAGCGGCGTCAGCGCCAACGTGGCGGCGGGCACGCTCGGCGAGGACCTGCGCCTCGCGAAGGACAACGCGGCTCGCGATCCGCAGGTGCCCGGCGCACCGGGAACCAACCCCGCCTACGCCAAGGGCGCTCTGGTGGCCGCGGTCATCGCCCCCGGCATCGCGCCGTTCATCGGCGCGCGAGTCGGAGTCGGCAACCAATACGAGGGGGGCCTCTCCTACACGGGGCGCGCGGTGCGCGCCGACATGCGCCGCTCCTTCGAGGACGGCAAGTGGGCGCTCTCGCTCGGCCTCGGCCTGTCGGCCGCGCTCTATGGTCGCCAGCAGGGCAGCGATCTCCCGAACGTCGACCTCGCGTCACTGCACGGGTACGGCTTCGACATCCCCGTACTCGTGGGCTGGGAGAGCAGCGGCGGGATCTACAAGGTCTGGGGCGGCGCACGCGGCGGCTTCGAGCGCGACGTGGTCGAGATCCTCACGAGCGAGCCGAAGTCGGTCACGTCGGGCAACGATCCGATTCACCTCGACGCAAACCGCTACTGGGGAGGCGCGGTGTTCGGCGTCGCGACGGGCTTCAACCACGTGCACGTCGCCCTCGAGCTCTCGGCCGCGTACCAGGTCGTGAGCGGCAACTACAACGAGAACCGCGTGACCGTGCGTGGGCTCACGCTCGCTCCGGCGAGCGCGCTGTGGTGGAGCTTCTGAGCCCGAGCGCGGAGGCGAGCGCGCCGAGCGCTTCGTAGGCGAGGTCCGCCGCGCTGGCCGACGCGCGCTCGTGCGTGGCCAGCCACTCCGCGCGACCGCCCGAGCCGACCGCATTCGCGACCGCGAGGGCTGCACCGCAAGGCACGTCGGCGCGGGCGCACGCCCGCGCGAAAGAGAACGCCTCGAGGTGCTCTACCTCCGAGCCTCCTCGAGCCAGGCGCGTCGCGAGCGCGTCGTCGGTGGTGACGCCGAGGGTATTTGCAATCTGCACGCTTCTCGCGCCCGCCGCGACGAGCGCGTCGTGGACGGCTCTATCGAACGTCGCGTGCGAGGGCATCGGCTCAGGGAGCGCGGAACTCGCGTCGGCGAGCCGGACGTCTGCGCCGGCGACGACGGCGCCGAGCGCCAGCCCCGCGCTCGTGAAGGCGCCGCAGGTCCCGAGCAGCAGCGCGCCGTCGGGCCGATGACTCATGATGCACTGCGTTGTGGCGATGGCCGCCTCGACGAGCCCGACCCCGAGCGTGTCGAGCGCGATCACGAGACCGGCGGGCGCCGGAGCGGCAGCGAGCCGCTCACGAAGCCGCGCAAGCTCTGGCTCCCATGCCGCAACCAGCAGAATTTTCATGGGATTTCTCGAATCGTTAGCAGGATCACAACCGGCGGGCGCAGGCCCGCCTCACGGAAAAACCAAGGGCCGAGACGAAGGCGTGGTTGCCGGGGCTGGCTCTGCCGTCTACTCTACAGGTGTTCATGCGTTCTTACTTCTTGCTGACGGGCGCCCTCGCCTCCCTCACCGCCATCGGCTGCGTGGCCCCGCCCGATGAGCGGCCCGACGCTGAGGCCGCGACGACGACAGCGACCGCCGTGGTCGTCGTCGAGCGCACCACCGGTCCGGGAGACGCGCTCCGTGGCGACACCGTGATCGCCCGCTTCGTGCGCGTGCGGCAGGGTTCGGTCGACGATCAGGCGCTTCGCATCGCCGGCGCCGCGTGGGATGTTCCCGCTGCGGGCACCTGCGTCGCCGCGGCTCAGGACGCCGCGCAGCCCGCGCTCCAGCCCCGCAGCGTCGACCTCCTCGACGTCGGCGTGCTCACCACGACCACGCTCGACGTCTCGTACAACGCCGCGAAGAGCACAGTGCTACTCCCCCGCTCGATGCCGGACCCGACGGGAGTCGTCTCGGGCGTCTTCTATTCGGCGCGTTCGGCTGAGGTCTTCACGCCTACGGCACGCCTCCAGCTCCACACGAGCGGCGGCCCGGACATGCCCGAGGGCTTCCGGGTGGACGTCGCGTCCCCGCACGACATCGGCGACGTGCGCGTGTCCTCCGGTCCTGACCGCGCCGGCGCCCTCGACATCGGTTGGGACGTCGACCCCGTCGCGCGCGCCTCGAACGACCTCGTCTACGTCGACGTGATCGGTCAGTCCTCGCGGCTCGTCGCGCGCTGCGGTGCGCTCGACGTCGGGCAGCTCTCGATCCCCGCCACTTCGCTCGGCGCGATCGACGAAGGCACGGTCTCGGTTCACCGCCTCCATCGCGAGAGCTTCCGCGCAAAGGGAATCGAGCCCGGCGAGATTCGCTTCGACCTCGCACGCGTGGTCTCCTTCCACCGCTGATACGGACGCGCGGATGCGCTCACGCCCCGCTCTTCCGACGCTCGTGCTCGTGGTTCTCGCGAGCGCGGCCGTCGCGCCCTCCGTCGGCGCGGAGCCGCCCAAGCCCGCGCGTCCTGCCGTCGCAAAGCGTCCGGCGGGTGCCGTCCCCGCCTCGCGCACCTGGCACGCTGCAACGCCCGCGAAGAGCGCACCCATCGACGAGCGCGGCCGCGCCCTGCTCGTTCTCCAAGGACTCAACATCCCCGACCGCATCGAGCTCGCGCCGCGAACCGAGCGCGGCGGATTCTCCGCGGAGGATCTCGATCGCGCCGCTCACATCATGCGCGACTCGAGCGGCAACGAGCATCCGGTCGATCCGCGCCTGCTCGACATGGTTTACCGGCTCGAGGTGCGCTTCCATGCGCACGAGATCCGCATCATCTCCGGCTACCGCACGCCTCGCGGAAGCGCGACGTCGAACCACGGCAGGGGCCGCGCGATGGATCTCGTCGTTCCTGGCGCGTCCGACGAGGACGTCGCCAAGTTCGCGCGCGAGGAGGGTTTCGCGGGGGTGGGCGTCTACCCCGTGAGCGGCTTCGTCCACATCGACATCCGCGAGCACTCGTACTTCTGGGTCGACACGAGCGGGCCGGGCAAGCGCAGCCGCATCCGAGGCATCCTCGCCGACGTGGCCGCGAAGAGCGACGCGCAGGCCATAGCCCGCGGGGAGCGCTCGGTCGGTCCGTTCCACCTCGGGACGGACGTCGAGCAAGCGCTTGGAAGCACGGCCGTGGCCTCGCACGCGCCGCCGCTGCCCGACGAGGACGACGACGGGGACACGACGACCTCCACGCAGTAGCGCGGCGAAGCGCTATGCTGGAGGACTGGAGAGCGTCATGGATTTGGACGTCCAGCGGCTCGTTCGCGAAGAGCGCCTCGTCGCCGCGGCCGAGCTCGCGAGCTCGCGCGGCGACTCCGCGACCGCGAGCTCGCTCTTCGAGCGCGCATGCGAGTTCCGCCGCGCCTCGGAGGAGGCGCTCCGCGGCGGGGACTTCGCTCGCGCGCTGCCGCTCGCCCTCGAGGGCAACGACGACGACGCCGCCGAACGCGCGCTTCCCGCGCTGATCAACGACCCCGTGCAGGCCGAGCGCGTCTCGTTCCACCTCGAACGCCGCGGTGACCACCTCTGGTCCGCGCGCCTGCTCGAGGGCATCGGCAAGCGCGGCCCCGCTGCGCGCGCGTACGAGCGCGGCGGCGATGCCATCAAATCCGCGACGCTTCTGGAGGCCGAGGGAGACGTCATCGGCGCCGCGCGGGTGCTCGAGGCACAGGTGCGCAAGGAGCCGGCGCGCGACGAGCTTCACGTCGCGCTCGGCGCGCTGCTCTTGCGATACGGCAAGGTCGACGCCGCGGTTCGTGCGCTCCAGAAGGTCCGCGAAGGAAGCCCGCAGCGACGTGCCTCGCTCTCCATCCTTCTCGCGGCGCTCGACCGGCTTGGCCTCTCGCAGGCACGCGTCGAGGCCGAGCAAGAGCTCGCTTCCCTCGGCGGCCCTCTCGCGGAGGAGGCGCCCGAGCCCCAGGCCCTGTCCGTGCGCGCGAGGCTCTTCGGTCGCTACGAGATCCTCCGCGAGGTCGCGTCCTCGCCCAGCGCGCGCGTGCTCGAATGCGTCGACGGCGTACGCGGCGAGCGCGTCGCAGTGAAGATCTTCGCCGGCTACGACTCGCGCGGCGGCGGGCGTGACGCTCTCGCGCGCTTCGAGCGAGAGGTACGCGTCCTTGGGACGCTCGATCACCCGAACATCGTCCCGCTGCGCGACTACGTGCCGGAAGGGCCCGCGCTCGTCCTGGCGTGGATGGGACGCGGAACGCTGGAGCAAATGATCGTGGTGGAACCGCTCGCCCCGGCGCGCGCGGTCGAGATCGCGCAGGCCGTGCTCTCGGCGCTCGGCGAGGCCCATCGCCTCGGCGTCATTCATCGCGACATCAAGCCTGCGAACGTCCTCTTCGACGACGCCGGCGTGACGCGTCTCGGCGACTTCGGCGTCGCGCACCTCAGCGACCTCTCGGCGACCGCCACCGCCGGGGTGATCGGCACGCTCGGATACATGAGCCCGGAGCAGCGCGAGGGACGACCCGCGAGCGTCCGCAGCGACATTTACGGCGTTGGCGCGATGCTGTGGGAGATGCTTACGGGTGAGCGTCCCGACGCCTCGAGCTCTGGAGCGACGTTGCGCACGCGGCCGAGCGGCGTTCACCGCGACCTCGACACCCGCCACGACACGCTCGTCCTCTCGTTCCTCGCCGCAGACGCCGCGGGCCGACCCGAGGACGCCTTTGCGGCTCGCCGTGCGCTCGGCGCGTTCACGTGGCCGAGCACCATCGAGCGCGTCGCCATCCCGCGCGTCGAACGACGAAAGAGCGAGCACCCGACCGCCCTTCGCCTGGCCCGGCAGGACGACGGCACCGCGATCGATCGCTGGATCGACCGGCGCGTCGTGACCGTCGAGCTCGACGCTCGAATGCTCGCACGCGCGTCGGCCTTCGCGCGCGCCGACCATCCCGCGCTCCAGGCGGTGCTCCGCGTCGATCGCGCGGGCCAAACGATCTGGCTGGCCGCCCCCCGCGGCGCGCCGCTGAGCGGCAAGCTCACGGCCGCGCAAGCCGTGACACTCCGCGATGCGCTCGTGCGGCTTCACGAGATCAGCGAGACGCACGGGAGCGTCGACCCGGAGCACGTGATCGTCGACGAGAACGGCGGCGTCATCCTCGCGTTCACGGCGACGCCCGACACGACGGCCACGGCCGACCTCGACCGCCTCGGCCTGGCGCGCCTGACCTGACCGCTTATTTGGGGCCAAAACTTGCCGCCCGCCGTTGCGTTGTGTTGGATCTCGCCCATGCGCCTTCTTCGCCCCGCATTCGTGCTCGCGCTCTCGTTCGGATCCCTCGCCTCCGTCGCGTGCGGAGAGACACCGCCCGCGAAGAGCGTCGAGTCCGCCGCCAGGGGGCCCGAGGCGGCGCCGACGACGACCGCCGCGGCCGTGCCCCCGAAGACCACCTCGCTCCGCCGCTCGGCGGTCAAGGCCGGGATCGTGCGAGGCCTCGGCTACTTCCTCCAGAACGTGACGGTCGAGGACTACCCCGTCATGCGCGGCAACAAGTTCTACGGCTTCAAGGTGAAGGCGATCAGCGCGGAGCTCGGCGTCGACATCCAGCCCGGCGACGTCGTCACGCGCGTGAACGGCATGTCCATCGAGCATCCCGAGGATGCAGACGCCGCGATGCGTACGCTCGAGAAGGCGAGCGCCCTCAAGGTCGACTTCGAGCGCGACGGCAAGCCGAGGACGCTCGAGCTCCCGATCACCGAAAACTGAGCCGTCTCCTCTCGGCTAGCTGCGTCGGTCTGAAGTCCGGCCATCGGTCGCGATCGTGGTCGTGGTCGTGGTCGTGGTCGTGGTCGTGGTCGTGCGCGTGCGCGTGCGCGTGCGCGATTGA
>JAYSXP010000011.1:0-21163 GCA_043717125.1 Polyangiaceae bacterium | reverse complement strand
TCCGGTAATCGATGTAATATGCATGCTCCCACACGTCCATCGTGAGGAGCGCCTTCTGGCCGTGCTTCATCGGGAGATCGGCGTTGGGGGTCTTGGTGACCTTGAGCTTGCCGTCCTCGAGCACGAGCCACGCCCAGCCGGAGCCGAACTGCGTGATGCCAGCCTGGGTGAACTCGGTCTTGAACTTGTCGAAGCCGCCGAAGTCGCGCGTGATGGCCGCGGCGAGATCGCCGGTGGGCTCCCCGCCGCCTTTGGCCTTCATGCTGCTCCAGTAGAACGTGTGGTTCCAGATCTGGGCGGCGTTGTTGAACACGGGCCCCTCGGAGCTCATGATCACTTCTTCGAGCTTCTTGTCGGCTTCGGGCTTGCCGGCGAGGAGCTCGTTCAACTTGTCGACGTAGGTCTTGTGGTGCTTGCCGTAGTGGTATTCCAGCGTCTCCGCGGAAATGTGCGGGGCGAGGGCATCCTTCGAATACGGCAGCTCGGGCAACGTGAAAGCCATGGCTTTCGTCTCCTTCTAATGGGGGGACGGGCACATTAGAGGGCCGGGGCCCCATTGAAAAGGGTCGCCGGCCTCGTTCGTCGTTGTCGCAGCTCGCGGAAGCGTGCCGGCCCCCTCGTTCGAAGTGGAGCCACTGATGCACGGCAGGGATCGCCGAGAGCACGGTGGGCGAGCTCTGGACATCCGTACCGCCCTCGACCTTCCCGCAGTGGTCCTCGGGCTTTTAGCGGTCGGTCGTGGTCGGTCGTGGTGGTGGTCGTCATCGCGAATGGATCAGAGACCGCAGGGGTGCCGAACGTCACCGCGGCCACGGACCGACGGGGGGCAGGCTCAACCCGGGCACCCAGGTCGACCGCCGCGAAGGAGCTTCACGCCGCGAGTGCCGCGTACGCCGCCAGCACGGACAGCAACCCCCGAGCTTTTCCGCGCATCCCTCGAACGTATCGGCTCATCGGCTTATCGGAACGCTCGTGAGCCAGGCCTCACGAGCGCTCGACTTAGCGGAGGGGAAGGGATTCGAACCCCCGGTACCTGTCAGTACACTTGATTTCCAATCAAGCACCTTCGACCACTCGGTCACCCCTCCTGAGGAAGCCCACGTGAAGTAGCACGCGCGCCCCGCTTCGGTCTACGCGGTCTGCGTATCAAACCCGCACGAAGTCGATGAACCCGCGGCTCGGCTCCGTCGCGACCAGCCTCACGCGCAGGGTGTCGCCGACGTCGAGCCCCTCCTCGCCCTTGACGATGCGGCCTTCCGCCGGCGGGCTCTCCAGCCGGACGAACGTGCCCTTCGGGGTGACGCCGGTGACGACGGCGTCGAAGCTATCGCCGATGCGGCGCGAGAGGAACGACGCGGCAGCGACCTTGCGCATCGTTCGCTCGAACTTCCGCGCGTGGTTCTCCATCTCCGTGCAGCGGGCGCAGATCTCGCGGAGCTCGGTCACCGTGTACGGCGTGGGCGCCTTGCTCGCGGCCGCCTTGAGCAGACGCTGCGTGACGAGATCACCGAAGCGACGATTCGGCGCCGTCGAGTGGGCGTAGTCGTCGACGGCGAGGCCGAAGTGCCCTTCCGGCGACGACGGGTCGGCGACGGCATACTCGCCCGGGCCCATCAGCTTCACGATGCTGAGCGAGAGGTCGGTGAACCGCTTCGGATCCGACTCATGCTGGTCGCGCAGGAACTCGGAGAGCGCGATGGCGTTCGGCTCAGCCGGTAGCGTCGCGCCGCGCGTGGCCGCCACGTCGACGATGCGGTCCCAGCGGCGCGGCGTGCGGACGACACGACGGATCGAGGCGAAGAGACGCTCCTCCAGGAAGCGTGCCGTGACGCCGTTGGCGGCGATCATCAGGTCCTCGATGATGTCGCGGGCGCGGCTCTTGTCGACGAGCTTGAGCTCTACGACCTCGCCGTTCTTCGCAACGGCACGTGCTTCGGCGGTCTCGAGCTGGAGTGCGCCGTGCTCGACGCGACGCCGGCGAAGGCGCCGCGCTGCTTCCTCCTGCATGAGCAGCTGGTCACCGAGCGCCGCATTCTCTGCGACCTCGGGCGGCGGCTCGCCGCGCCGGTCGAGCCATGCGCCGACGTCCTCGTACACGAGCTTTGCTTGGTTGCGCAGGCGCGATCGGTACACGTCGGAGGCGGTGATCGAGCCGTCCGGGGCGATCGTCATGTCCGTCACGACCGCGAGGCGATCGACTCCCGCGAGGAGCGACGTCGCGTCACTCGAGAGCCCGTCGGGCAGCATCGGGAACGTCGCGACGCCTGCGTAGAGCGACGTGGTGTTCGTCGCGGCATGGCGGTCGAGGAGCGATCCCTTCGCGACGAACACGTCGACGTCCGCGATGCCGATGCGTACGCGGATGGAGCCATCGGGCAGGCGCTCCGAGACCTCGACCTGATCGAGGTCGGTCGACTCGCGGTTGTCGATCGAGGACCAGAGGAGCTTGCGGTCGTCGCGCACGTCGGCGGGGTCGCGCGCGGGCGGCTGGAAACCGACCTCGAGCGCGGCGTGAGGGAAGTCGACGACGAAGCCCTCCTGCGTGGCGACGTTCTTCGCGATCGCCGCGAGGTCGATGTGCGGATGGTCGTTCATGGGGTTCGCGTAGCATAGTCGCCCCATGAAGCACTTCATCAACGACCGTAGCGATGTCGTCACCGAGGCGATCGACGCCGCGATCCTCCTGGGTGAGGGCAAGCTCGCGCGCCTCGATGGTTATCCCTCGATCAAGGTGGTGATCCGCACGGACTGGGACAGATCCAAGGTCGCCGTCGTGTCGGGTGGCGGGGCCGGGCACGAGCCTGCGCATGCCGGCTTCGTGGGCGAAGGGCTGCTGACCGCGGCGGTCTGCGGCGAGATCTTCGCGTCGCCGAGCGTCGATGCGGTGCTCGCAGCGATCCTCGCTGTCACCGGCGACGAGGGATGTCTCCTCGTCGTGAAGAACTACACGGGCGATCGGCTCAACTTCGGGCTCGCCGCGGAGCGCGCGCGAGCGATGGGCCTCGACGTCGAGATGGTGATCGTCGCCGACGACGTCGCGATCGCGGACGCCGCCAGGCCGCGCGGCGTCGCGGGGACGCTCTTCGTGCACAAGGTCGCCGGTCATCTTGCGCGTTCGGGCGCGCCTCTCCGCGTCGTGAAGGAGGGGGCCGAGCGCGTGGCCTCGGGCGTACGATCGCTGGGGATATCCCTCTCCTCGTGCACGATTCCGGGACAGCCGATCGAGAATCGCATCGGCCCGCAGGAGGTGGAGCTCGGTCTCGGCATCCACGGCGAGCCCGGCGCGGAGAAGATCGCGTACGGTCCGGTCCTCGAGCTCGTCGGGACGATGGTGAAGCGCCTCGAGGTAGCGCTCGGCGACGAAAAGCGGCCGCTCGCGCTCCTGATCAACGACCTTGGCGGCGTCCCGCCAATCGAGATGGCCGTCGCGACGCGCGCGCTCTTCTCGGTCCTGGAGCGCAAGATCGCGCTCGTCTTCGGGCCGGAGCGCTCGATGACGTCGCTCGACATGAAGGGCCTCTCGCTGTCGGTGCTCCCCGTCGACGACGAGCTCGTGCTCGCGCTTCGCAGCGACGTCGGGCCACGGGCCTGGCCGCCCGGCCGGGTGCCCGCCAACGTCGCGCCGTGGCCGCTCTCCGCGCGGATGGACAAGTCCCCGCACGCAGCGTCGACGCACGCGCGGCGTCGTCGTGCCCTCGAGACGATCTGCACGACGTTGATCGCGCTCGAGGTCGAGCTCGATGCGCTCGACGCGAAGATCGGAGACGGTGACACCGGCTCGACCTTCGCGACTGCGGCGCGTGCCATCGTCGCAGATCTCGATCGGCTTCCGCTCGCGGAGCCCGCCGCGCTGTGCGCGAGCATCGCCGAGCGTCTGTCGACGGTGATGGGAGGTTCGAGTGGAATCCTTCTCTCGATCGGTATCGCCGCGATGGGCGCCTCGCTGGCGGCATCCGCGTCGGACGACGCCGCCGCTTGGTCGGCCGCGCTCCGTCAGGGGCTGCGCCGGATCGAGCAGTACGGCGGCGCGAGCGAAGGCGATCGCACGATGCTCGATGCGCTCGTCCCCGCGGCCACTGCATTGCAGCAGGGGGCAGGGCTCGCGCAGGCCGCGGACGCGGCGAAGCGTGGCGCGGACCGCACCGCGACGATCGCCTGCGCTCGTGCAGGCCGCGCGAGCTACGTACCGGAGAGCGCGCTGCGCGGCGTTCCCGATCCAGGCGCCGTGGCGATGGCCGCGGTGGTCACGGCGCTCGCCGCGCTCGACTGACCAAGGTCGCTCAGTGCGCGGCCGTCGTCACGCCCCACGCGCGGAGAGAGACGGCGGCGGCCGCGTCGGCCGTCGGGTGCATTGGCGGTGCAGGAGCCTTCTTCGGATCCGCGGCTCGTGCGAGATCCTCGAACGAGAGCGCGTGCATGATCTCCGCGGCGAGCGGATGCGTCGCGCGCACGTCGCTCACGCAATCGGGCTCGAGCGCGAGGCTACATAGCTTGCTCTCGCGGTCGCGCGTACCCACGAGGACGAAGTTCGCCCATCGCGCCGAGAAGCGCGTGGTCGTCGTCGCGATGCGAGAGCGCTCGGGCGCCTGTACGTCCCGCTGCGCGACGGCCCAGAGGCTGTCGCCGCGGAGCTGGGGCGGCGGCGGGAGGCCGAGCGTCTCGAGCACCGTGCGTGCGATGTCGACGCTGGCCGTGGGAGACGCGACGCGCGCGCGTATCGGCTGGCCGGGGGCACGAACGACAAGAGGAACCGAGAGGACGCTTTCGTCGAGCGCCTCCTCGTCGAGGAAGGGAGCATGCGCCGCGGCATCGACGCCGACGTCACCGGTGACGATCCACGTCGTGTCGACGTCGCGACCGATGGCGCGTACGTGTGCGACGAGCTTGCCGAGCGCCGCGTCGTGCGCGACGAGCGCCTTCGAATGGAGCGCGAAGGCGCGCTCGCGATCGGCGTCGGTGAAGAGCTTGCTGCTCGACTGCTTCCGCACCTTCGCGAGCACCTCGCCGGCATGCTTGGCGTCCATGCTGCCCGTGTAATTGGCGGGCGGCAGGTCCTTCTCGTCGCCGGCGACATCCCATGGGGGATGTCCGCCGCGCGCGTGGATGACGACCAGGAAGCGATCCTCCTTGTGCCCGTCGAGCCAGCGCTCGACGTCCTCGAAGACGGCGGTCGCGGGCCCTTCGTCGGCGGGTGAGCGCGCATTGAACGTCTCCCAGCCGCGCGTGAAGCCGTACATCGCCGCGGTCGTCGGGTTCGCGGTGAACATGGCGGTGACGACGCCAGCTTGCCTCGCGGCCTCGGCGATCGTGATCCCGCCCGTTCCGAGCATTGCCTCGGGCTCCGAGACGCCATGGGCGCGCGGAAACAATCCGGTGAGCATCGAGGCCATGGCACCGCTCGCGACGCTCGTCGTGGCGCGGTGGGCTTCGAAGACGGTGCCCGCAGTGGCGAGCTGCGCGAGCTCGGGGGTCGCCGTCGCGCCGCCGTAAGGAGAGAGCGTCTTCGCGGCGACGGTTCCCATGACGACCATGATCACGCCGCGGGCGCGCGGCGCCGTCACCGGCGGTGCTGTGCGCGCAGCGACGACGCGTGGCTCGGCGAAGACGACGCGCGCGCCCTTCGTGCTCGTCTTTGCGACGAGCTCGACGGCCGCGAGGGTGCCCACGTCGCCGAGCGGGAGCGAGACCGGTTGCCAGGGCGGCGCGCCCTCGCCCCCGAGCTTGAAGCTGCCGATGACGCGCGGCTCCGCGCGATCGACGAGCACGCGGACCTCGGCCTCGGCCTCGCCGCCGCTCACGCCGATCTGTCCTTCGAGGATGGCGCCGTTCGGGACGAAGCCTCCGCAGCGCACCGAGCCCGGCGCACGCAGCGAAATGCCGCGCCGCGCGAGCCCACCAATCGTGAGCGTCGTGAGTGCGTCGGAGCGCGTGGGCGCGGAGTAGGGGGCGTCGCCGTCGACCGGGCCGACGCGGATCCAGTCGACCTCGGCGAGGTTGTCGCGGTTGTCCTTCGTGGCGCGACCGGCTCCATTGAAGCGGAGGAGCAGCTCGTTTGCCCCGCGCGCGAGCGTCGCGCCCGTCGCGTGGGCGCTCACGATCTTGGTCTCGCCCTTGGTGAGCGGGAGCACGCCGACGGCCTTGCCGTTGAGATAGACGGACGCGCTCTTCGCCGTCCCGCCGCGCACGCGCGCCTCGACGACGACTCCGCCCTCGAGCTTGCTCTCGGTCGGTGACACGAAGGAGAGCTCGAGCGAGCGATCGTGTACGCCGACCCATGAAGCGCCCTCATGCTCGCGAACCTCGACGTCGGGCGCGACGAGCTTCGTTCCGTTCATGCGCGCGCGCATCGATGCGTCGCCGAGGTCGAGGAGCACGCCGCGGTGCGAGAGCGTGCATGCGCCGTCGTCCGCGACGAAGTCGAGCACCGTGGTCGTCGCGTTCGCCGGCACCTTGGCGGGCAAAGCGCTCGCGGCCAGCGGCACGGCCGCGCTGCTCGTCGGCGTCGGCCCGTCGTTCCCGCGCGAGCAGGCCGTCGCCCCTACAACGAGTGCGAGCACGGCGAAAAGAGCGGAGCGCATGACCGCTCCGCTCTTACCGCGCCTCGGCCGAGGCGCAAAGCGCAGGGGACTCGTGGGTTCAGAACTTGATGTGCGCGATCTGGGATGCGCGGACCTCGACGGCGCGGTGCGGCTCACCCTGCGCGCCGCTGAGGCGGACGTCGTGGACACCCGCCCAGAGGGGAAGCGTCGCGCCGCCGCGGCCACGCTCGGTTCCGTCGACGAGGATCACGGCGTCGCCGGGCGCCGAGATCTCGAGAAGCCCGTGCCCCGCGGTGAGAGCGTTCTCTTGCGTCGTGTAGTTGACCTCGTCGGCGTTCGCTGCCGCGAGCTGCGCCATGGTCGCCGCCGGGGGCGCGACCTCGACCTGCTTCGCCACGTGCTGCGCCGCCGAGAAATGCAGGACCGCCCAGGCCACGAGACCGCTCGCGGCCATGAAGGCGACCATCGGCCAGGCGCGGCTCTTCGACTTCGAGCGACGGACATGGGCGTCGTCTTCACGCGTCGTCACCGCGGTGAGCGGCGTCTTCATCGAGCGGCTCTCGCTCGAGAGGGGCTTCGAGACTTCGTCGATCGGGATCGAGGCCTCGGGGACCTCTTCTTCCTCGGCCGCACGCTGCTCGTAGGTCGTGTTCTCGACCACCGTGGGCTCGGTGAGCGCGACGATCTGGTCGTGCGTGGGTGTCCCCTCGTCCACGTAGGGCGCCTTGACGCTGACCTCGGGCGCGGCGGGCTCGATCGGAAGCGCGAGCTGCGCCGGCGAGGGCGAGCGAAGCGCGAGCTCGTTCATCACGGCGTCCTCGAGCGAGCCGTCGCCGCGCGAACGGCGCACGTCGGCAGGCTCGGGGCTCTCGCAGAGCGCGCTGTTCGTGTCGTTGGCGCACTCGTTCGTGCCGAGCTTTGCGACCGCGCCGGCCGCCATCGGCTCCGGCGTCGCCGTGTGCGGCGCGAAGGACGCGCGCGTATCGCCGTGCAGCGCGAGCCGCTCGACCTCGGGGCCGAGGAGGTCCTCGCCCATGTCGTCCTCGATGCCCTTCACGATGCCGCGAGAGGCAAGATCACAGACGATGTCCTCGACGAGCGAAGCAGCGCAAGCGCCCTCGAGCACCAGGGTGCGCGGCGACGTTCCGTTGCCGATGCGGATCGCGATCTTGCGCGCCTGCTCCGGGAGGGCCTTCAGGTAGTCGTCGAGCATGTCCTCGTCGAGGACGACCTGGCTCGCCTTCATCGTGCCGGCGCCCGTGAGGATGGCCGTCGCCGCGCGGGCGCGTGCGATGGGCTTGGCGAGCTGAGCGGCGAGGTTGCCGTCGAGCTGCGTGTCGATCTTCGACGTCGACGTGGTGACGGTGAAGCGTCCGGCGCCGACACCGAGCATCGCTGCGATGACCTGCGAGCCCTCGAGGAACGTGCCGTCACCCGACGTGCGCGTGGCGCGCTGCGGGGCGCCGTCGCGGATCTCGATCTCGTAGTTGAACGATGCGTCTCGCACGGAGACGCGCGCTTCGGGGCGCGTCGCGCAGACGATCTCGAGCAACGTGCGGACGCTGATGCCGTCCATGCGGCCGCGCACCTCGCCGTCATCACGGAGGCGCGTCTCGATGCGTGAGCGCGGGCGGAGGGCCTCGCGGATTCGAGCCACGATGGCGCGGGTGTCGCTCTCCTTGCGGACGTAGCCGGCAGCACCGGCGCCGAGCTCGCGAACGCGCTGGAGGAGGTCGTCCTTCCACGAGAGCAGGATGACCGGAACGTCGTGGAGGGCCACGTCGCGCCGGAGCGAGCGGCAGAGCGTGAAGCCGTCGATCTCGGGCATCATGATGTCGCAGATGAGGAGATCCGGGCTCGTGCGGTACGCGAGCTCGAGGGCCTGCTTGCCGTCGAATGCCTCGTGCACGATGCACCCCGACGTCTTCAGGAGGTCGGCGAGGAACCAGACCACCGCCGGATCGTCGTCCGCGATCACGACGCGCCGGCCCTGAAGGCGAACCTCCGCGGCCGGTCCGCGCAGGCGGACGCGTGCGCGGTCACCGTGGGGCATGTCGCTCGGGGGCGGCGACGAGGGCGCACCGACGACCGCGATTTTCGGGAACGACGCCGCGCGCGACTCGAGCGCCTTCTCACAGGCGGCGCGCAGCGTGGCCTTCGACGTGGGCTTCGCGAGGGTCTTCACGACGCCCATCGCGACGTACCGCGACTCCTCGCCGGGCTCCTGGAAGCTGCCGACGACGATGAGCGGAGCGGCCTCGGTGATCGGGTCGTCCATCAGCGCTTCGACGAGCTCCGGCGCGTAGTCGAGGTCCGCGTCGAGGACGACGAGGTCGGGCTCGGTCGTGCGTGCGAGGTCGAAGGCCGCCTGTGCGTCGGGCGTGCTCTCGCAGGTGAACGTGAAGCTCGACGTCGTGCCGTCGGCGCGCTCGGCCGGCGTGTCGAGGAGCGCCTTCGCGATGTGCGGCGAGCCGACGACCAGCGCGGAGTAGGACGGGATCGCTGGCTTGGCGACGGGCTCGACGCGGGAAACGCGCGCGTCTCCGTCGCCCCAGGCGAGCGCCGGGAGGTCGTCGATGACCTGCTCGATCGCGTCGATGTCGACGAGCTCCATCGGAACGTCGAGGTCGGTGCGGTCGATCGTGCCGAGCGCCTCGGAGAGGGCGCGATCCATCGCGTCGAACTTCATCAGCTTGGTGGCCGAGGAGAGGGTGTTCAGCTTCCGGCGGAGCTCCTCGCGGCGGAGGATATCCCCCGGAGCCTCGCGCACCTTGGAGGAGCTCGTTCGCAGGTCGCTGACCTTGCGGCCCAGCCCCGCGACGAAGTCGGCCCTCGCGCCACCTAGCCTGAGACCGGTCTGCCCACCGTGCGCGTGTTCCGTTGCCATCGCTTCGGGCCTACCATCCTCGAGTTCGAACGGCCCACTTTCTGGCGATCGCGTACGCGTACGGGAGGCATCATGAGCACCGAGGACCTGCGTTTCCGCCCCGCCACGGCCGAGGACCTCGACCGGATCCTCGAGCTGCACTTTGCGGCCTTCACCGACGACCGCTCCGCGACCGAACGGAGGCGCAATTTCGCGGCAAATCCGCTCGGGAGCCTCGAAGATTTCGTCCTCGCGCTCCGTGGGGAGGACATCGTGGCACAGGCGTTCCTTTTCCCCCTCGAGGCCTGGTTTGGCGGCCGCGCGGTCCGGCTCGGCGCCATCGCCTCGCTCGCGACGGCTCCGGAGGTCCGCGGGCAGGGGATCGCAACGGCGCTCCTCCAGCACCTCCACGTCACATCGGACGTCCGCGGCGACGCGCTGACCATGCTCTATGCCTTCCGGCACCGCTTCTACGCGCGCCTCGGGTACGGGACGACGTCCTCGAGAAAGCGACTTGCCGTCGACCCGGGCGCGATCCCCGGGGCGTGGCGAACGCTCGCGCGAACGCGCGTCCGTCGTGCGCGCAGCGAGGACAAGGACCTCATCAAGCGGGCTTACGTCCGCGCGGCCTCGCGCACGAGCGGCTGGCTCACGCGGACCGATGCGTTCTGGGATCGACATCTCTCGCGCGAGCGTCGTCAGTTCCTCGTCGCCGACTCGGGGTACGTCGCGTTCCAGCTCCGTCAGTCGGAGGCGCACGCGGCGACCACGCTCGTCGTCGACGAGATCGTCGCGGACGACGACATCACCCGGTGCGCGCTCCTCGGTGCGCTTGCCGGGATGCGCGATCAGGTCGCGGAGATCGAGCTCGAGGTCGACGCCAACGATCCTCTCGAGCTCGCCCTGCTCGACCCCGACAGCCGGCGTTTCGGCACGGACAAGGTGGAGCACGATCTCGGCACGATCGTGGGCGGACCCATGCTCCGGATCGAGGACGTGCCGCGCGCGCTCGAGGCCCGCGGCTACCCGGCCGACGGCTCGCTGGACGTGGTCGTGCACGGCTCCGGCGAGGAGCTCGCGGTCTCGGTCTGCGTGAGAGACGGTCGCGCCGAGGTGGCGGCCGCGCTCGGCGCCGCGGCGGCGCTTCGGATGACAAGGGCCACGCTCGCCAGCGTGCTCTACGGCGGGCTCCGCGCTTCCGATGCTGCACGGCTAGGGCTGCTCGACGCAGATGCACGGACACTTGCGCGCGCCGACGCGATCTTCGCGCTGCCTCCGCTCGCCCCCGTCGATCCGTTTTGACCTATTTTTAGGTCCCCTTCTGGCACGAAGCGCTAGAGTCCGCGCTCTCCGGGCTACATGCAGCGCGAACCGCACCCCCCGTCGTCTGGGAATGATCCGCGGAACGATCCGCGGAACGATCCGCGGCGCGATCCGAGGCGGGAGGCCGCCGAGGGGGGCGACGATTCGACGACGCTCGTGATGCGTCTCGGCACCGTGGTAGGCGGCGGCGTCCTCGCGGCCACCGTGTCCTCGCTTCCGGCCGAGCTGCGCATCGGCGACGGAGGCTCCGTCATTCGCGCGATCGAGCAGTGGCTCGCGCTCGCGGCGTTGCTCACTCCTCTCGCGATCCTCGTCGTGGCGGTGCTCCGCCGCGGTCGCGTCGGGCTGCGTATCCTCGCGGGCGATCGCGGTTCGCTCGTCGCCGCCGCGATGCTGTGGTGGGCCGTCCTCGAGCTCGGCGTGCTCTCGGTGTTCGGTTCCGTGCTCCGCGCGAAGACGCATCAGCACGCCCTAGCCGGCGTGACGTTCGCGATCTTCGCGCTGGTCTCGGGGTTGGTGGTGGCGTTGCTCGCGTCGCGCGGCGTCGGGCTGCTCTTGCGGATGCCTCGGGGCGGTCACAAGGTTGCTCTCATCGTTGCGGCGTCGGCAGCGTTCATCGTCGTCGCGCTCGTCGGGATCCGCACGTCGCGCGCCGCCGGCTTGCATACGGCTGCGTCGATGGTCGACGCTCTTGCGCTCGTCGTGTCGGCCGCGATCGCGTCGTCGCGCGCGATGTCGAGGTGGCGACCACTCGCGGTTGCGGGCGTCCCGATCGCGGCGGCGATCCTCCTCCTCGGCTTCGCGTGCGTCCGCGCCGAGCCCGACCTGCAAGGCCTTCTCGCTGAAGGCGCGCCGGTCCAGGCGTGGGTCCTCGGCCTGTTCTAGTGGCCTCTCGTAGCGTCTCCCACGTGCCCGTGCCCGCGCCCGTTCTCCTCTTCGCTACCTCTGGTTGACGCGACCCCGAGTCGGCTTACATTATCTCGACCCTGATGGCCCGGACTGCGCGCCTTGCCTCTCTCGTCGTGGCGTCGCTCGTCCTCGGGCTCCCGAGCCTCGCGCCAGCCCAGCCCGCTGGCGCGCCCTCCGCCTCGGCTTCGCCGGCACGCCCGAGCGGGCAGGGCATCGCGGTGCTCGCGATCGGCCTTTCGCGTGACGAAGCGTTCGCACTCGCTCGCGCGATCTACGGGAGCCGTCTCCGCCCTCGCGCGCTCGACGAGGTGCGCGCACGCGTCCTCGCAGGGGGCGCGCCGCCCGCGATCGCGTCGCGTGAGCTTCGCGAGCTCGCCGAGGTTCGCGCGGGCATCACCGGTGAGGACGCCGCGGGTCGTCGTCTGCTCGCAGGCCTCGCGCAGCAGGTCGGCGCCGAGGCGTTGCTCGTCGTTCGCGTCGAGCGAAGCGTCGCGCTCGTCGCCCCTGTTGGCCCGCCCGCCGCCGCCGATGACGCCGGTGCGCCCGCAGCCCCAGTCGCCACCGCTGATGCCGGCGCCCAGACCGGAGCCCCCGCCGCGCCGAGCGCGACCGGGAATGCCACGCCCACGCCGACGGTCGTTGCTCGGCTATTTCTCGCCGAACCTGGAGATTTCGACGCCGCGCGGTACTCCCCCGACCCCGGGGTCGAGGGGCCCGCGGCATGGCGCTCGACAGTCACGTCACTCGAAGCCCGTTTTCCCTCAGTATCTCGGGCTGTTGGAGCTCCCACGGCCGCGCTCTCGCCGACGCCGTCGACCGCTCGCCCCGAGGACGACAAGGGCTCGCCCTTCTACACTTCGGGCTGGTTCTGGGGTGCGCTGGGCGGTGCGGCGCTGCTGGGCGCCGGTTTTTACTTCGCCTCACGAGACACCGGGTCGGACCCGATCCATCTTCAGATGCGGGTCCCCAAGTGACGTCGGACGTCTCCCCAGAACCTCTGCGCCACCGGCCGCGCTCACTCGGCATCCAAATGCCCACGATGTCCGGTCTCGTTCGCACGCTTCTTTCGGCGCTCCTCGCGCTCGTCGTGACGCTGTCGTCGACGACGAGCCGCGCGCAAGAGCTGCGTGAGGCTCCCGTCGCTGGGAGCGCGAGCGGCGGTCTGCTCACGAGCCCGAAGATCTCGGATCGAGCGCCGATCACCGCGCCGAACGACATGCCGGAGGTCTCGCTCGGCCAGGTGACGATCCCGCCCGTTCCGTCGAGCTACATGACGCGCGATCTCGGCTGGCTGAAGCTCTCTTATCCGTCGGTCGCGTCACCGCGCGTCGCGTCGTTGCTCGCCGATGCGGAGGCCGTCAAAGGGCAGCTCCTCGATCTCCTCGGGCAAGACGTGCTCGCGCACGTCGAGGTGCGCATCACGCCGACGTTCGCCGAGATGACGAAGCTCGCGCCCGTGGGTGCGCTGCCTCCTTCGTACGCGAGCGGCATCGCGTACCCGCGGCTCCGCCTCGTCCTGATCAGCATGATGGCGCCGCGCGGCGGTGACGCGACCGATCTCGACGAGGTCTTTCGCCACGAGCTCATGCACGTCGCGCTCGAGGACGCCGTCCTCGGGCAGCATGTCCCCGCATGGTTCAACGAGGGCCTTGCGGTGGGCTTCGCGCGCGAGAACGGCCTCGAGCGCCAGAAGGTCCTCACCACCGCGGTGATCAACGGAACGCTCCTACCGCTGAGCGAGCTCGATCGCGGCTTTCCCGCCGACCATGTCGACGTGAATGTCGCGTACGCGGAGAGTGTCGATTTCCTTCGGTTCCTTCAGGCTCGTTCGGATCGCCTGCGCTTCGCGTCGACCATCCGACGCGTGCGCGAAGGGCAGGCGTTCGAACGCGCGCTCGCGGATGCGTACGGCGCGGATCTCCGCAAGCTGGAGTTCCAGTGGCGGAGCGAGGTCGAGCGCAAATATTCGATCATTCCCGTACTCGCGGGCGGCGGCATTCTCTGGGTCGGCGTCATCGGCGCGCTCGGCTGGGGCTACGTGAAGAAGCGCCGGCGCGCTCGCGCGATCCTCGCCAGGTGGGCGGAGGAAGAGGCGATCGAGGACGCGGTGCTCGCCCAGCGCGCACGCGAGGCCGCCGAGCTCACCGACTCCGAGGTCGACCTCTCGCGTTATGGCTCCCCGGTGCGCGCACCGGCCAAGGTCGAGCACGACGGCAACTGGCACACCCTGCACTAGCCGGGTTCACTCCGGCAGCGGCGGCGGGAGATGCGGCGTCGGCACGTGCTCGAGCTCCTCGTCGTTCACCACTTCACCGGGCTCCGAGAACGGCGGCAGGCCTTCGCGACCCCAGCCGCCGGCGTCTCCGCCTTCCAGCTTGCTGAGGTCGACCTGCGGCATGTCCTCGAACCCGTGGAGCGGAGACATCGAGAGTGGGCGCGCGGGCGCGACCGACGCCGTCTTCACGAGGTGCACCTTGCGCGCAAAGCCATCGAGCACCGCGAGCAGCGTGTCGGGGGCCGTCTTCGCGAGGACGTTGTCCCATCCTCGCGCGGCGATCACGCCGCGCGCCGAACCGTCGCCTGACAGATGCAGCGCTCGTACCCACCCGATGACCTCGTCCTTCGAGAGCGTCTCGGCGATCGCGTCGGTGCCCTTGAGCTTTCCGCCCCGACCCTGGACGGCGTCGAGGAACCACGCGTCGTCGATGAGCTGCGAGGCCCGTGCGCACGCGACGGCCTTCTGCACGGAGGCCGCGGGCAGCACCTTGGCGCGCCAGAACTCCCACCACTCGTCGAGCGGCACGTAGTCGATGAGCACCTCCGACGTGATCCCGGACTCGAACAGCGTCGCGTCGATGTCGCCGGCCTCGAGCGCATCGAGGACGACCGAGCACACGCGCTCGTCGTCGTCACGGAGAGCCGCCTTGAGACCGCGTACCCGCCACCCGGCGATGATCGGGGCGCGGACCTCCCGAGGCAGATGGACGAAGAGCCGGTCCGTGACAGGGGCTCCGGCGCTCGGCCGCGCGAAGTAGAAATGCAGGAATGCCTCGGCGTCGCGAGCGCGGCCCTCGGGCGTCCGGCGGAAGCTCTCGATCTCGAGACAGAAGGCCGAGAGCGCGAGCGCGCGATCGTTTCGCGGCTTCATGCCGAGCATGGTACGGCGACTGCCCGTCTCCACCGAGGTTTTTTCGTGGGGGTCGCGGGCTTCCGTCAGCGAGGCTCGACGGTGGGGCAGCCCGTGATGATGCGGACGTCGAGGATGTCCCCGGCGAGCACCTTGGTGCAGGCATCGCCGAGGAGCGTCACGGTCGGCCCCTCGATCTTCCACCCGTTCACCGGATCCTTCGGGAGCACGAGCTCGTCGAGGTAGACGTTCACCTGGTTCGCCTGCGCGGGCGTTTCGGTGAGCTTGAACTCGCAGGTCGCTATGATCTGCGCGGCGATCTTCTTGAGCGAAGTGAGGAGTGTGTTGTCGCTGGCGCTCGCCACCTTGAAGTACTTGGGCGACGTGGCCTGCGCGGTGCCGCCGGCGGTCGCGAGCGCGTCGAGCAGGCTCGCGTAGACGGGCGCGCTCGTGCCCGGCAAGCCGACGACGTAGACCGGAATGCCCGCCGCTTTGAGCGCGGCGACGGCGCTCTTGGTCGCGTCGCTGTCGAGGCAAGATTCGCGGAAGCCGCTCGGCGGCTCGCAGCAGCTCGGACCTCCGACCGAGCAGCCCTGTACGCCCTCGATGTTCGGCTGACACATCGCAGCCTGGCACGACGCGGCAGCGTTGCAGTTGGGGCCGCCGTCCGTCGCGAGGATGACGAACGTCTTTCCCTTCGCGCGGCGCAGGAGCGGAAGGACGCCGCGCAACGCTTCGGCCGTCGGTGTGCCTCCGCTCGGCGGGCTCTGCGTCACGGTGAGGAGCTTCTTCGTGGTGGGCCCGTCGGTGGCCCCCGGTGGATCGCCAGGGCTGATGGGCATCGCCGCGACCGCCGGTGCGCACGTGGCCGAGTCGTCGAAGCCGGGGAAGAGCGTCGCGCCGAAGTTCGCGCGCGGACCGAGGCCGCGGACGATCTGCGCGACGGTCTGCCGGACCTGCCCCCACTTGTTGTCCTCGGTCATGCTGCCCGAGCGATCGAGCACGAAGTAGATGTTCGGCGCCTCCGCGAAGAGCGGAACGTCGAGGCAATCGCAGAAGGTGCCGTCGTCCTTCGTGCCGCAACCGGGGGGCTTGCGGGTCCCGCCGTCCACGAAGCCGCTGCTGCTGCCGGACACCAACGGAGGCGAGTAGCCGGAGCTCCCGGCGGGCGGTGGCCGCTCGCTTCCACATCCAGCGACGAGCGCGAGGATCGACGCGAAAGCCGAGGCCCCGGCCTTCACGCCTGCTCGCGCGCGTGGTCCTCTATCGTTGGCGCGCTCAACCACTTGGCAAAAAGTAGCAGATCGCGGGGTCGAGGCGACATAACGGAACAAGCGCCCCGGCCGCCGCGTCTCGCCCCATGAGCGTGCTCGCGGTTTTCCCTCAGACCCTCGCGTGCCTTCCTTCCCGCACATGTCGCGCCTCCGCACGATCTTCCTGGCGCTCCTGTGCCTGATCTACGTGGCGAGCTGGCCGGGCGCGGCCGTTCGGCCGGTGCTCCTCGAGCTCACCGCGGCACCTCTGCCGGAGGACGTCGGCGATCGTGACGGCGTGCTCGACGTCGTCGTCTCCGATGCCGCGGGCGCCCCGGGCGCGGCAGGCGCGATCAAGCCGCCCCTTCGCGGCGCTCGTGTTCGCGCCTTCGCGATCCTCGACGGTCGCGCTCACGACGCGGGAGAGTCGACGACGGACGGCAGCGGTCGCGCAGCACTGAAGCGGCTGCCGCACGCCGAGCACTGGGTCGTCGCCGAGGCCGCGGGCCACGCGCGCGCTTCACAGATGGTCGTGATCGTCTCGGGCGCGCGAAGGCTCGACCTCGAGCTCGGCGCGGCGCACGAGCTCGTGGTCGACGTGAGGACCGAGCAGGGCGTCGCCCTCGGCTCGGCGGAGATCGAGGTCCGCGGCACCGACCCGTTCCCGATCGGTGCCCGCACCGACGAAGGCGGTCGTGCGCACATCGGTCGGCTCGGTGAAGGACCCTATTCCGTGACCGTGCGCGCCGCCGGCTTCGAGGAGGTGACGCGTCGGCGCGTCCTCGAAGGACCGCTCTGCGTCATCACGCTCGGTCGTCAGGGCGCGCTGCTCGTGAACGTCGTGAGCGAGTCCGGCGAGCCGGTACCGAACGCACGCGTGCTCGTCGCGTCGCCGTCGCTCTGGCCGGCGCGCGTCGCCGAGACGGCGAAGGACGGCCGCGTCCGCCTCGGCGGTCTCGACCCCGGAACGTATGCGCTGCGCTCCGTGCTGGGAACGCGCGTCTCACCGATCGAGCTCGGCATCTCGATCGCGCGTGGGGAAGAGAAGACCGTGGAGCTGCGCCTCGCGCCGGGCGTCATGATCACGGCGCGCGTCGTCGATGCGGTCGAGGACGAAGGCATCGCCAAGGCGCGGGTCACGCTCGCGGAGTCGGGGCTCTCGCCATTTCCGATCGAGGGTCTCACGGACAAGCAAGGCCGCGTCGTTCTCGGCCCCATCGCGCACGGCTCCGCGTCGCTCGCGGCGCGCGCCGACGGATTCGTCGCCAGGCCCGCCCTCCGCATCGACGACCCGCCGCCGTCGGAGGTGAAGGTGCCGCTCCTCAAGGGCGGCTCGCTCATTGGCCACATCGTCGACACGCGCGGGTATGCGGTCGACGGCGCGACGATCCGCGTCGTCGGCACCGACCTCGAAGGCATGCCCATCGACGAGGATCCGCAGCGCTCGTCGTTCCGCGATGCGCATTTCACGGCCGCGCTCGCCGGACCGCGCCCCCTCGTCCCGGCAGGTGAGCTCGGCGTCATGCCGGGGCCCGTGCCGGCGATCCCGCACGGTCCTGCGGTCTCGCTCGCCCTCGCGGGCATCAGCGTGGGGGGCTCATCGGCGCGGACGGCCACGGACGAACCGTGGGTCTCGGGTCGCGACGGCATGTTCAACGCCATGCCGATCCCTCCCGGCCGCGTACGCGCGCTCGTTCACCATCCGCAGTACGTCGAAGCGATGAGCGACGTCGTCGCGCTCTTCTCCGAGAAGGAGTCGCGGGTCGACATCGTCCTGTCGCGTGGTGGTTCGCTCGAGGGGCGCGTCGTCGACACGCGCGGGCGTCCGATCGCCGGCGCACACGTGACGGCGCTCGCGACGCGCGGCTCGCTCGAGCGTGTGACGCGCTCGGGCACGGACGGCTCGTTCGCCTTTGCTGCGCTTCCGGAGGCGGTGACGATCCTCGTTTCGCGCGACGAGGACATCGCGCAGGTCGCGGCGCGCATCGAGGTGGCGATCCCCGAGGGCGGCAAGAAGAGCATCGAGCTCGCGCTTCCGGAGGCTCGTCCGGCGCTCGTCGTGAAGGTCACCGGGGACCGCGGCGCGGGGATCGACGCAGCGCAGATCTCCGCGGTATCGCTCGACCCCGCCGAAGCCCTGCGCGCGACGGCGTTCACCGACGCTCGCGGCAACGCCGAGCTAGCAAACGCGAGGGGATTGCCGCTCCGAGTCGAGGTCCGGTCACCGGGTCGCTCCGCGAAGATCGTCGTCACGACCCCGGACATGACCCAGCTCACCGTCGAGCTGGTCGTCGCCGAGAGCGCGAGCGGCGAGGTGTGGGCGAACCGTCGCGAGACGATCGAGGGCGCCGAGGTCACCTTGCAAAGCGAGACGGGCACGCGTCACGCGCGCACGAGCAAGGACGGCAAGTACACGTTCGGTGATCTCTCGGCGGGCCCCGCGCGCCTCCGCATCCGGGCGAAAGGGCGTGCGCCCCTCGAACGCGACGTCGTCATCGAGGAGCGCAGAGGACGTCGCGCGACCGAGCTCGCGAAGGTGGAGCTCGCGGAGGAGGGAATCGTCGAGGGGGTCGTCATCGACGCCAAGGGTGACCCGGTCCCCGGCGCGCGTGTCGCGAAGGACGTGGTTCCGACCTACCTTCCCGTGTCGGGCACCCCGCCTGGGATGGCGGTCGCCGACGCGAAGGGCCGCTTCCGCCTGGGCGAGCTCGCCGAGGGGAAGGCCGTGGTCGAGGCCTACTCCCCCGACGTGGGACGCGCGCACGTGACTGGCATCCGCGTGCTCGCGGGGCGCACCACGGACGGCGTGAAGGTCGTGCTGGCGCGCGGTGAGCCTCTCGCCGCGGACCCACTCGCGACCGGCGGCGTGGCCGTGACGCTTGGTGAGACGGCCGCCGGCCTGACCGCCGCGGAGGTCGTCATCGTCGCCGTCGCGGAGGGCAGCGAGGCGGAGCGAGCGGGCCTCCTCCCGAACGATTTGGTCGCCGAGATCGCCGGCGCGCGGGTGAGCTCGATCACCGATGCACGCGCGCGTCTCTCGGGCCCGGTGCACGACGACGTGGTGGTGAAGGTGAAACGCGGCGACCGCGTCGTCTCGCTGCGAATCCCCCGCGAACAGGTCCGCCGCTGATCAGTCCTTCTGGCGCTGGAACGTGATCGTGCGGCCTTCGCCCATGCGCCAGGTCATCGTCTTGGCGTCGTCGGTGAACCCGAAGGTCTCCTGGTTCGTGGCGCCGTCCTTGTCGGTGTGCACCACGACCGTGCTCGCATTCTCGCTGTCGACGACGAACGTGGCCGCCAGGGGCTTCGAGCCGGGGGTCGTGATGGTGATCGTCGTGCCCTTGGCCGTGATCTCCGTCTGCGTCGCAAAGGCGTTTGCGGCGTCCTGGCTGCGGGGACCGACCCCCTCGGCGCGCGTGCCCTTCCAGTGCCCCTCGAGCTTCGAGCCCGGGTGCTTGCATCCGATCGACCCTGCGATCGCAAGGGCAAGGACGAGCTTCCGCACGAGGACCAGTCTACAGAACGCACCAGGTGAGTGAAACAAGGACCGTTACTTGGGCTACGCTCAGGCCTGGTGAGCTCGGCTCAGCTCGAAGACCCGTTCGGCCTCGCCGGCACCACGCTGGATGGGCAGTACCGCGCCGACCAGGTCGTCGGAGAGGGCGGCTATGGCGTCGTGTACCGCGGCTGGCACGTCTCGCTCGAGCAGCCGATCGCCATCAAGGCCCTGAAGGTCATGTCGGCGGACGACCGCGCCGTGCAAGACGCGCTCTTCGCCAAGTTCAAGGACGAGGCGAAGCTCCTCTACACGCTCTCGCAAGCGTCGCTCCACATCGTCCGCTCGATGGACTTTGGCGCGGTGACGACGGCCACCGGCGCGTGGGCTCCGTACATGGTGCTCGAGTGGCTGGAGGGCCGCTCGCTCGCGGAGGACCTTTCTCAGCGCCGAAAGCGCGGCATGCGCGGTCGCACGCTCGACGAGGCGCTCGCGCTGCTCGAACCGGCGGCCGAGGGCCTGGGCGTCGCGCATCATCGTCGCGTCGCGCATCGGGACATCAAGCCCGCAAATTTTTTTCTCCTCGACAGCAGCGAGGGACCGAAGGTGAAGGTCCTCGACTTCGGCATCGCGAAGATCATCCGCGACGGCGAGGGCCCCGGCACGCGCAGCCCCTTCGCTTCGTTCACGTGGCTCTACGCGGCGCCCGAGCAGCTCGACCCACGCATCGGGCAGACAGGCCTCGCGACGGACGTCTACTCGTTCGCTCTCCTGCTTTCGGAGCTCCTCACCGATCGCGTGCCGACCGAGGGCCGAGACGTCGTCTCGCTGTTGAAGGCGGCGACCGATCCGACGGTGCGACCGACACCGCGCCAGTGCGGGGCGAACGTGCCCGATGCGGTCGAGGTCGTGTGTCGGCGTGCCCTCGCGGTCGATCCCAAGGTTCGTCACGCGACCGTCCCCGAGCTCTGGGCGGCGCTCTCTCAAGCGCGTCGGCCGACGATGCCGCCCTCCATCGTCTCCGCCGGCGCGAATGCCCCGAACACGACGCCCGACCAGCGGCTGTCAGGCGTGGCGCCGTCTTCGCTCGCCCATACCTCGACGCCTCCGCAGTCGCCGCACGCACCGTCGTCGCCTCCGTATCCGCACCCGCAGCAGGCCGCGTCGAGCGCGTACCCGCCCGGCGCGTATCCACCCGGAGTGCCCGGGCGTTCGCAGGGCGCCACGTACCCTTCCGCGGGCTATGCGCCGATGCCCGGCATGGCGCCGGGCTCGCACGGTCATCCGCAGCAGTACACGGCCGCCGCGATGTCACCGCCTCCGATGTCGCCGCCTCCGGGGACGCGGATGTACCCGCAGCGTCGTTTCGTTCCGCAAGGCCCGTCCGCGCTCCCCATCGTGCTCGCCGTGATCGGCCTGGTGCTCGGAGGGATGTTCTTCCTCACGTGCGCCGCCGTTCAAGCGGCCTGCTGAGCAGGTCGAGCTTCCGAAGGTCGCTCAGGTCGTGTGAATCACACGACACGAGCTTCCGAAGGTCGCTCAGTCGCGCGCTGGAGCGGTCTCTCCGCGCAGGAGCGTGGCTCGGACGTCGTCTTCGATGCGGCGGAGCTTGTTCGACGCGTCGATGCACGCGAGCCGCGTGAAGCCGGT
>JAYSXP010000002.1:0-7802 GCA_043717125.1 Polyangiaceae bacterium | reverse complement strand
CGGGCGGAGCCTCGACGTTCGACTACGACTGCAACGGCTCCGAGCTGAAGGAGACTCGCGAGTACCCCGCGAACACCATCGGGTGCGGCTTCTGCAACGCCAAGGGCGGAATGCTCCTCGGTTGCAACTTCCAGTCGACGTGCGTGACGGGAGGACAGCACGCCGGGCTCGATTGCCAGTCGAACATCGCGATCAACGCATGCGCGGTGGACGCCTCGAGCGTCTTCGCGGGTCCCGCGACGACGAGCGGCTTCCGAGCCGTCGTCGCCTGCGGTGTCACCGGAACGAAGTCCACCTGCGGCGCTTGCTCCGCGGCCGGCGGCACGAACGTCGCGAGCACCGCGAACGTCGTCCAGCGCTGCCGCTGATCTACTTCGCGCGATCGAGCATCGCGTGGAGCAGGACGTTGCAGCCGGCCTCGAGGTGCTCGGGCTTCGCGTCCTCGATCTCGTTGTGGCTGATGCCGTCCTTGCACGGCACGAAGATCATCCCCGCCGGAGCGAGCCGCGCCATGTAGACGGCGTCGTGACCCGCGCCGGAGACGACGTTCATGTGCGAGTAGCCGAGCGCCTTGGCCGCGCCCTCGACGGCGTCGACGCAGCCCTTCTCGAACGGGCACGGCTTGAAGTAGGAGACCTGCTCGACCGAGATCTTCAGGCCGGACTCGGCGGAGGTCTTCTCGATGAACGCACGGACCGCGCCGTCCATCGTGTCGAGGCGCTCGTTGTCGACGTTGCGGAGATCGATCGAGAACTTTACCGTTCCAGGAATGACGTTGCGGCTGTTCGGGAAGACCTGCACGAAGCCGACGGTGCCGCGGCCATACGGTGGGTAGCGGTTCGCGATCGCGATCGTCTCCTGCATGATGCGCGTCGCGATCTGCAGCGCGTCCTTGCGGAGCGCCATGGGCGTCGGGCCGGCGTGGGCCTCCATGCCGGTGACGACGCAGTCGTACCAGCGGAGGCCGAGCACGCCCGTCACGACGCCGATGGTGATGCCGGCGTCCTCGAGGACAGGCCCCTGCTCGATGTGCGCCTCGAAGTAGGCGCCGAGCGGATGCTTGCCCGACTCCTCGGTGCCGACGTAGCCGATGCGTGTCAGCTCGTCCTTCACGGTCTTGCCGTCGACGTCCTTCGCGGCGTAGACGGACTCGAGCGTGAACGCGCCGGCAAAGACGCCGGAACCCATCATGACGGGGACGAAGCGTGAGCCCTCTTCGTTGGTCCAGAAGACGACCTCGATGGGCGCCTCGGTCTCGATCGAGTGATCGTTGAGCGTGCGCACGACCTCGAGCCCGGCGAGGACGCCGTAGTTGCCGTCGAACTTGCCGCCTGTCGGCTGCGTATCGATGTGACTGCCCGTGGCGATCGGCGCAAGGCTCGGGTTCTTGCCGGCACGACGCATGAACACGTTTCCGATCGTGTCGATCGTGACGGTCATGCCCGCCTGCTTCGCCCAGCCGACGACGAGGTCGCGACCTTGCCGGTCGAGATCGGTGAGCGCGAGGCGGCAGACACCCCCCTTCGGCGTCGCGCCGATGCGCGCGAGCTCCATGAGCGAGGTCCAGAGGCGGTCACCGTTGATGCGGAGCTTCGTGGAGTCGGAGGTGCTCATTTTCCGAGCGTATCCGCGTCCGGGCGGGACCCTCGGGCTCATCATCGAGGACACGCCCGAGGGCAGCGCTGCGGTGCTCCCGTCGCGCGAGCGGGTCGACCTCTGGGGCTACACGAGCATGACCGTCGCCTCACTCCAGCATCAGCAGCGCGAAATCGACGAGCTCAAGGCCGAACTCGAGACACCCGACGCGGCGCCGACACGCAGGTGCCTCACACACACGAGGACCGGACCGCAGTACGGCTCGCCGGCGATTCAACCTCTCGCTCGCTTTGCTCTACACTACGAACCGGAGGCTTTGCATGACACGTTGGATCGCCGCTCTTGTACTTGCGCTCGGCACGGGCGCCGCCATTGCGGCGTGTGGAGCGGACGCCGAGTCCGTGTTCACGGATCCCAACGCCAACGACAGCGGCAGCTCCGGCAGCTCGGGGACCTCCGGCTTCCTCCCCGGCGACGGCGGCGGCGAGGCCTCGGTCGGCGCGTTCGAGATCTCTCCACCGAATCCGGTGCTCACGGCGACGGGTCTTCCGGTGACGCAGCAGTTCCACGCGTACCTCAAGGGTACGACGCAAGAGGTGCCGGTCTCCTGGTCGCTCGACGTCGGCACGCTCGGCACGATCGGCACGGCGACGGGCCTCTTCACCGCGAACGGCGCGGTCGGCGGAGTCGCGAACGTCATCGCGACGGCCGGTACGAGCACGGCGACGACGACGGTCACCGTCAATGTGTCGCTCGTCGATGCGAACGGCCTCTCGGCGGGTGATCAGGCGCTGCTCGTCGCGGGTGGTCCGCTCTCCGGCGATCCGGCGATGAAATGGCTCTACCCCTACGACAAGACGGTGTTCCCGCGCGGCCTCCGCTCGCCGCTCCTGCAGTTTGCCGGCACCGCGCCCGCTCAGACGCTCGTGCGCTTCAAGTCGCTGCACTTCCAGTACGACGCGTTCTTCGGTCCGTCGAACCCGGGTTCCGCGCAGCTCGCGGAGAATCGCTGGAAGACGATCACGCAGAGCGCCTCCGGGACCGACACCGTCAAGGTGACGATCACGAAGAAGAGCGCAGGCGTCGTGGTGGGCCCGATCGGCGAGACGTGGACGATCGCGACCGCCAGCCTCGCCGGTACCGTCTACTACAACACCTACAACACGCCGCAGGCCGGCAACTCCGGCGCGCTCCTCAAGGTGCGCCCCAGCAGCACCGTCGACGCGACGGTCCTCGAGGCCGGCTGCTCGGTGTGTCACAGCGTGAGCGCCAACGGCACCGTCATTGCGACGGGCATCGCGTGGGAAGGTGGCGATCCGAAGAGCAGCGGCATCTTCAACGTCGACGCGACGGGCGCCGCGACCGCGGGCCACTCGCAGGCCAAGGGCGCGTACTCGTTCGCGGCGCTCACGCCCGACGCGAAGTACATGATGACCCACTCGAACAACGCAGGCGGCATCCGCGGCCTCACGAACCTGAGCGGCCAGTACTCGACGCTCCTCGATCCGACGACGGGCGTGGCGGTCCCCGGTGTCACCGGGTGGCCCGCGACCGCGCAGGCGCAGATGCCCTCGTTCTCGCCGGACGGGAAGTACATCGTCTTCAACGACCGCGTCGCAGACGCGAGCGGCAAGTCGCTCGGCGTCATGGCGTTCGACCAGAAGACGCTCGCGTTCACGACACTCGGGAAGATCTGGACCGGGTCGACGCTCGTCGCGTGGCCCGCGTTCCTCCCCGACTCCAAGTCGCTCGTCTTCCACGCCGGTGACGACTTCGGCACGCAGAAGGCGCATCACGCGGACATCGAGCTCGTCGACGTCGCGACAAAAACACGCCAGTACGTCCCCGCGCTCAACGGCTACGCGGGCACCGATGCCGCGTACGGCGCCACGTACCTCCCCTATGACGAGGCCGCCGAGGCGCACCTCAACTTCGAGCCCACGGTGCTCCCCGTCGCGTCGGGCGGCTACTTCTGGGTCGTCTTCACGAGCCGTCGTTGCTACGGCAACCTTCTCCCCGCGAGCCAGGACGCGTGGGGCAAGGATGCGCAGAACACCACCGAGCTCTCGCCCCGCAAGAAGCTCTGGGTCGCGGCGATCGACATCAACCCGACGCCCGGCAAGGACCGCAGCCACCCGGCCTTCTACCTCCCCGGTCAGGAGCTCGGCACCGGCAACATGCGCGCATTCTGGGCGCTCGATCCGTGTCACCCGAACGGCCAGTCGTGCGAGACGGGCGACGAGTGCTGCGGCGGCTATTGCCGCCAGGTCGCAGAGGCCGACGGCGCGACGGGCTTCACGTGCAGCGACAAGCCGGTCGGCTGCGCGCAGGAGCTCGAGAAGTGCGTGACCGCCGCCGACTGCTGCGGTGCGTCCGCTGGCGTCCAGTGCATCAACGGTCACTGCGCGTCGGCCGGTCCGAAGTGACGCAGCGCGCTCAGTCGTCGATCGACTGGTACGCCGAAGTCCAGAAGTCGAGATAGACGCTCGAGAACATCGGGAAGCCGGTGCGCTGCGTCATCAGCACGCCGACGAGCTGCTCGGCCGGATCGGACGACCACGCCGTGCCGTAGCCGCCGTCCCAACCGTACCGGCCGGGCACGGCGGCGACGCCGTCGCGCGCCGTGACGATCGACACGCCGAAGCCCCAGCCGCGCGTGTCCCAGTAGCCGGGAAAGAAGCCGGATCGCGCCTTCTGTTCGCGCGTGAGCTGGTCGGTGGTCATCGCCTCGACCGAGGGCCGAGACAGGATGCGCTTCGCTCCGTGCTTGCCCATGTCGAGCATCATCCGTCCGAACGCCAGATAGTCGGCCGCGGTCGAGACGAGCCCGGCGCCGCCGTCGGGGAACACGGGCGGTCGACTCCACTGGCTATCCGCGACTCCGTCGTGCACGACGAGCGCCTTCGTCGTCGGGTCGGCCTGCGAGTCGTACGCGGTCACGAGACGATCGAGTTTGTCGGGTGGCACGCTGAACGCCGTGTCCTTCATTCCGAGCGGTTCGAAGATGCGCTCGCGAAAGAACGTCTCGAGTGGCTGCCCCGAGGCGCGTGCGATCAGGACGCCGAGCACATACGAACCTGTATTGTACATCCACTTGTCGCCGGGCTGATCCATCAGCGGCAACGTCCCGAGGCGACGCATCCACTCGTCGGGCGTGAGGAGCGTTGCCGGCTTCGGCGGCCCGACGCTCGAGAGCCCCTGCGCCTTCAGCTCGCGCAAGATCGGATAGGCGCTCTGGTCGCCCATGATCAACCCGAAGCCCATGCGGAACGTGAGGAGATCGCGGACGGTGATGGCACGTCGCGCGGGCACGGTCTCGTCGAGCGGTCCGTCGAGATGCTTCAGCACCTCACGGTTCGCGAGCTCGGGGAGGAGGCGGTCGACCGGGTCGTCGAGCCGGAGCTTGCACTCCTCGACGAGGATCATCGTCGCGACGGCGGTGATCGGCTTCGTCATCGACGTGACGCGGAAGAGCGAGTCGGGCTGCATCGGCGCGGGATCACCGATCGCCTTCTGGCCGATGGCGTCGATGTGCACCTCGCCGCGTCGGCTCACGCACGAGACGAGCCCGGGGACCTGCCCGCGCGTCACGTGGCCGGCCATGACGTCGTGCATGCGCGCGAGGCGCTCCTTGGAGAGTCCGCTGCTCATCGGGCGCGATCATCGCCCGGAACTCGCGGTCGTGCGAGGCGTCCGTGCGGTACCAGCTACCAGCGCCAACATCGATACGGCGCGGGCTGTGGCCTACGCCGTCGCTGGCGCGCCAGAGGGAGCGGAGGCCTCATGCGTTGCCCTCGTGCTCGAAGCCTACCGACAGACCGTTCAGCCGCAAGGCGACCGCGTATCGCTCGAGAACTTCCCGAAGTTCGCATGACCGCGCCGACGGCGCCGGCAGACCGACGCTCTTCGAAGTGGCTGAACGTCTCGGGCGCGCCCCGCGTGTATCCTCTATCGTCGTATCCTCCATGGCCAGAGCTTCCCAACGCTTCGTCGTCGTCGGCGCCGGCCTGTCGGGGCTGGCGGCCGCACGTACGCTCGTCGATCGTGGAAATGAGGTCGTCGTCCTCGATAAAGGGCGCACGCCCGGAGGACGGGCCACCACGCGGCGGGGGCCCGGGCAGCGGAGCTTCGATCACGGCGCGCAATTCTTCACCGCGCGGGGCGGGTGGCTCACGTCGCGCCTCGACGCGTGGGAGAAAGACGGCGTGGTCCAGCCCTGGGCTCCGCGGATCGAAGCCGAGGAAGGTCCCGCAGCCACGAACGCCAACCGCGAGATCGCGCGCAAGCGCGAGACATGGTGGGTCGGCACACCCGGCATGGGGAGCATCGCGGCGCATCTCGCGCGTGGCCTGGATGTTCGCACGGGGTCGACCGTGGGGTCGTTGCTGCGAGCACACGACAGGTGGCGGATCGCGGGCGTCACGGCAGCGGCTGCGCGGGGGGAGGCCGGTCAAGCGTTCGAGCATGTTTCTGACGGGCTGATCGTCTCGGTACCCGCGCCGCAGTGCGTGGCGCTGCTCGGCGAGGCGATCGCGAGCTCGGAGCTCGGAGCTCGGGCTGCCGCCGCGCGGCTCGAGCCGTGCTGGGCGGTGATGGTCGCGCTCAGGGCAGACGGAGAAGCGGCGGCCGACCTCCTCACCTCCGAGGATGCGCCGC
This sequence comes from Polyangiaceae bacterium, assembly GCA_043717125.1. GTDB lineage: Bacteria > Myxococcota_A > Polyangia > Polyangiales > Polyangiaceae > Labilithrix. Next base: position 1,550 of record JAYSXP010000002.1, on the reverse strand, counting down.
TGGCCTGGGCGGCGCGCGAGGCCAGCAAGCCCGGACGGACCGCGATCGAAGGCGAAAATCTGTGGACACTACACGCATCACCGGCGTGGTCGCGGGCCCACCTCGAGGCCGACCCGCCGGACGTCGCCAGCTTCCTTGCCGCCGCGCTCGTCGAGCGTCTCGCGGTCATCCACCGGCGCGAGGGACTTCGCTGTCCGCGCGCGCAGGTCATTCATGCGGCCGCGCACCGCTGGCGGTATGCGCGTGCGTCATCGTCACCCCACCTGGGCTGCCTTCACGACGAGGCGCTGGATATGGCGATCTGCGGTGACTGGCTGGAGAGCGCACGCCTCGAAGGCGCCATCACGAGCGGCGTCGCCGCGGCCACTCGCTTGCTGGGCGCCGCGAGCTCTCGGTCATAGCGGTCGCAACGCCCACTCGCCGTGGTAATTTCACGAATCGGTGGTCCACCTCTCGGAGAGGACGGTGTCGTCGATACGGCGTTCAAACCGGCCCTACGACTACCGCGCGTCCGGGTCCGAGCGGGTCGTGCCGACGCCGAACTGTCGCCACGGTCTGCGATTTCCTGCGACCACGGCCGCCCTCGCGGCTCATGGTTACGTCGGCGACCCACCTCTCTCCTCTCCAGGGCATCGAACCGCATGCATTCCTCTCGTATCGTCCCGGCTCTGGCTCTGGCTCTCGCGCTCACGCTGTTCGCGTCGGGCTGCGGCGGCGGCAATTACTCGCGCAGTGTGTACGGAACCCAGGGGGGCTACAGCCTCAAGAACACCAAACCGAAGCCGGCAAGCCTGATGGTCGCGCGGAAGATCGACCGGCCGCTCTACGTGGTTCTCGACGCGGCCAAGGTGCGCGACAAGTGGACGATCGACACGAGCGCCTGCGCGACCGGCAGCTCCGGCTGCGAGCACTTCCAGCTCGTGGACGCGCAGGAGTTCGTGAAGCGTGACCTGAAGGCCTCGCTCTCCGACTTCTTCTCTCGCGTCGAGATCGTCGCTCCCGGGCAACCGCTCCCGACCACGCCGCACGTGGTCGCCGACGTGAAGGTCGACAACATCCGGCTCCAGGACCTCGTGCGGGGCCCGCTCACGTACGCCATCATCCAGATGACCTGGGGCTTTGCGCTCCGGAAGAACGAGAAGAAGGACTACGCGTATTCGTTCGCCGGGACCGCCGAGAGCAACGACTCGTATCCCACGTTCGAGGCCGGCCTCGGCCAGATGATCGAGAACGCGATCCCATCGATGCTGAAGAAGTGGACCGAGAGCGGAGGGGTCGACGCGCTGCGGGACTGACGGTCGCGCTGGCGCGGGCCGCAGGCACTCTCGGACCCTGGGATCTTCTCGCGGGTAAGCGCGAAGTAAGCGGCCCGAGACGCGGCTCATGGTAGGGAGAAGGGGCGAGTTAGTGCAATTGCTCTAACCGAGAGGGTCGCCCATGAAATCCCTGTCTCCCGCTCGTTCCACGCTCCTCGCTCTGGCCGGAACGGTCGCCGCGCTGGCCGCGTGCGGCACCGCCGGCTCCTCGTCCGACGTCGCGCCCAGCCCCGA
>JAYSXP010000001.1:0-21888 GCA_043717125.1 Polyangiaceae bacterium | reverse complement strand
ACGAGCGCGAGCAGCTCGACGACGGCCCTTGGAATGAGCGGGTCTCTCGACCTCCAGATCGGAAGCGACCCCGCCAGTCTGAAGAACGTTTCCATCCTCGCGACCGATTCGCTCGCGGACATCGCCAGCAAGATCTCCTCGTCTGGGGCGCGCCTCTCGGCGTCCGTGATGAACGACGGTACCGGCTACCGCCTCATCGTCCAGGGCCTCGATACCGGAGCTGGAAACGCCTTCACGATCGGCGAGAACGGGACGACCCTGGGCTTCGGCGCGCCGGGCGATCCCGCCGCGGGCGCCACGTACGAGACGGCCGCTGACGCGCAGTTCACGGTCGACGGGATGCTGTCTACGAGCGGTACGAATCAGGTCACCGGTGTGGTTGGCGGGCTCAAGCTCGCGTTCACGAAGCTGACCACCGGCCCGACGATCGTGCAGGTGTCGACGGACTCGACCTCGCTCCGGCAGAAGGTCACGACGCTGATCAACTCTTACAACGACGTCATCAACTACGGACACCAGCAAGCGGGGTTCGGCGGCAGCAAGGCCACGAATCCGTTCCTCTCGGCGGACTCGGCCATCCGTGGCGCGCTCCACAAGATGGGTGCGCTCCTCTCGTCGCCGATCGCCGGCACGACGGGCGCCTACACGACGATGCGAAGCCTCGGCCTCAAGACCTCGCAGGAAGGCACGCTCACGATGGATTACACGAAGCTCGATGCTGCCCTCGCTGCCGACCCCGACTCCGTGCGCCGGCTCTTCGTGACCGACACGGTGACGGGCGCGACGGGGCTGATGGACGCGCTCATGAAGGGCGTCGACAGCCTGGTGGTCGGGAAGGGGGGTGCCGTTGCGGCACGCATCTCCGCACTGCAGGCGCAGAGCAAGCGCATCGACGACGCGAAGACGAAGATGGACCTCCGCCTCGACGACTACCAGGCCCAGCTGAAAAAGCAGTTCTCCGCCATGGACGCGGCGGTGGGCAAGTACAAGGCGATGCAGGCCTCGCTCGACTCCACGATCCTCAGCAACTCGAGGAACGGATGAGCGCCGTCACCCTTCCCAGGGTCGCGAACGTCGCGGCCAAGTACAAGTCGGTCGCGATCCAGACGTGCTCGCCGGCGCAGCTCGTCCTCATGCTGCTCGAGGGTGTGATCCGCTTCGCGACCGAGGCCGACCAGGCGCTGGCACAAGGGAACCGCGCGCGTGTCGGCGAGCGGACGGGCCGCTGCCATGCCATCCTCGAGGAGCTCGCGGGAGGCCTCGACATGACCGACACCACCGGCCTATGTGAGAACCTGATGGGCGTGTACGGCTTCTGCATGCGCAGGTTGGTGGAGGCCAACTTGAAGCAGGACCGGGAGATCCTGGCGGAGGTGCCCAAGGTGATCCGGCCGATCCGTGACGGCTGGGCCGAGCTGCTCGGCAAGCCTTAAGAGTCGGGAGCGGCGGCCGTTTTCAACAGGCGGAAGGGGAAGTCCCCTTCTTGTCCGGAGGAAGCACCGCCCATGAACGGATCAGAGCCCAACGTCCGCGTGACCTCGAGAGGCCCGCTGCTCGCCGCGCACCCCTCGATGCGCGCCGCGCTCGACGTGCTCGATCGCGTGGCAGGGGCCTCCTGTACGGTCCTCGTGACGGGAGAGAGCGGTACTGGCAAGGAGCTCGCCGTCGCTGCCCTCCACGACGGGAGCCCGCGCGCGAAGCGGCCGCTCGTCGCCGTGAACTGCGGAGCGATCACCGAGAACCTCGTGGAGAGCGAGCTGTTCGGGCACGCGCGTGGAGCCTTCACCGGCGCGAACGTCGCGCGCCAGGGGCTCGTGGCGGCCGCCGAGGGCGGGACGCTGTTCCTCGACGAGGTCGGTGAGCTCCCGCTCTCGATGCAAGTGAAGCTCCTGCGCCTCCTGCAGCAGCGCGAGTACACGCCGGTGGGCGAGTCGAGGACGGTCAAGGCGGACGTCCGGATCGTCGCCGCGACGAACCGCAACCTTGCGCGTGAGGTCGAGGCGGGACGCTTTCGCGAGGACCTCTACTACCGGCTCAACGTGATTCATGTCCGTCTGCCCGCGCTCCGTGAACGTCGCACGGACATTCCCTTGCTGGCCGAGCACTTCCTGCGTGGCGCGGCCGAGCGCGACGGTCGTTCGGGCACGATGGAGTTTTCCGCCGAGGCCACGGCGCGCTTGCTGGCGTGTGACTGGCCGGGCAACGTTCGCGAGCTCGAGAACGTCGTCGAGCGCGCGGTGCTGCTGTCGCCCGATGCGTGTGTCTCGGAGGACTGCATCATCGGGACGTATGCCTCGCGCGCGCCTGCGCGCATGCCATCGCCGGGGCCCGTGGTGATCGCGCTCGCGCCGCGGCCTGCCGCGGAGACCGACGGGCACGACGCGCGCGAGGCCGAGGTCGGCGCGCTCGCGATCGATCTGCGTGCGAAGGTCGATGCGTACGAGAACACGCTGATTCGCGATGCGCTCGCGCGGCACGGCAACAACAAGACGAAGGCGGCGCAGTCGCTCGGGCTGCACCGGACTACGCTCGTCGAGATGCTGAAGCGAAAGCGCATCGAGCCCCTGCCGCGCGCGGCGTGAACGCTCCTCCATCACCCGCGCCTCCGTCGCGGACCCCTCAGCCCGACGACCTGTCCGCAGTGGAGAATGGCAAACTTGGAACCGAGCGTCCTCATCGTCGTGGCCCCGTCGGCCGAAGCTTCTGCAAGGCTCGATGCTCTCCGCGCGGAGGTGAGCCGCTGCCCCGCGGACGGCTTCGCGCGGAATCGGCTCGCCAAGGCGCTCGTCGGGCGTGATCCCGTCGCGGCGCTCGAGCACGCGAGCGCCGCCCTCGAGCTCGTGCCGCTCGAGGCAGCGGAGGCACGAGGCGTGGTCCTCACGCTCGCCGAGGCGCTCGCGGGCGCTGGAATGTTCGCCGACGTGCTGGGGCTCGCCGAGGCGTGTCGCGAACGCTGGCCGCGCTTCACGGAGTTGCGGATGCGCGAAGCCCTTGCATACAAGAGCCTGGGGCGCACGAAGGAGATGCTCGCGGCGTTCGAGGCCTGCGTGACGCTCGGCGAGGAAGAGGGAGGCAGCGGCGGTGCCGGCTCGTTCTTGCCGTGGTTTGAGCTGGGCGCATTCGCCGAGTCGTGCGGGGACCGCGCGGGGGCACGGGCCTGCTACGGGCGCGCGCTCGGCTTCGGTCCGCTTGCGCCCGCGAGCGAGCGGCTGGCTGCGCTCGATGCCGCGGCTGCGCGCTCGGCCTGCGTTCCGCCGCGGTTGCTCGACAACGGTGCGGTCGCGATGAAGGAGTGCCGTCACGGAGCGCTCATGTATCCGGTCAACGACTCGTTCGTCGGGCGGGCGCTCGACCTGTACGGCGAGTGGTGCGAATCGGAGATCGAGCTGTTCGCCTCGCTCCTCGTTCCGGGGGACGTCGTCGTCGACGTCGGCGCGAACATCGGCACGCATACGGTGTTCTTCGGCAAGCACGTGGGGCCGAAGGGGCGCGTCGTCGCGATGGAGCCGCAGCGCTTCGTGCACGGGCTGCTGGTCGCGAACGTTGCAGCGAACGGGCTTGCCAACGTGGATTGCTTGCTCGCCGCGGCGTCGGACGAGGAGGGGACGGTGGAAATCCCCGTCGTCGATCCCCGGCAAGGCTGCAACTTCGGGGCGATCGGCGTCGCGGTCGACGCGCGGGCGCGCAGCGGTGGCACCGAGGCGGTTCGGGCGATGACGATCGACGCGCTGGCGCTCGAGCGCTGCGCGCTCGTCAAGGTGGACGTCGAGGGACTGGAGACGCTCGTGCTCTCCGGGGCCGCGATGACGATCGCGCGGCTCCAGCCGATCCTGTTCGTCGAGAACAACACCGTCCAGCGCTCGGGCGAGGTGATTCGCGCGGTGAGCGCGCTCGGCTATCGCGCGTACTGGCACATTGCTCCCTACTACCGGCGCGACAACTTCTTCGGCAACGCGGAGGACGTCTTTGCGCCCTACCAGCCCGAGGCGAATCTCGTCTGCGTGCCGGTAGAGCGCAGCCTGCCTGGGATGCTCGAGGTCAGCGGCGATGACGACGACTTCGTGAAGGCGCTCGTGCGCGCGGGGGCGACGGAGAGCCGGACGGTCACCGGGCCGAGGCTGGTCGTCAAGGCGTCCGCAAACGTGGTCTCCACGCAGGGCAGGCCCGCGAGGCCGGCCGAGGCGAAGGCCCGGCCGCTCACCATCGTGGCCTGCATTCCCGGGCGCGAGTTCAGCGGTCGGTTCTTCGACGCGTGGAACGAGTTTGCGGAGCGGTGTCGCGAGATAGGCGTGCGGCTGATCGTGTCGAGGCGCTACGACGCTGTTGTGTACTATGCACGCAATCGCGTCGCAGGCGGCGACGTTCGCCGTGGGCCGAAGCAGGCGCCGTGGGGCGGCGAGGTGGACTACGACTACATGCTGTGGATCGACAGCGACGTGGTCTTTCGCTTCGAGGACTTCCAGGCGCTGCTCGCGCACAAGGTCGATATGGTCGGCGGTCTCTATCTCATGGCGGACAACCAGCGCTACGCGGCCGTGGAGCACATGGACGAGGCGCTGTTTCAGGAGCAGGGCGAGTTCGAGTTCCTCACGCCGGCGAAGGTCGAGTCGCGGCAGGGGCTCGTGCCTGTCGACTACTGCGGCTTCGGCTTCGTGCTCGTGCGGCGGGGGATCTTCGAGAAGCTCGAGTACCCGTGGTTTCGGCCGATCACGGTCGAGATCTGCGGCTGCTCCGAGTTCACGTCGGAAGACGTCGGGTTCTGCCTGATGGCCAAGAAGGCAGGTCTGCAGATGATGATCGACCCGCAGGTGGTGGTCGGTCACGAGAAGGCCGTCGTGCTGGCGCCGCCCCGCAAGGCCGCGTGATGGATATCTCGCTCTGCGTGATCGTGAAGAACGAGGCCGAGAACGTGGCGCGGTGCCTTCGCAGTGCGAAGGGGGTCGCGGCGGACGTCGTCGTGCTCGACACAGGGTCGACGGACGATACGGTCGCGATCGCCGAGGCTGGCGGCGCGCGCGTATTCCATGCGGCGTGGGAGAGCGATTTCTCGAAGGCGCGGAACGCGGCGATCGAGCGCGCGACGTGTGGCTGGATCCTGGTGCTCGATGCGGACGAGGAGCTCGGCGCCGGCTGGCGCGAGGGCCTCGGCGCGGTGCTCGAGAGCACGGACGCGGCGGGCTTCAGGGTGATCGTCGAGAACCTGCTCCCGGCGGAGGATGTGGCGAGCGTCGCCGAGGCGCGCAGCGTGCGGCTGTTCCGCAACGTGGCGGGGTATCGCTACGAGAGGGCGATTCACGAGCAGGTGCGGGGGCCGATCGAGCGACTGGGCGGGCGCGTCGACGACCTCGAGCTCCGAATCGTGCATCACGGCTATGTGTCGAGCATGGCGCAGGGTGTTTCGCGGACGGCGCGGAACGTGGCGCTCTTGCTGGAGGAGGTTAGGCGTCACCCGCGCGATGCGTGGGTGCACTATCACCTCGGGATCACGCAGAAGGCGGCGGGGAACGTGCGCGCGGCGCAGAAGCATCTTCGTGAGGCGCTCGCGCTGGAGCGAGGTGTTCTCGACGTCGACGCGAGGGGGCGAGCGGAGTGTGCGCTGGCGCAGCTCGATCTCGCCGAGGGGCGGAATGCGAAGGCGATGACGCGGGCGCGCCGGTCGCTGGCGACGGACCCGAGCAACCTCGCGGCGCTGCATGTCCTGGCGCTGGCGACGTTCTTCGGTGGCGACGCGCGCGCGGCGGCGCCGCTGTTCGAGGCGGTGCGCCGCGCTCCGCGCTGCAACCCGGCGCAGTTCGCGGACCTGGACCGCGCGATTGCGTGGGGGCGAAGACTGACGGCAGCCTGGGGCCAGGCGGTCTGACTTGCGGGACGGCCCATTCACGATGGGCGCCATCTCGAGCTGCACCGGCGTTGCGCGCGCCGGACGGCTCGCGTGCTCTTACCTCGTCTCGAAGGTCATCTCATCTCCACCGTCCCGCGAGCCGCGCGGCAACTCACTGCACCTTCACCCCGAACTGCCCTCCGGTCATCGACTTCGAGTCGACCACGATCAGGTAGTCGCCAGCCCTCACGTTCTGAAGAGTGAGCGCCCCCGCCGAGCCCGAGACGTCGTCGTTGCAGTCGATCGCCGAGTCCTCCGTCTCTCCGGCGCCCGCGAGCAGGTAGACCAGCGTGTCGAAGTTGGTCTCCTCGACCGCAGTCGAGATCGTCAAGCTCGCGACGTCCGCCGGGACGTGCAGCCGCACGATCCCTTCCGGTCGTCCCATCGCGCTCGTCGCGACGCACGACGCAGGCGGATCCCAGAGGCTCGTCCCGCGCGCATATCCGGTCGCCCACGACTGTCCGGCTCCGAGATCGATCACGCGCGCGGCCGCCACGACACTCGCCTTCGCCGCCCCGCGGCCGACGCAGACGTTCGTCTGGGTCTTCGCATCCCGCTCGCACACGTTCCCCACGGCGCAACCGGTGAAGCCACGCGGATCGCAGACCTGCCCCGCTGGCTTCCGCGGGACGGCGCCGAACGCGGCCGTCGTGCGTGCCCCCTTGTTCGCGCCGACCGGTGTCGCTGCAATTCTCGACACCGTTCCCTCGAACCCCAGCGGAGCGACGTAGTCGAGGAAGAAGGACCCGGCCGACCACCCAGCGCCGACCTTCAGCTCCTGCGACGTCGTGAAGTTGGCGTTCCCCAGATCGATCATCTGTGGGCCACCGACGCCGTCGAGGAACTCGATGAGTATGCCGTCGACCACGCCCGCGGGGTCGGCGCCGCGTAGCAACATGTGCGGGCCGTCGGGCCCCGGCACGTAGGCGAGCAGATCGACCGCCGGCGCGACCGCCAGAGCGCAGGTGGGCGGCGTGGCGGTACATCCGAGCCCAGCCGCGCAACGGTCGGTCACGAACGCCGGGTCGCACGTCTTGCCGAGGCTCGCCTTCGCCTGCGGCGTCACCTCCGCGAAGTGCTTGATCGAATGCTTGTCCACCGCCGTGAGGACCGCAAAGTCGATCCGCGCGATGGAGGGGTAGCTCTCGGTGATCCCCGGCAACGTCACCGTCCGCGTGAACGTCGTTCGCCCTGCGTCGTCACTTGGATCGAACAGCACCCTTCGCTCGGCTGCCTTTTCGCCGAGGACGCCGGGCTCGGGGCCGTTCCAGTTGCCCTCGAATGCGAGCACCTTGTTGCTCTGGCTGTCGCGCACCCGGATGTGCGCTCCGTAGGCGGTCTGCGTCGGATCCTCGCCCTGGACGGTGACCTGGAGATCGCCGCCGTCGCGACCGATCGCTCGTGCGACGAGCGACGTCACGGTGGCCATGCTCGAGGCCTCGCGAGCGAAGCCGTCACTCGCGTCGCCGCTGTCAGCGCCGTCGCTTGCCTCCGCGCTCGCGTCGCTCGTGTCCGCGGTCGCGTCGCTGGACGAGCACGCCCCCAGCGCGGCGAACGCAGACACCGAACCGAGGAGCGCGCCGAGTCCGAACGCCGTCGTGACCGCGCGCGGCGACCTTCTGATTCTCGACATTGCTCGCCGATCGAGCAATCCGTGTGCCGCCGCGATCGACGGAGCGCGAGCCTGCTCGGCCTCCCGGGCGTCATCGCCTTGGCAGATTCGCCACCGCGCTGACGCGCGCGGTCGGGGGCGACAGGCGAACGCGGCCACATCCAGCGGATCCGCGTAGGGCACGCTCGTTGCTCGATGTCCGGTGGGCGCACGTGTCGCCCCCGAGGAGGTTCCGTCGATGAGATCGTCGCACATTGGCCTGTCTGCTGCCGGCGGGCTGCTCGTCGCGCTCTTTGCGTGCTCACCGCCCGCCGCCGATGGGGTCGACGGAGCCGATGCAGGCGAAGGCGGAACAGCGAGCGCCGGCGGCGGCGACACGACGACGCGGGACGGCAGCGTCGGCGACGTAGCGGCCGCCGAGACCAGCGTGAAGGACAGCGGCCCTGCGCCCGTCCTCACCAACCCCGGGAACGACAGCTGTACGGGCGCGCCGGCCATACCGCTGAGCGCGCAGAATCGCCGCCTCGATCTGAAGGCGACGACCCACGGCGCGACCCACGACGTCGATGCGCCCTGCGCGGCGGATCAGGGCCCTGACGTCTTCTACAAGTTCGCCGTGTCGAAGCGGGTGTTCGTCTATGCCGACACGTTCGGCGCGAGCTGGAACACCGTGCTCTTCCTCCTCTCGGACACATGCGAGCCCCTCGCCGTCCCGACGATGACCGGTGACGCCGTGTGCAGCGACGATGCGTGCGGCACGCCGCAGTCCCGTCTCGTCGCGCGCCTCGAGCCGGGGTCGTACCGTCTCGGTCTCGGCGGCCGCGGCGGCGCACAGGGTGACGCGACGATTCACTTCGAGTGGGCGCTCGCGGGAAGCGGGACCGCGACAGCGCTCCCGCAAGGAAGCAGTGTGCAGACAGGAACGACCGTCGGCGTCGGCGGCAACATCGACAGCCTCTCGCAGGACTGCCTCTCCGCAGGCTCCGAGAACAGCTACTGGTGGGCGCGCTGCCCGAGCGACCAGGGCGGGACGCTCACCGCGTCGACGTGCGGCGGCACCAGCTGGGAGAGCATCGTCGAGGTGCAGATCCCGAAGTCGGTCCCTTACCAGTGCAATCTCGACGGCTGCGGTCTGCAATCGAGCCTCACCACCGAGGTTCCCCCCGGCGCCGGCCTCGGCGTCCTGTCGATCGACGGTCAGGGAGGCAGCGATCACGGCGCGTACTCGATGACCGTGTCGCGCCCTTAGGCCGCACGCGAGAGCGCGGTAGATTTGCGCCGCCGAACCCGTCGTCATCGAGCGATGCGCGTCCCTCTCCTCCTCGTCACCACGCTCCTCGCCGCCTGCTCCACGTCCGGCAAGGGGCCCGTGCTCACGGCGTCCGGCGACCAGACGCCCTACGCCATCGGCTACGCAGACGAGCTCAACGGCGCGAGTAGGTCGTTCACCGAGGCGCAGACCCAGGAGAAGACGCTCGCGGCTGGCCTCGGCGCGCGCGTGGACGAGCTGAAGAAGCCCGACTGGGACAAGGTCCTCGTCGTCGTCGACGAGTCCGACAAGGCCGGCAAGAGCGCCGACTACGCCGACGCCCACGGTGACGCCGACGCGGTCAAGTCGTTCTGGGACGCCGAGAAAGACACGATCACCGGCAAGGTCGTCGGCAACGCGCAGCACACCGTGAAGGAAGCCGGCTGCGGCGCCGACGTCGCCGGGCCGGTGGCGTTCTCGCTCAACGACGCGATCAACAAGCAGCAGCAGAAGCGCCTTCGCGGCAAGAACGAGGCGTTCGTGACGATCGAGCGTTACAAGGTGACGCTTGGCCCGCAGAACGTCGCGGCGCTCGAGAAGCTCGGCGACGATGTCGCCCAATCGAGCTACGACGTGCACGTTTTGATGGTCACCCAGCGCGAGCGCCTCCGCCGGCTCGTCTCCGACAAGGACTCCGCGAAGAAGACGATCGATCGCTTCGTGAAGGAGGAGACGGCGTTCCAGGCCGAGGCCGGGCGCACCGATCCCGAGAAGAAGGCGAGCACCGACCGCGTGACGTCCGCGAACAAGAGCAAGGGGGAGATCGACGCCGCCGCCGCGCAAGCCGAGCAGCTCTCCAAGCAGATGGACGCCTCGATCGACGCGGCCACGAAGGACTACGAGGCCGCCCTGAGCTCCCTTCGCGCCAAGATCGCCGAGAAGAAGAAGGGCGCTCCTCGCACCTGAACCCCCTCCGCGCGGCGCATGTGCGCAACGCTCTGCCCGTGCTCGTGCCCGTGCCCGCTCTCGTCATGTAAGATGAGGCGAAGGACCCGTTGCGCTGCCAGTCACCATCGGCCGCAGCACTTGGCGCTCTCGCGCTGACGAGCGCGCTCTCGTGCTCGCCGACCGTCCGCGATCTCTCGCCGGTCGGCGAGGTGCTCGTCATCGTCGACACGGACATGCCCGTCCCGACCGTGACCAACCGGCTTCGGATCGACCTTTACGCGCCCGACGGCAGCTGGTTCGAATCGCGAGACGTCGGCCGCTCGCGCAAGGCCGACTGGCCCACGAGCTTCGGCGTGTTCCTGCCGGACCCCGCGCGCGAGGGCTCGGTCGTCGTTCGCTTGCGTGCCTATCTCGACGGCGAGGTGCGCGACTACCGCGGCGAGCGCTACGTCGCCCCGAACAGCGGCGCGAAGCCGTTCGAGATCGCCATGCCAGCGGGCCCCGTCGTCGACGCACGCCTCATCCGCGCCGACGGCTCCGACGTGACGCCGAAGACCGAGCCCGAGCCTGCGATCACGATCGATCGCCTGCTGCTCGTTCGCGTGCGCCCCGACGTGCACGCCGGCGTTCACGTCGTCCTGCGCGGCGCGTGCGTGGGCACGATGGCCGACGTCGCCGGCGGGCGGTCGTGCACCGACAACGGGGCGATCGTGGCTCCGATCGTCGAGGCGCTCACCACCGCGGACACGTCGCTCGCGCTGCCTTCGGTCGTCGGCACCTTTGGCACCGCCGACCGCTGCGCTGCCCCGACACGAGCCGCCGGCACCGCGCTCGACGGAACCCCGCTCCACGACGACGACATCTGCGTCGACGGCGCGATGTTCGTATACGGCAGCAAGGACGCGTTTGGGCTCGGTGAGGCCGACGACGTCCCGCGTCGCGTCGCGATCGTGCCGCCGTTTCGCATCGATCGTTACGAGGTCACCGTAGGGCGCTTCCGCGCGGCCGTGGCGAAGGGCTTCGCGCTCCCGACGGGGCCGGGGGTCGTCCTTACCGGCAACGAAGCGCCGCTCCCCACGGTCGGGACCGACACCACATCACCGTCCCTCTGCACGTGGAGCCGCTCGCCGCTCGGTCGCGAGAGCTTCGCCATCAACTGCCTCGCGTGGCCGATCGCGCGCGCGTTTTGCAAGTTCGACGGTGGCGATTTGCCGAGCGAGGCGCAGTGGGAGTACGTCGCGGCGAACGCAGGACGTCCCTTTCAGTCGCGCTATCCGTGGGGCGGCGACGATCGGACGGTGGTGCGCTGCGAGCAGACGGTGTTCGGCCGTGGTCCGTATCCCTTCGACAACGATTGCAACATGGATGGGAGCACGTTCGGTCTCCTTCCCGTGGGGTCGCGGACGGCCGCCGGAGCCGACGTCTCCGCCGGCCTCGGCGTGGTCGACCTCGCGGGGGGCCTCTCCGAGGTCACGGTCGATGCGTTCGCGTCGCTCTCCTCCAACTGCTGGACGAGCCAGCCGCTCGTCGCGCCCGCGTGCCTGGTCGAGCCCGCGCCGACACACACCGCGCGTGGTGGCAACTGGTCCACCTCGCGCCAATCGCTGTTCCTGGCCTATCGAAGCCCCTTCCCGACCGGCGGTGGCTCTCCAGCAGTGGGGTTCCGATGCGTACATCCCGGCCAGTGAGGTTCTCGCTCGTCGCGGCGGTCGCGCTCGCGGCTGCATGCTCGTCGGATCCGAAGATCCTCGTGACCGGGCAGGTTCTCGTCTACTTCGATACCGACGCACCCGTTCCCATCAAGGGGCAAAAGGCCGGACAGGCGACACCGCTCTTCGACCGCCTCCGCGTCGACGTCTTCGCGCCGGGGTCCAGCTCTCCGTGCGACGGTTGCTCGAACGACTTCGAGCTCGACGCGGAGCTCTTCCGGCTGCGATCGGTGTCGATCGGTCTGGCCGCACCGGTGGGCGTGTCCGGGTACCGCGTGCGCGCGCGCATGTTCAAAGCTGCATTCGCGGATCGAACCGGCGTGCCTGATTCCGAGTCGACCATCGACGTCACGTTCGCGCTTGCTGCCGCGGAGGACGGCGTCGTCACCGAACGGACGGTCGCGCTCGCGACGAACGACGTGGGACAACCCGTGGGCGCGCTCACGGCTCCCGCGGAGTCCGTACGCGGTCGCCCCCAGGCCTCGCTCGTGGGCACGTGGCCGAGCGCGCGCCGCATCGACTGCGCAGCGCCGCCGCCCGCCGGCGCGGTCTGCGTTCCGGGTGGCGCGTACTGGATGGGCAACCCGAACTCGCCCGGCTTCGTACTCGCTTCCTCGACGGGCATCTCCGCGGGCACGCTCGACACGCGCGAGCCGCGCCTCGTCGTCGTGAGCCCCTTCTTCCTTCATGCCACGGAGGTGACCGTCGAGCAGTTCCGTGCGGCGACGCAGGTGCCCCCGCCGGCCGCGAAGTGGAGCGGCATGTCGACGGGCAACGGTACCGGCGACTGGTGCACCTTCACCGCAGCGCCGGGGCCGCACGACAAGGAGCCAGTGACGTGCCTCACGATCTTCGAGGCGCGCGCGTACTGCACGGCGCTCGGCGGCGACCTGCCCACCGAGGGACAGTTCGAGTACGTTGCCGGCGCGCTCGAAGGGCGGCTCTTCCCGTGGGGACAGGACGCTCCGGCGTGCACCGAGGCCGTTTTCGGCCGCGCGGGCTGGGGCGCGCTCAGTGCGCTGATCGCTCCGTGCCACACCCCGACGCCGCCGGGCGGCGCCACGCCGCCGGGCACGGGCACGCGCGATCGGGTCACCCTTGCGGGAGGAACGATCCTCGACCTTGGCGGGAATGTCTCGGAGTGGATGCTCGATCTCTGGAACCGCATCGACGAGCCGTGCTGGCAGCGCGCCGGGATCTACAACGACCCGAAGTGCACGTCGCTCAGCGAGCACGACGGACACCTCGTCGTCGTGCGAGGCGGCAACTGGGGCGAGACGTTCCGCGCGCTCGAGGCCACGAGCCGTCGCGCGCGCGATCCGCTCAGCGCAAACCTCGATGTCGGCTTTCGCTGCGCGTGGCCGGCGCGGGCGGCGCCCTGAAATCCGTTACTGGACGGTGACGTCGCCCGTACCCGTGCACGCGGCGGTGACGAACGGGCAGAGCGCCGGTTGATTGGGCAGGAGCACCTCGCTGTAGGCCCAGCTCACCTTGCCGGAGGCGAGCGTCCCCGAGATCGCCTGCGTCGCCTTGTACTGGCAGGTGACCTTGTACTTCGCGTTCACGAAGCCGTAGGTGCTCACGTTGGAGACGCTCACGAGGCCGCTGGTCTCGGTGCCGAGGAACTGCTGCGCGCCGAAAGTGACGGTCGCGTTGCCCCCGCCGCAGTCGTAGGTGAGCGTCGCCGGGCTCGAGGCCTCGACGGTCGAGTTGAACGTGCACGTGGGCAGGTTCTGGCTCGTGATCTTCACGGTCAGAGCCTTCGTGCATGCGCTCGGACCGATGCCCGCGTCCACGGGCGCAGCGGCCGCGTCGGGCGCTTCGATGTACGTCGTGCCGGCGTCAGGCGAGATGCAGCCCGCGCCGCTGCCGAGCGCGTAGACACACTTGCCGGCGGCGATCTCGCCGCTCTCGCGCTTGCACGTGAAGGTCGTGCACGGATCGTGGACGTCGCAATCGGCGTCCACGTTGCACGACTTCTCGGTCGGCTTGTTCCCCTGGCCTGCGAAGCTCGCGACGGCAGGCTCGTCCTGCCCGGTGCTGCTGCCTGACGATCCGCACGCCACCACCCATCCGACAACGAGGAGGCACGCCGTCTGGTAGATACGCTTCATCGGGGTTCCCAAAACGTATCAGGCGCGGATGGGCTCGCAACGCGGTCACATCGGTGTCCGGGGTGCGTGTGGTGCGTGTGGCGCAAGGTGGTTGGACCCTCGCGAGTCGTGGACCCGCCTCTTCTTCGCACGTAGCCTGGGGAGGTGGCGATCGAGCTGAAAGAGGGGAGCGTCCTCGCAGGGCGCTTTCGGCTCGAAAGACTGCTCGGTCAGGGCGGGATGGGGGTCGTCTGGGCGGCGATGAACACGGCGACGGGCCGGCGCGTGGCCATCAAGATGCTCCGCGACGCGAACGCCGAGGACCCGCACGTCCGTCGCCGATTTCTCCGCGAGGGGAGGGCCGCGAGCGCGGTGCAGCACCCGAACGTGGTCGAGATCCTCGACGTCTTCGAGCTCGAGGATCAGACGCCTGCGATGGTCATGGAGTTGCTCGACGGCGAATCGCTCGGGCAGCGACTCCGTCGCGTGAGGACGCTCTCGATCGAGGAGATGGCGAAGCTGCTCGTTCCCGCCGTCGCCGCCGTCGGCGCGGCGCACGCGCTCGGGATCGTCCATCGCGATCTCAAGCCCGACAACATCTTCCTCGCCGCCGGGCTCGAGGGTACGACGGTGGTGAAGGTCCTCGACTTTGGCATCGCGAAGATCACCTCCGAGAGCGAGCAAGGGCAGTCCGCCGCGCTCACCGGCACCGGCGCGATGCTCGGAACGCCTTACTACATGGCGCCGGAGCAGCTCTTCTCCGACGAGACACTCGACTACCGGTGCGATATCTGGGCGCTCGGCATCATTTTCTACGAGTGCCTCGCCGGGAAGCGGCCGACGCGCGGCGACACGTTCGCAGACATCGTCAAGGTCATCGCGACGCACTCGATCCTCAAGCTCGAGACAGCGGCGCCGAACGTCCCGCCCGAGGTCTGCAAGCTCGTCGGTCGCATGCTGTCGTTCGACAAGAAGAACCGGCCGCAGTCGCTGCACGACGTCCTCGTCGTCCTCAAGCACTACACCGACGCGCTGGCGAGCTCGTTCGGCGAGCCGATGCTCAAGCAGATCAAGCAGTCGCGTGAAGACGACTCGTCTCCGGGCCTCCAGCGATCCGACATGGCATTTTTGCTCGACCAGCCGCAGTCGACGACGGACGCCGTGACCATCGAGGCGAGCAGCGACCGGATCTCGCAGGGCTCGGTCCCGACCGTCGACATCGGGTCCGAGACGCGCCGCCTCACCGGCGCCGAGACCACGGGCAAGAACACGGCGATGACCGCCGGCCCGACGCGGGACGAGAGCGCTCGCGGCGCCCGAGGCAAGCGCCGGCCTTGGCCGTACGTCGTCGGCGTCGGCGTGGTCGCCGCGGCGGTCGTCGTGGCCGGCCGTGGCGTGCTGCGCTCGTCGACCGGCACGATGAGCGACACCGCGCTGCCGCCGCTGCCGGCGTCGAACGCACCGGTGGTCGCCGCGTCGGCGGCTCCTGGGCCGGGCGTCGTCGTCACCCCTCTGCCCTCCGCGGCGCTGAGCGTCGCGAGCGCGTCGCCGGTCGAGAGCGCCGCCGCTCGTCCGCGCCCGCCACCGTCCGCGGTGGTCAGCGTTCGTCGGCCGCTCATCACGACCGCGCCGGTGCGCACGGGCTCCCCGATCGACACCGGCGTGAGGACCCCGTCCACTTCGCCAGGAGGTCTCGTTGAGAAGCCGCCGTTCTGACGTGCGCGCGTGGTCGTCCGCGTCTGGCTGCGCGCTCGCGCTCACCATCCTCGCGACGGCTGCACGCGCGAGCGCCGGCGAGCCCGACGCGGCCGGCGTCGCCGAGGCGCGCGGCGCGTTCGTGCAAGGCGCGGAGCTCGCCAAGGCGACGCACTGGGCGGAGGCGCTCGCCGCGTACGAGCGCTCCGCGAAGCTCAGGCCGCATGCCGTCACGACTTACAACATCGGCGTTTGCCATCGCGCGATGGGCGCGTACACGCTCGCGCGTGAGACGTTCTCTCGTGCGCTCGTGGAGAGCGCCGCTGCGACGCCGCCTCAGCTCGCGGACTCTCTGATCGCGGAGGACAAGGCGTACATCGGCGAGATCGACGCGCTGCTCGCGACCGCGAACGTCCACCTGACGCCGGCAAACGCAGCGATCACGGTCGACGGCCGCCCGCTCGAGCCGCGCAAATCGACCGGCGACGGACCGCCGCTGCTGGCCGCGGGGACCCGCGTGCCAGGAGCCGGCGAGCCGCCGCCAGCCGGACATTTCCGCGTGTCGCTCAATCCGGGCGCGCACGTCTTCACGGTGTCGCGCGCGGGGTTCGCGGATGCGGTCATCAATCGAACGTTCGCGCCCGCTTCGACGACGGAGCTGAAGCTCGATCTCGATCGCTTGCCCGCGACGCTGCACGTCGCGTCGAGCGAGCCGGGGGCTGCGGTGACCTTCGACGGCATCGACGTCGGCGTCACGCCCGTCGACATCTCGCGCCCGGCCGGAAAATACCGCGTCATCGTGCGGAAGCCGGACTTCAAGCCGTACGAGGCGCAGGTCGACGTGCAGCCGGGTCAGGACCTCGACCTGCGAGCATCGCTCTCGAAGAACGAGACGTCGATCACCTCGCGCTGGTGGTTCTGGACTGCCGCCGGCGTGCTCGTAGCGGGCGTCGCAGCGGGTACGTACGCACTCTCGCGCGGCGAGACGACCCGCGAGCAACCGGTCGACGGCGGCGGCCTCGGCTGGGCCGTGAAGCTGAAGTGATAGCCGCTCGACTCGACCTCTAGACAAAACGAAGCCGGACTCGCGAAGGTGCGAGCCCGGCTCCTCGGTCAGACCTCCACGCGCGGACTACGGCGTGTTCGCGACGCTGCAGTTCGTGTAGGCGGTCGTGTCCAGGCTCGCCTTGAGGATCGTGACCTGGTTGCTGTTGCAGTCGACAGTGACGAGGACGGAGCCGCCAGCGTGGGTGAGGTCGACGAGGTCGGTACCACCGTTGGTCTTGACCGTGTCCGCACCGCCCTGGCCGATGATGATGTCGCCCGAGGCGCCGCCACAGAGCGTGTCCGCGGCCGAGCCGCCGAAGAGCGTGCAGCTGAGCGTTCCGCAGTAGAGGGCGTTGGCGGACGTCGGGCTACCTGTGAGGTTCTCGACGTCGACCGCCATCGCGCCACCTTGCATCGTCGTCGGGACCGCGACGCCGGCCGTCGGAGTACCGCCCACGTCGATGGTGAGCGTCGCGCGCGGACAGACCTTCGTGAGGGTGCCGTTGACGACATCCTTCTCGCCCGCCGCGCCGTTCTGCGTTGCGCAGGGCTTCGTAGCTGCCGTGTCCGCGACGTTGAGGCAGGCCACGACGCCCGTGACCGTGCTGTAGTCCGCCGTGTCGACGCCCGCGCCGCCGACGAGGTTGTCGTTGCCCGGGTTGTCCATGAAGCGATCGTCGCCCGCGCCGCCGCAGAGGTCGTCGTTTCCGCTTCCGCCGGTGAGGATGTCGTTGCCGGCGTTGCCGATGAGGACCACGTCGGTGGTGGTGATGGCGTACGCGTTCAGGATGTCGTCGCCCGAGCCGCCCTTGATGATCTCGACGTCGGAGCCGATGTCGTCGCCTTCGCCGACCGCGCCGTCGTCCGGGCCGACCGTCGCGACGTTGAACTTCGCGCCCGCACCGGTGCCGCCCGTGACCGTGGAGCCGGTTCCCACCGCGTAGCCCGAGCCGGCGGTGAGGAGCGTTGCCGTCAGGATGGTGCCGCTGCCGTCGACGGTGTCGACGCGGACCGTTGCCGGTCCGAGCTTGCCGCCGGCGACAGTGAGGACGTCGAGCGCCGTGTAGCCGAGGCTCGCGTCACCCGTACCCGGCGTGGTGATCGTCGCGATGCCGGCCTGGACGCCGACCGAGACGCGCACCGGAGCGGCGCGAACGCCGTAGTCGACCGTGTCGATGCCGTCGCCGCCCGCGATGGTCTCGGCGCGCGCGCTCGTGCTCTGCACGAACGTGTCGTTGCCAGCGCCGCCGAGGAGGACGTTCGTGCCCGAGCCGCCCGCGAGGGTGTCGTTGCCGGCGCCGCCGCTGATCGTCAGGTTGAGAGGAGAGGCCGCCCCGACGGCCGCCGTGATGGCCGCGCCCGTGGCCCAGCCGGTGGGCGCCGTCGTCCAGCCGGACGCGTCGCCGGTGAACGTGTCGTTGCCGGCGCCGCCGTTGAAGAGGACGTTGACGCCCGTCATCGAGACGTCGACGAGCGGCGTGCCGCGCGCGGCGAGGGTGTTGGCGTCGAGGCCGGTCGCGCCGAGCGCCATGTTGCCGCCGCCGATCGGCGGGATGACCATCAGCTTCGAGCCCGTGTCGAGGGTCACCGACACGAGCGGAGTCGTTGCGGCAAGCGCGAAGAGCCCGTTCGCGTAGTCGACGACCATCTTCTCGATGCCTACGGCGCCGGTGTTGGTGACGGTGATCGTCTTGCCGGTCGAATTGATTCGGCAGATGTTTCCGGACGCGTCGAGCGCGTTGGCAAAGACGCAGGGCTCCACGGTGCAGCCACCCACCTTGCCGACGTAGCCGACTTCGTTCTTCTTCACCGACATGGCGAGGTTGCCGCTGGTGATGGTGCACGTTGTGGTCAGGAGAGTCTCCTGGGCGGAGCCGAGGTTCTCGCCTGTCGACTCGGGCACCGCCGTCGCACACGCCGAAATCATCATGACGCTCGTGAGGACGCCGAGATTCCGTGTTCTA
The DNA here is from genome assembly GCA_043717125.1 of Polyangiaceae bacterium. GTDB lineage: Bacteria > Myxococcota_A > Polyangia > Polyangiales > Polyangiaceae > Labilithrix. The sequence goes on along the minus strand of JAYSXP010000001.1, from coordinate 3,690 downwards.
TCGGACCGGCGGCCCTTCGTCTGGTTGGTGCGATACATGCAAATCTCCGTCTTTCTTCGTGGAAGCGCGTTCTTGCGCCGTTCGTGCGCGTGGGTTCGCGCTCAAGGTGTGCAGTCTGTGATGGCTGCTACATCGCTGGTGAACGGCGGTCCCTCGGCAACCTTTAGGCCTCGACGCTCGACGCCGAGCGCGACTGACGATTCCCTCAAGGTGCGAGAGCACTCGCCGTTCTGCGGGAATGACCGGCGCCCAACAGCTGTGGCCCGGTGGAGGTCTCGATGCCCGCACAAAAGCTTCGCTCTCGACAGGACCAGCGCGACAAATCCTCCCCGCACCACGAACGTCCGATCGGCGCCAAGGTCGGACCCGCCGGGACCATGCTCGCCGAGGTCGTCACGCTGGAGCACGCGCTGAAGCGTGCGCTCGGACCTCTCGCGACCGCCGCGCTCGCCCGGGACAGCGAGCTCGTGTGCGAGGTGATGCCGGAGGTCGGCGAGTACGTCCTCGGCGATCGGCGTCAGTTCATCGACGTCGTCGGTCGCATGGCGGCCGAAGGCGTCGGGGGGGCGATCGGCGGCGCCGACGTACATGTCCGGGTCGCCCGCCAGCACGGCGGACTCGCGCCGAGTGACACCGTGCTGGTCTCGGTGACCATCCGGCACGGCGACACGATAGAGGACGTGGGCTGCATCGAGGTCCAGCTGCCGCTCGCCGAGCGTGCGGACGAGACAGAAGAGTCCGGCGAGCTCGCCAGGACTCGCGTGCTCATCGTCGTGCCGAACAAGCATGCCGCGAGGGTGCATTCGTCCGCGGCTAGGAGGTTCGGTGCGCTCGTCGAGTCCGTTCTCGACGCCTCGCTCGCGCAAGAGAAGCTGCGCGACGCGAACGAGAGCGGTGTTCCGTTCGACGTCCTCTTCCTCGATGACAAGACGCCGAACCTCGCCGAGCTGATCCGGACACTTCCGAGCTCGGCTTTCGGGAACGCCCGCAAGATCCTGGCGACGGCGCTCGCGGACAGCCCGCTCCGAAGGGCCTTTGCCGCGGGAGCCGACCAGACGCTCTCGAAACCAATCCTTCCTCACGAGCTCTGCGAGGCGATCGCCGGGCTACGCGAGCGGAGCGACCGCGCGACGGAGCCGGCCCCGCCGCAAGAAGAGGTAGCGTCGGCGCACGGAGGCGTCCTGAAGCGGCGTGCCTCCGGACTCAGCAACCTGCGCCTCGCGGAGGTACTGGCCTCCCTCGCGGTCGCCCCAAGCCGCCGAGCACGCTGAGCGACCTTCATCCGCTCGGGTCGGTGACGATGACATCGACGTCGGGGATGAGCTTGGCGATACGCTCGGCGGCGGTCTGCGTCAGTCGCGATCCGTTCTTCACGAGGAGCGCGCCCTGCGCGTCGCGGACGTCCTCGCCGACCACCAGACCCTCGCGAAGGAGTCGGCCACGCATTGTCGTGTTGTTCTTTTCCTTCAACCGGAGCCAGAGCTCGAGCTCGCTGTCGCCTGCGCCGATGGCCATGCGAGAGCGGACCATCGAACGGTCGAACGTCGAGCGGGCCTCCGCGAAGGTCTCGCTCGTCGGGATCCCTCCGGTGAACGTGAATCCGTGCGACGTGAAGGCGGTCTTCAGCGTCCCCATCAAGATGTTGGCGACCTCGAGTACGAGAGCCTGCGCACCATCCATGTCCTCGTCGCCGAGAAGGTGAGCGCCAAGCTTCTTCATTGCATCGGCGTCGAAAACCACGGAGAGACACAGCTCGAGCTGCTTGGACGTCTCCGACAGAGAAATCTCTGCGACGAACGGCTCGCGAAGCTTCTCCCGCCTACGGCCCAGCGCGAACGGAAGCTGGAAGAAGTCGGCCATCGCCTTGATGAGTAGCTGGTCGACGTCCCGCCATGTATCGGTGCCGAGGAGCGCATCGAGCGGCGTCGCGCCAGGAGCGGGTATCGTCGAGCCTCCGTGGGCCGCCCTCGCGAGCGCGCGCGGAGTCCCCGTGATCTCGATGCGGCGTAGGGCGGTCTCGAGCTCGCGTGTTTTTTCGCGCAGGGTGCTCTCGAGGTCGAGGATCCGCTCCCCCGCATGCAGTCGAGCGACGATCTCCTCACCACGGAACGGCCTCTCGACGAAGTCGTCGACGCCGGCGTCGAGGCACGACTCGACGCCGGGATCGCAGCCTGCCGACGTGAGCACGATGACGTAAATGTAGCCACTCGAGTCGAGCCTCCGGACGTGCTCCGTGAGGTCGACCCCGGTCATCTTCTCCGAGAGGCAGAGGTCGGTGATGACGAGGCGTGGCGGGGTCGACTCGATTTCCGTGATCGCGGTCTCCACGCTCGAACGGTGCACGAGGTTCGAGTAACCGGCGTCGGCAAGAGCGCGCAAGAGGAGCCGTGCTTCGCTCCCGGCGTTGGCCACTACCAGAACCCGCGCACGAGACGACGTCCTCATGGCGCCATGACGATGCAGGATGCGTGCTAGCGGCACTACGCCGACCGACGCTGAATCCACGCGCGACCGCGCCGTTCCTTGGGGCCACGCCACGTGTATGCGCGGCCCTGTGGAGGTTCTCGATGTCGGCATGGCACGCACGCTCTCGTCCGCCCAGCGCACCCAGCTTCGCGATCGAGGTGCTCGACATCGAGGCAATCCGCAACCGCGCCGGTTGCGACGAGCCTGTCGTCGTCGAGCTGTTCGAGGACTTTCTCTGCCGCGGCGTGTCGATGCAGGAGGTTCGTGCGGCCGCAGAGGCGCGCGATTTCGACGGTCTCGGGCAGCTCGCCCGCCGCCTCAAGGGCGAGCTCCTCGCGCTCTGCGCTGCGTCGGCCGCGGCAGGAGCGGGTGAGGTAGAGCTGCGGGCCGCCACACTGGCGATCGCGGGGAATTCGCCGGACCCGCGCGCGCTTGCGGCGCTCTCGAACGCGCTGGACGTACTGGGCGAGCGCTTCGAGGAGACGTGCGACGCGATGTGCAGCGTGATGGACGACGCCACGTCGGTGGCGCCGCTGGTGTCATCGCGATGACGTCGTCGTTGTCCTTTCCAATGACGATCCACAACTGCGCCTTGATTGCTGCATTGGCGCGCATCGTGCTCGACGTGCTGACATGACCGGTGACGACGAAGTCCTTCGTGAGTTCCTGCTCGAGAGCGGCGAGAACCTCAACCAGCTTGATCGCGACTTCGTCGCGCTCGAGCAGGATCCGACCAACAAAGAGCGCCTCGGGGGGATCTTCCGCTGCGTGCACACCATCAAGGGCACGTCGGGCTTCCTCGGGTTCGTGAGGCTCGAAGCGCTGACGCACGTCGGCGAGTCGTTGCTCTCGCGCGTCCGGGACGGAGAGCTCGTCCTCAACAGCGTGATGACCTCGGCGCTGCTCGCGATGGTGGACGCGGTCCGCCGCATTCTCACCTCCGTCGAGGCGTGCGGTGAAGAGGGCAACGAGGACCACACCTTGATCATCCTCGAGCTGGCACGCGTCGGCGGCGCGGCGGTTCTCCGTGGACTCACGGTTCCGCCGACCCACGGCTTGCCGAGGCGGGGCTTCAGCATCATTCCGGCGACTCCTCGAATGCCGAGGATATCTATGCTCCCGCTGGTCGTCTCTGCGCCCCCGCTGGTCGCCGCTGCGCCCCCGCCGGTCGCCGCTGCGCCCCCGCCGGTCGCCGCTGCGCCCCCGCCGGTCGCCGCTGCGCCC